>NZ_CP096829.1:2191859-2504982 GCF_023272795.1 Flavobacterium humidisoli | reverse complement strand
TTCGCTACTGTAGATGGAAAACTTAGGATCTTTTCTAACCGATGCTACTCAGAGTGCGCCAAAAGACGCAGCCCAAACGGCAGAATATATTGCTAATCCCCCAAATTACTATCTTTTGATAGCCAGTCAGCTCGTGAGGATATACCCATAAAACTTTTCTTTGTTGATTAGATGATACATCAGAACCGATAGCGCATGGAAAAAATAATTATTATAATCGCATATAGCCTTTATATGATTCTTGATCAGATCTTATTTAAGTGTTTGTCAAATAGCAATAAATTTCTATAACCGAAACCGCATTGCTTTTTACTTAATCCATTTGACTGCCTATATTTAAAGAAATTTCAAAACACTGCAGCATGCCAATCGTAAGATCTTTTGGCTGGCCATTGGCACTAAAATGACACCCATCAGGTTAAAATGGTGTTATATTCTTTTGCCCAACTGACCAAGTGCCTCATAGAATTCTGCCCTGTGATACAGAATAAATTACTGGTCTTATTTTGCGTTCAACAACAAAGCGCACCCTAATAGCATGGGCATCAAAAACATAAGATTCAACTCAAAAGCTAAGACAGCATCAGAAGGAATTCCCCATTGTGCATCGTTCATTTATAGCCATGCATATCAGGGCTTAACATATTCAAATCACCAATAAAATGATTCGAAAAATCTTCCGTTACGGCTGATATAATCTTAAATATCCATCTGCATAGCTGCCTGGGCGCTTACCAAAAATTTCGTTCGCTGGTACCCAAAACAAATCCTCTCAGAGCTTAATTGGACAGTTTATCTTAAAAAAAAGAGTCCGTAAATTTCCTTTTTGTCAAAGCATAGTTCTGGTTCGAGGGCTTCTCAATATTAAGGCATCAATTTGTATTGAAATGCCAAAAGTGAATGATTTATTTTTAAAGCAAATGCCGTTTTCAATAACAATAAAACTCTTTAATCCGCTTTATATAAATCAAATTCTTTTTTAAGAATACTAAAATCTTTTGCAAAATAATTCTTGATCAATAATTTCACTGCTGCCCAATCTTTAACATACATCATAAGCTGCTTATCCCGATTTTCTCCATAAATAAAAAATAATCGCATACTCCTATGTATCACAAGAACATAATCTTCTTCAACATGTCCTATCCAGAAAGTGCCATGCAGACTGTTTATGTCTTTTATCTGATCAATCGCGGCATATGCATGAGCAATCAAAGCATTATCAATTGATTCCCCACAAGCTTTCTCAATCCAAAACTCACTCATAACTTATCAAATTTTATCTGTTATTAAATAAAAACTTTAAATCTAACCGTAATATTTACAAATCATTCTAGTTAAAAGGCCTTGTTTTTTTCAATATCCTTAAAATGCCGACCAAGACATAAGGTATTAATTATCTGATTCCCGTTTCTAATCTCATCTCCATTGATTTCTATCTAAACAAAAATACTAAATACACTACTGCTTTTATAAGCCGAATCACATTCACTATATTATCCATTTATCAGGAGTTTTATCCTACTATAGCAAAAATTCGATATGAAATCCCATAACTAAATTCTTAAAATCATAAAGGGCAATACAAATGATTCAATTATAATAAAATCAAATTATTAATCTCGCTAACTGGCTTTGCTTTAATGATTAAAAATGCAGAAATAATAATCGAAGCGCAAAAATTGCTCAGTACGAATACTTAATTTACGATATGCAAATAGCCATTTTTCTCAATATTTTTAAAATCATGACTCCCGTCAATCTTAAAATCATATTTCAAAATATAGAAATAAGTGCCCGCTGGTAACTTCTCATTTTTGAAAATAGTACCTTTACTATTTGAAAAACCATTGAAAACATTTTTTTTATTATCATACCTTTCAATACTAAAAACCCTATTTCCCCAGCGGCTGAAAATCTCAACAGAATTATAAGGGTAACATTCTATTCCTTCCAAGTAAAATATTTCATTTTTACCATCACTGTTTAGAGAAAGCCCATTAAATACTTTAATATTACGCGAAACATTAATTTTTTGATTATATACTGAAACATTACCGCAAGAGTCAGCAGCAGTCCAAGTCCTAATCAATCTATAAAAGCAGGAATCAACTTCCTCTTTTATTTCATTATAAGAAACATTTGCAGCATCGCAGTCATCTACAGCAGATATAATAGCAGGTTCGGGAATATTTTCGCTATCAACAAATATCTCTTGAGGCAAATCTCCTTCAAATATAGGGGCCTCATTATCTGTAATTTTAATTAATTGTCTGCAAGTTGCAGAACTACCATCTGTATCTGTCACGACAAATTCTCTTATGAGATTTCCGGTAAACGAATTGCATCCTTCTGATACAGTACTATCAACAAAATCAATTTTAACTAGACCGCAAGAATTTTTAATTATAGGTTTCCCTGTTCTAAAAGTATCCAAACTATCTTTACAATTAATCGCTATTGAAGGGGGGCTCTCAATCTCTAACCTGCAACAAGAAGGCGCTGAACCATGGACATTAAAACTTGAGCACCCTGCGGCATCATTAAATTTAATATTGTAATCAGTCCCAGAAGCTATAACATCAGAAGTCCAGACATTATCATTCCATATACCTGTCCCTCCATTACCTGTAATATTAAAAAAACCATGTTTTTCTATAGAGACTATAACCCTATATCCGGAACCACCATTATCACAAATCGTCTTCTCTTTTCCTAATTGATAAATATTGCGGACCTGGACATTCTGGACGGTCTTGGAGATATTAGCTCTGCCGTCATCAAAGCTCCAGACCACCTGTGTGTCACCTAAGGACGTTATAGGAAAAACTGTGTCGGTTGTGCCAGAAACGGCCCCAGAGCATGCATCGTAAGCTGTCGGAGCCGAAAGGGTAACAGAACATTCCCCTTCAACATCAGGCAATATAGGTGCCAAAGGCGCCGAAGTGTCTTTCACCAGAACGTTCTGGACAGCCCTGGAGATATTCCCCCTGCCGTCATCAAATATCCAGACCACCTGTGTGGCACCTAGGGACGTTATAGGGAAAACTGTGTCGGTTGCACCAGTAACAGACCCAGAGCATGCATCGTAAGCTGTCGGAGCCGAAAGGGTAACAGAACATTCCCCTTCAGCATCAGGCAATATAGGTGTCAAAGGCGCCGAAGTGTCTTTCACCAGAACGTTCTGGACAGCCTTGGAGATATTCCCACTGCCGTCATCAAAGGTCCAGACCACCTGTGTGGCGCCTAGGGACGTTATAGGGAAAACTGTGTCAGTTGTACCAGTAACAGGCCCAGAGCATGTATCGTAAGCTTCCGGAACGGAAAGGGTAACAGAACATTCCCCTTCAGCATCAGGCAATACAGGCGCGACAGGCGCCGAAGTGTCTTTCACCAGAACGTTCTGGACAGTCCTGGAGATATTCCCCCTGCCATCATCAAATGTCCAGACCACCTGTGTGGCGCCTAGGGACGTTATAGGGAAAACTGCGTCGGTTATGCCCGTGACAGGTCCAGAGCATGCATCGTAAGCTGTCGGAGCAGAAAGGGTGACAGAACATTCCCCTTCAGCATCATACAATACAGGTGTATCTGGACCAACAGTGTCAACTACATCTGCAACATCGGTCAAAATTTCGGTACATCCAGCGTCACCATTTGATACTTTAATTTTTATATGGTCTCCTAAATTTAAAGGCACACTATCTGGTATTGCAATCTTAAGGTCTGAACCATTTCCGGGAAACACAATTGAAGGAACAAAAGAATTTCCATTTTTATCAAGAAGTTCATACTCAAAACTGCTATCCTGTGCATTATAAATCGTTATACTACTTTGTTTAAACCGATCACAATTAATATCTGAAACCTTTAATGAAGTATCTGGCTCAGGAGTTACCCTCACTCTATAATAATGGCCTGTTATTTGATTTGTTGAACAAAATCGATCTTTCAATTTACGTTGGCAAATATAAGTAGTGCTAACTGTTGGCGCAAGTTTAATTTCTGTACCTTCAACAATAAAATTCCCAAAGAAATCCTCCCACCAGATATCATACAAACTGGGATCAGCGCCATTAAAAGATAATATTACACTTGGATTATTTGAACAGACTATTGATCGAGATGCCTGCACGCTAAAATCAGGCCCACTAACATTTTTTAAACTAAAAGCTGTATCGAGACTATAGCATTGATCTGCCGCTCTGACAAAATAATCTCCAGAGGGTATCTCATTGAACTGATAGGATAATTCTGGACTAGCAACTGTAAAAGGTCCAAACAGAGGAGCAGATGGTTCGTTAACATCGTACAAACTAAAAGTTAATGGATAAATTACAGTTCCATCCGTTATTTCTACATTGACAGCACCTGCATTTGAAATTGGCCTACAGAATGCTGTTGATACTTTAACATTACCTTTCGAATAAGAAGCGATTTTTACAGGATGCTGAAATTCAAAAGGACCAGTTTTCTTTAATGCCGCAGAATATTGATTATAATGCCCATTCACTGGACTGAGATCTGTATAACGGATAATAAAATCTCCAGAAGGCACATTTGCAAAAAAACCTGAACAAGAACCTGGTGTGCTAGAAGAATTGTTTGAGGCTACAAGAGCACCTAAACCACCTGATGGATCTGAGGCAAACAATTCTACAATTTTGCGTCCATAGGCATTAACCCCTGATTTAAATCATAATCTATTCTATGAGAATTCCCACAGCCTTGTATAACATTATAATATGGATTATAATCGGCAGCTTGATCTAAAGTCACCTTCATTAATTTAGATATTCCGTTAATAGAACCGCAGCCGGACGTCACCTCAACATTATAATCCCCCAAAGGCAGGTCACTTATGAAAAAATCCGCATCCGCAGAAGAAGCTACCGATCGAATAATAGGAAAATCAATAGCATAAGATCCTGCAAGCGTGTAAGGCTGATTCGGATTAATGGCCATGCCTGACTGCCCATCAACACGAGAAACCTTAATGACAACAGACCCCTCAAAATTTGCATTGGGCTGTTTAATTTTTATGGTAGAAGTGCCTTGAAGAAGGGAGGAGGGGTATTCAGAAATAGAAAACCCCCTAAAAGGATCACTATCGCTAACTTCAAATAGTTTCTGAACATTATGGCAGTTATCAGATGCTGTCACCCTGTAAACTCCAGTCTGAAAAACATTCCAATAACTTTTTGCAGAAGCCATTACGCCACTTGATCCATTAGTAACATTCATTGGATTTCCAGCTGGATAAATGGCCGCAGGAACAACTTCAGAACCGTTAAGAACACGCCAAACCTCTGGAGAATCAGAAACCCTTACTTCAAAAATTAATGCATTTTGACTGCAAAAATAAACATCTCGATCGGTCATGCCATCAACTGTTATATCCCGATCACCGATAATCTGAATTTGATATTTGACTTTACATTCTGATTGATCAATAACTGGTGAGCAGCCAACATCCAAAAAAGTATCATCCATACTCACAGCGCTTGTACGGGTTATCACACTGCAGCCATCATTAAAAACGGTAGTAATCATCGTGCCATCTGCCAAAGCAGGGTAACCTGCCAACGATGAATCATAATAAAATCGATTAAAAGCTGGATTCCAGCTTAAATTATAAGAAACCCCATTTATAATTATAACAGCGTTCGAAGGCAGCTTTAGAACACTAAGCTGTGAAGCGCTCAAATCAGTAAGATTTACAAATAATTTTGCCTCACTGCAATTAGAAGAGTTCCTTACAAAATTGTATGCCCTAAAATCATATGCTAAAGGAACAGATGTATTATTGGCTAAAGTATGGCTGCGAGTAGCAGAAACAGCACATCCAGGAGAATTATCCGCTAAGTCAGTAGTAATTACAGTCACCGTTTCACCTCCCTGCATTCCAAAAAAAGTATGGGTTCTGTCTTCAGATGAACCACCGGCAGAAACAAAAACTTGTGTGCCTGCAGATGTGATAACTTCATATTTGAAAGGGCCTATACCTCCTGTAGGAATATCAACGGTAAGAGTTCCATCTTTTGCATAATGCATTGAATCATTTGGACAGGAAGGAGCAGTGCTTCTTACATTAATATTTAGAGGAGTATAGCTACTGCTTACAGAAACTGGATTAGAAGAATAAGGAAGATATGTATTTCCATTTGATAAAATAACCTCATAACTTCCTGGCGGCAGTGAAGTAAAATTAACATCTCCGCCATATACTGGAACAGCCTTTATTATTGGCGCTCCTCCCGTAGTTTTGACTATCCGTGCCTCCCAGCCTCCACAATATAATGAGGAAGCGGGGAAACTCACAGTAATTACCCCATTAGAATAGCAAGATCCATCAAGAGAATTTACGGAATATTCTAAAGTATCTCTTTTGCATTGTCCATCAATTTTTGAACCGTAAAAAAAATAGAAAAACAAACAAAGGATCTTAAAATAATTCATAATAATAAAATAATAAAATAAGACAAAAATAAAACAGGTTTTATTGGATACTCAAACAACTGCCATCCTGCATTCCAGTTTTTTTTTACCGACACAGAGAAGACAAGACAAATAACCAATTAAAAACTAAACCCGCCATCTCTTGGACATCATAAGATAATGCCATATTTTAGGCAGAATAATTTCAGCATCCTAAAAGGAATAAAGCTGATTTTTTTATAAAATTTCTACAGTTTTATTTAATTAAACAAAAAACTTCAATTGATTCCGCCCAGCTGCCATATCTTTCACAGGGCTTCATATAACCGAATAATCGGAACTGTTTCCGAATTAAAGCGGTCTAATATAAAATAACAGTGCATTGTTATGATATCATCTATTAAACCTAATCACTTCCAGCATTAGAATAAACTTTATGCATTTTCAAAACAATTACATTGCAGCAACAACTGATTAATAATTTGCAATCTTGCAGTTTCCAGCTATATATTCAATTTTCATCACCGTAATATTTCTTGGGTGTTGAGTTTCTAAGCTTTTTAAAGGCTACATAAAATGCGTTTTTGGAATTAAAGCCAGCTTCAAAGGCAACATATTCAAATGAATATTTAAAATGTTTTTTCTGCGAGATTAGAACATCGACATGAGTCAAGCGGAAAGAATTAATGTAATCAACAAAAGACTGATTAAAATTTTCTCGAATTAAATAAGCCAATTTATTTGGTGATATATTAACCGCCTGGGCAATCTCATTAATTGTAATTTTTTTTTTGTACGGTTCGTTAGTCTTCATATATTTATCCAATCTCTCTAAAATTATTCTGTCACGCAAAATCTTCTTATCATTTTTGCGATTAATAGTTCCCGATAATGATTCGCCATCAACATTAATTGAAACCCATTTTACACCTATCAGCAATTTCGGATTAAATATCAGAAAAAGTATGCTCAAAGCCATTTCAAGACCAAAAACCAAACCGCTAAAACCTTTAGCAAAACTTAAAATATGATCATATTCAACAACTAAAAATAAAGAAATAATAATCAATACTATCTTCAGATAGTTATCAAAAAGCAGCCATTTAAAAAGCAACTTGTTCTTAATAAAAAATTCGTTTCTTTTAACCTTTTTAAATGGAAACAGAAGCTTTGCACTAAACAAACAGTAGAATAAATATATGAGATACTTAAGCAGAATATGAAATTCATTACTGAATATGCCTAAATTTTGTTCAAAATTCTGACCTGCAGCAACAGACTTTATCAAGGCCAATTTCTGCTTTTTCTCAAGAAATATAATTGAGGAAATTTCTAAGAAATGCAATATAAAAGGCAAAAAATGAAATAAATCATAACTTTTGGCTCTTCTCGCCGGATTTAAGGTATAAATAATAAAAAAATAACTTAAAGGCCCTACTAAATACTGGAAAGGCGAAGCCGTTCGAAACAGAAATGGCACACGGATAATCAGCCCTGAACTTAACAAAAAATTTAAAAATGAAGAATAAGCATAAACAAAGCATAGAAGTCCGAAAAAACGATAGCCCAATAACCTCTGTTTAATAAGGAAATAAGATCCGTAAATAAAAAAAAACAGAAAATAAAAGTAAAAAAATATATATTGTAATTGCATAATTCAATTAAGTCATTAAAAAATGAGAAAATCACCTTTTTGTTCTTTTTAAAGCATTTCAAATGCAATATATAGAAACAAGTCCCCGTAATAAAGCAACTTTCACTTGATGGAAGTTCATAGAATTTAAAAGTGCTCAGCCACTAAAAAGGATGCTCTCTGCTTAATCAAAAACAAATGTGAATACTTCACAGCTGCCTCATTAAATTTCATCTAAAGCTATTCATGCCTTAATAAAGCACCAAAACAATAAAGCTCAAAAATTAAAGCTTATCGAATCTTTCAGATAAAAAAACTCAAATGCAAATATCAAGGCCAAAAGAAACCTGAAATATCTATTAAGACAAATCAAACAAATCTATAATTGAGCAAACCTGCAGCTTAAACTTCTTATCAAATGGGTTGTGTATGCCGTTTATTCCCTTTAAGGCGCATTCCTTTTCAAACAAAACTTTTTTCTCATCTAAAAACGTCATCAGAACCTCTGCCATGGCACGGTTTTTTGCAAAACTATAAGACAAAATCTGTTTTGCATGACTCTCTGCCCTATAGTAATCTGAGACTGGACGCACAAACCATGTTTCATCAATAAATTTAAACTCATATAGATGCCCAAACCCATGTCCGAAATAGTTAATCTCATAAATGTTTTTCAAGACCCATTCATCTTCAGTCATGAAATTTTTTAATTTATCGTAATACGAACCATATAATTTATTTTTAGGTAATTTATTTTTAGGTAATTTATTTTTAAGTAATTTATTTTTAACATTTATCATAAAAAAAGAAAAAATTATCAATTGTATATACAAAACAATCTCGGACGATTCAAAAAGCCGGCAAAAAAAAGACTTTAAATAGAATTCTAAATATTCACTATATAGACCTATATAATAGAAAAAAACTTATATTGATACATCATATTTCATTTTGAAAATTTTAAAGACATGATTTGTTTTTCAACATTTATTTATTCCATAAACATTTCAAAGACATTTTAAGAAAATGAAACTTTTCATGATGCATCGTAATCATCATCATTTCAAGCTGCAAAAGTATCAAAGATACCCTGCTTGAATTAGGATATTGCCCACTAAAAAAGTACGTTAATTAATCAAAAAAAGAGAATACGGGACTAATTTGGAGATGCAGAAGGACGCCAGGGGAAAATTAATCCGCATTTCCCTAATTCACCAGTTCAATAAAGAATAATTTAACAGGTCACACCAAATTTCCTCTTTTTATTGTGTCAAATCTCAATGTCTTCAGAATTTCACGTATATCCGCTCTCCAAAGATTAATTTACGGCGCAAGGCCAATTCAAATTTTAAGATCTGAAAAAAAAACTGTCAGCAGCCGCATTATCTCCGAAGTTCACCATATGGGCTATGTTTTTTGCTATATTTCTATAATAATCCGCGGTAAGGCGCAGATCTTTTATTGCCATAGCGAATTTGCCCAGAATAAATATTAATTTATTTGCAGCTGTTTTATTTTGGCTAGCTTTTTAATTAAAATTGAGACCGTAAGTTTCCTCAATAAATTAGCACATAGACCTGATGGAACGAAAAAAAACTAAAAAACTTAAGCTTAAAGCATAAGACTAAAAATGCCATTTAATTCAGATCAAACCGAAGTTTTTCTACAGAACCAGCAAAAACCAGCAGTAAATTCTTTGGCCGTGCTTATAATTCCTATATTATTACCTGTCTAAAAAAAACAGAGAGATGAAATCCAGCAGAAGAAGATGCGGGAATGCATGTGCAATAATGATAGCGTCATGCACCTAGCCTTAAGAGAATAGTCTTTTTATTGAAATACGGAAAAATCAGCTTTCATAAACCAGCAGATTTTTCCATATCCAAAAAATTACATGGCCACAATAAAAATATTAACAAAAAAAAATCTATATTTAAACTGCATCCAAAAGTCTAAACAAATTTATAATTAAGCTTGATAATAATGAGCTCGATATTGCATCGGTCTTATTTCTTTTAGATTAAATTTTTATACGCTCATATTATAATAATCGGCATACTCAATAATCTCTTGTTTCAATTGATTGGTTGAACTGTATAGGATTTAATAGTTTTTAATTTAAAATCGATCGTATAAAACTGATTTTTTCGTAATAGCAAACTATCACTTCCCATCCCTGTCAAAAATAACCTATTTGCAAATGTTAGATCCGCTGTAACTTTATAAGTAGATACCCACTCACATGAATGATGCCTATTAACCGCTAATACCGCACACTCAAGTTTGAATTGATAACTGTGTTTGACTTTTCTTTCAGTAAAAATGCCGAAAAAAAACGACTAACTTTTGGGACAGTGCAATTTAAGTGCTGTTTAACAAGAAAAGACAGGGATAATCAACCCTACAAATTAACTCTTTTTATTTAGTGGACCGGACTTTGCGTACATGGACAAATGCTGATGGCCTGCAAGAAATCAGCCCCTAGAGTAACAACATGCGTACCGGTATTATAATTTCCAATATCATTGAACATTACCTGATAGGAATACCCGAAATAAAATTTAGACTTCATGAAACCTGCCATTGGCCCTACAGATAATGGCTTTAGAAATTGATCGTTAACCATCCGGTATGAAACTCCAATCCAATAATAATCTTCGTAGCGGTTATAGCGCCTGTACTTGAAGTTAAGATCGGCGGTAGAGCGTTTATCGCTTGCAAAATACTGATAAAATAGTGATGGCTCATATTCAATGCGCCTGTTTTCTCTATCCTTAAGAGTATATCCGGTATATACCTGATAGTTTGAAAGCAAATTTGGCTCCTCTGCCCTATACTTATTTATGTTTTTCTTTAAAATGTTATTTGCGTTAAAACTCAAATAGAACCTCCGGTTACGATACAAAGCACTAACATCAAAATTATTATTTGCCGTATAACGATTATCGGTAACCGATGGATCAAAAACAGGATGTTCAATCGTGTTATTGAATTCATCTATATTAATGCGGAAGCTGTTAAAATTATATGAAAGCCCAAAAGATAAATACTGTTCCGAATAATAGTCTAAAATGATATGATGCGCAAAAGAAACTTTGGCGCCTGTCTGTCTTGTGAAACCGTTTTTATCATTATAAATTGAAATTCCTATTCCAGAACGATTCAAGACCCTAAAATCTGCATAACATGATTGATTTTCGGGAGCATCTTTTATTCCAACCCATTGCGTTAGCCCATTTGCACGAATTCTAAGATTGTCTCCAATACCCGCATAGGCAGGGGAAAGCACAAAAGGGTTATCAGCTAAATATTGGGTAAACACCGGCAGGTTTAACTCTTGGCTGTGACTTTTAATTACAGCTAGGAGTGCTAAATATACAAATATTTTTTTCATTGCAACATTTTTTTTAAAGATCGGTGTAAGAGCGCTATTTCGTTATCTGTATAAAGTGAAATGTCCAACAAATTCTCTGTTATCTTTCTCGTCATTTAGCTTCAGAACATACCAGTAATCACCAGAAGGCAATTCTTTGCCACTGTATTTCCCATCCCATTTTTCACCATAATGATATTTAGCTATTACGCGGCCATATCTGTCAAAGATTGAAAATTCGAGCCTATCGTATATATTTGTGCAGCCAGGCCCCCAAGTATCGTAAAATCCGTCTCCATTCGGAGTAAAGTAATCGTCAATACAAACATCAATATATTTCATTGGCACAAGAAGTGTATCTGTGCATCCATTTTGATCTCTTACAATAACCCTGTAGTCTCCAGATCTGTAGATTTTGTAAGTGTTAGAATATGTAAAGGGCTCCCCATTGAAACTGTATTCATAAACAGGTGAACCACCTGTAGCGGCAACTGTTATTATATTCATCTGCTTCTTTGCTGTACTAACAATAAGCTTTAATGGATCATATGCCTTGATCTCAAAAGTGCCGGTCGCCACTTTACACCCATTTGTATGTCTTGCTGTCACAAAATGTATTCCAGGAACAAGATCTCTAAAGATATTGCTTGATTGGTATGCTCCTTTGCCATCAAGCTGGAAATCAATATCTGCAAGATTTGAAATGCTTTTATCAACCGTAACCGCAACCATATTAGTAAGGATATTATTCACGCAGTCAAATTTTATTTCTGCACTTGGATCAAGAATTACTGACGAGGGCATTACCTCAACAAACTCTGTCACACATCCAAGAGCATCGCTGACATAAACCGTATGAACTCCCCCTGAAAGGTTTCTGAAATCAAATACCTTCTGATCTACCGTACCTTGAACATATATGCCATCTACACTATCAAGACGCACCTTGTAAGGCAGTTTGCCTCCCTTGATTTCAATGCTAAATGCGCCATCTCTATCTCCTGCACAAATTTCCGGCATCATTGAATTTGAAACTTCATAAACTAAAATTGGATCTGATTCTTTTACTTCAACATCCTTAATAAGAAGATAGCATTCATTTTGATCCTGAACAAGAATATCATATAATCCGGCTTTTAAGTTTTCAAAACTATTTTTATCAAAAAACTGCTTAAACTCAGGTTCAATTGCATATTTATAATTACCTGTACCGCCCGCCGCATTTATGGTAATTTTTCCGTTATTATAACCATAGCAAGTTACACTCATTGGAATAGCATCCGCAGTTAAAGGTTCTAATGGCTCATCTAAATCAATAATTTTTGAAACAGCCTGACAGTCCAAACTAGTGACTTTTACTATATACCTGCCCTTGGGAAGGTATGTAAAAATACCAGGAGAATTCTGTACTGGCGAAGGCAGTATGTCTACTCCCTGGCTATTCTGCAGCGTATAAATATAATTCCCCAAACCTCCTTTTGCTTTTACTGATATTGAACCTGTGGCACTCCCCTGGCATCCTATATCAAATTTAGTGAGGCTATCGAAATCCAAAGCAGGAATTGGCAAAAATGAAATACTATTGGATACCGAGCTATTACATCCATTCGCATCTTTTATAAAATATTTGTACTCAGCTTTAGAAGTTGTCCCAAGCAAATCAATATCAACAAACGAGCTATTAACTGGTCCAAAATAGTCAGTACCATTTTGGCTATAGTAATACGGTGCCGCACCTCCTTCAAATGTAAGCTTAACAGATGGTTTTCTTTTACAACTCTCAGTGTACCTAATGGTCAATGTTCCTTTCACTTTCATTGGCTGATTGATAACAACAGTATTTGAATTAGAGCTGCAATTCCAAGTATCACTTACAGACACATAATAACTTCCAGCCCCTAGTCCCGTAAATTTGCTGCCTCCTTGGGACTGCTCAACTATAAAGGTGCCGTCACTCAATACTCCGTGCAAAGTATATGTATAACTGCCCGAACCTCCTGTAACGGCATCAATACTGACTACCCCATCAACTGCGCCATAACATTTAAGCATTGGTGTTGCACTGATTTGTATATTAACAGGTGATGGATTAGTTAATAAAACATCAACAAATGCCTCACAGCCAAAACCGTCTTTAACATAAACGGTATAATTTCCAGCAGTAAGATTTTCAAAAATCTGAGAATCGCTATAAGGCTTTATAACGGCAGTTTTAGACCTCAATTCGTATAAATACTCTCCGGACGCCCCCCCGCTGGCTGCAACAATAATAACCCCATCATTATTGCCTGCAGCGCAAGTGATTTCGGAATATGCTTTTTTAATTGCCAATTGCGCCACTGGCTGGTCTATTGTAAAAACAGTCTGTACGGTGCATTCCGGTTTATTGATCAATTTAGCAATAACATTATACTGCCCTGCCGCCAGATCTGAAATCCTAACCGGCCCTCCGCCGGCCGTTGTGTCTGAAATAAAAACGGGGCCCGTAATTGTATAGCTAAATGGACCTGCATCTATTTGCTTAGCCTGATTATTAACAAACATTAACTCTATAATCCCATCGGAGCTTCCATAGCAGATTTTATTTTTAACCGGCATCGCTTTAATATCAAAAGTATTGGGTTCAAAGATGTAATGAACATCCTGAATTGTGCAGCCAGTAGCTGAATCATATACAGTAATTAAATAATTGCCAACAGCTAATCCAGTAAATTTTCCGTCATTATTTTTAATAGGCCCGTAAAGGGTTCCATTAGCGCCTTTTACAATGTAATCAAATTTGCCTGCAAGATTGCTCCCCATGTTATCCTTAACTGTAATTGTAATGTCTTGCTGGTTGCTGATGCACGTAATATCTTTATCTATATCAATTACAATATCGTCCATTGCATTGAAGGGCTCTACAGTGCTTGTCCCTAGTGCCGAACCAACGCAGCCATTGCTGTCATAAACATTTATACGGTAAGCACCTCCTGCATAATCCATTTCTGTATAGGTGCTTTTTGGGCCTTTATAAACTGTTTTATTGTCCCTTATAAACTCATAGCTGTAAATTCCAGTGCCACCCCTTACATCTCTCACCTCAACAGTTGCAAAATTAGTGCTGTTATCTGTGCTGCATTTATATTGGGTTATCGTTGGATCTGGAACTGCTATTAATGCTGGCTCGCCTACAATCACATCCTTTTCTGCTGAACAGCCCCTTTCTGATTCTACAGAAACCTTATAGCTTCCTGCCATTAAGCCGAAAAAATAAGGGCTCTGCTGTGCGGGACCGTTATTTAAGCTATAACTATAGATAGGATTATCATTAATGCCTGCACCTGCCTGCTCTAAACTAGCTATAATTATACCATCATTTCCTCCTGTACATGTAACTGAAACAGAAGAAGCATCAAATTTTGTAATAGGCGTAGCGGCATTTAACTCAACAACAACCTCAGCTATGCAATCTGTCACAAGATCTTTCACAGCTATTCGGTGAGAGCCTGAGGATAAACCTGTAAACACAGCTGGTGTTGCGGTTATGTTTTTTGCATCAATTGAGTAAATATAATTTCCAGATCCTCCCTTTGCCATAGCGCTCAAAATACCATCTCCATCAGAACAGCCTGTAAGGCCGACAATTTTAGCATCAAGCTCCAATGGCTTTAAAACATCTACAATTGCTTGAAAAACAGAAGTACAGCCGAACTTGTCCTTTACTGTTAAATTATAAGTTCCTGCTACGTTTACTCTAAATATTTTATCAGCCTGGAAGCCTCCCCCTATACTATATTCGAATGGCGCTATTCCTGACGCAGCTGAATCATCTATAATAATTTGAAAATTCCCTTCAGCATCAGGGCATTGAGATGTAACGGAGGCTTTAAATCCAGAGGGCAGCGGATCTTTTATAACATCTAATTCGACTGCCTTTACGCAACCGTTAGCATCTCTAACTACTATATTCCATTTTTTATCTGGATTGGGGACTTCAATCACATTACTGCTATTAAAAGAAGAAGGATTAGCACCGGGAGCCTCTATCGCTCCATATTCATATGGAGCCTTACCTCCACTAGCCATTACTGTAATTAAGGCCCCTCTATTGCAATTAGCATTCAGCACACTGTCAATACTTATGCTTAAAGGAGAATCTGGTTGATTTATTTCAAAACTAGCCGCTGTAGAACATTCCTGGCCATCTAATTCTTGTGCATAAATTATATAGCTGCCCGCCTTTAAATTTTCAAACTTAAAAGAAGCAGGGCTGCCATCCAGATTTAGCAGCTGCATATTCTGAGCCGGCGCAATAGGAAGATTAGTGAGATTATCGCGAATTTCAAGATATAGTCCCGTAACGGTCGGGCCATAGTTAAATACCTCACCAGATATCTCACCATCGTTATTTTGATAGCAATCGATATCATTAGCGAAAGTATTTATTGCAATAGGAGAAATGCGAGGCGTTATTACCTCTACATCAGATATACATCCATTTCCATCTACAACCTCAAAAGTGTATGTGGAATTTGGATCCAGCTTATCAAACGTAAATGAAGGTGTAGAAATTGGACCTGACTGAACATTCTGCCCTTTAATTGAAAATGTATAATTTGGGCTTCCGCTTTTCACCAGCAATTCAACGGAAATACCATCCCTACAGGCAGCACCAGCGGTAACAGCACCCGCTTCTAAAATAGGGGGTGATTCAATTTTTACTTTTTCACTTCGAAATGCACAACCATTCGCGTCTATCACAGCAATATAATAAATGCCATAATCCAATCCTAAAAAATTATATACAGGAGTCTGAGCAGCAGCGTTCTCAGTGTATGAAGCAATTTCCTGCATTCCACTATTGTATAAGTAATATTTATAAGGTGCTGTCCCTCCTTGTTCCACATTGACCTCAATTCTTCCTAGCCTGTTTGGATTGCAAGAAATTCCTACCGTATGAATCTTTGCATCAATTTTTGCTGGCGCCTCTATAACTGCCATTCCTTGCACTTCACAATTTCTGCTGTCTCTGACAGCATAAGGATAAACTCCAGAATCCAAGCCACCGAAGACATTGATATCAATAAAATTTCCACCATTGAAACTGTATTTAAATGGAGCAGCTCCGCTCAGCGCATTTAACGTTACAGATCCGCTTGCATCATCTGGACAGTAAGGGCTCTTTGCATTATATGAAGCTGTTAGGTTTGAAAAGCTAATATCAGCAGGCAGAGTTATAAAAACGCATCCTTTTGAATCTGTTACCCTAAATACATAACTGCCTGCTTTATCTGTTTCAAAAACATTGCCATATATTGCCCTATATGACCCTCCGCCATCATCAGATACTTCATAGCTATATCCTGGATAACCCTCTGAAGCAGTAATCGTAATTTCGGCTTTCGAAAATAAGCTGCAGTCTAAATCTTTAGTTACTTTTGCGTCTGCTTTTAACTTATCAGAAATTTTAATATCCTTGATCTGATCTGCCTCACAGCCATTTGAATCTTTTACCCGAATGCTGTGCAATCCAGGTTCAACATTTTTAAATTCATTATTGAGCTGGAAAGCACCATTATCTATACTGTAATAATATGGGGATTTTCCTCCAAAAACATTTACAGCCAGCGTTGTCTTGTCTATCGGATCGTAACAAAAATCTGATTTAGCGTCTAAATATGCTATCGGTTTGGACGCAGCGGTCACCGAAATAGGATATGAAGCCACTGAAGAGCATGAAGAAGCATCTTCAACGACAATGAAGTAATCTCCGGCAGGGATATTATAAAATATGTCTGAGAACTGAAATGAGGCAACAACTGTACCATCGCTTTTACGGAGCTCATATTTATAATTTGGTTTCCCTCCGCTCGCTATTGCTTTAATGGATGCGCCATTGCTACAATCATGCTGGCTGACTAAAGCGGCGGAAACCAAAAGTTCAGAAGGCGCTTTTATTATTCCGTTAATAGTAATCAAACAGCTCCCCTGATCGTCATTTTTTACTATAACCGTATAATTTCCTGTGCCCAATGACGAAATGATCACTGGCGAAATCTTAGAATCATTCCACGTTTTACCATTGTCTATAGAATATTTAAATCCATTGACTAAATCGAAATTTTCAGCAAAAATAGTAATTTTACCATCTGATGCATTATAGCAGCTTGCATCATCAAAAATAGGATGGGCTTTAAAGGCTTTAGTACTGTTTACTATCACATCAAATTCTTTGGAAGATAAACAGGACTTAGGCACCTGATATACCAAAATATCGTCAATTGCCAAATCGTTGCCATCCCAGATATCACTATTGGATCTAATTACAAAATCTAGTTCAGTGTTATTGCCTGGATTCAATGATAAATTATCAATTAAATTCCAGCTTTCGTTTTGAATAATATCAGAAGTATTTAAAGATGCTCCCGGCACTAAAACCCCATTTTGATGTAATTCCACAGTAAGATTTGGGGCGTCTTTTAATGTAGTTTTACGCAATAGGTTTAAAGCATAAAATTCAACCTTAATATTCTGGTTTGGTATAATGTCAACTATTCTCTTTTTATATAAAACACCTCCTATTCCAACTGTACCTCCAACGTTTACGGCTAAATATCGCCCCTGGCTATTAATCCCACCGCTACTGTGATCTTTAGGAATAATCCAGCCAAAATCAGGTCCATGTTCAGGAAGAATCTTTTTTGTCACTACATATTCACCATCATTTAAAAGCCAATCATGCCATAACCCAACACCGCATTCAGCAATATAATCCTGCTTCTCCCAGCAATAATTGGCATTAATACCAGGTGATTTTGTATCTTCCCCACTTCCAAAATCTTCTCTCAATAAATTACTGAAAGTTAACGCTGAAACTAACTTATACTTAACACTTATGACATGGGAACCGGAAGTAACATCTGTAAAAACATTATTGGTAATGGGAGAATTTGCTTTTCCGTCAATATAATATTCGCAAGTATAGTTACCGTTTGCCGGATTTCTTACTTTAGCAGTAATTTTCCCAGTACCATCACAATTATAGCTAATAGGATCTAATTCAATTGTCGGATCAGCCGGTCTTGCCTCTAAAACAATATCCGACATGCCAAAACTGCAGCCTTTACTATCCCTAACATAAACAGTATATATCCCTGGGTTCACATAAGCCTCGTTTGAATTTATCCATGACATCTGATCATCAAAACTGTACATATAAGGAGGAACCCCGCCTTGAACATTGGTAATTCTAATTTTTCCCTGAGACTCAAATCCCACAGGTCCGCAACCTGACATTTCACCTACTCCTGCAGATGCACTTAAAGAGCCATCTTCACCGCTAATAAATATTTTACGTACATCTTCAGCACATTCGACACCATTGTAGCTGTATTTGATTACTAAAGAATGCAGTCCTACTGCTAAGTTAAGAATCGGTAGAGAGGTGACAAACCCTTTATTATCAACATTATAAGAGATAGAGTATCCTGAATTTGCTGGAACTACTGTAATATCAATTTCACCGCTTTTATTATCACCGCATGGAACAATTTTAGGAGTTGCCGTAACGGTCGGTTTTGGAATCTCAATAATTTGGATGGGAGCCAGTCTTACCTTGCATCCCATATCATCCACAACAACAATATTATAGATACCATCTCGTGGAAGTGTAGCTCTACTAACAGGAATCACATTGTCTGTAATATAATTTTGACTTCCATTTATATAGTACATATAATAAGGAGGCGGACCGGGTCTGGGCGTCCCCCCGTTAACAGTTATCGTAATTTCGCCATCACTGCAAGCCGAAAGTGCTTTTGTGATATTAGCAGCAGCAGTCAGACGATAATCAAATACCTCAATTTCCCTAACCTCACTGCAGCCATTATTATTTGTCGAAAACACAACCTCATATATCCCTGGATCAACACCTTGGAATACAGTATAATTATTTTCTATAAGTCCCGTGTTCTGAATCTCTGAAATGCTTCCCTTTTTTCTCAGAATAAAATTATACTCGCCAGGGACATTATTAACTACAGCCTTTATTGTTCCCTTTTCATTATTGCACGCTGGGTGTGTAGCTTCTATAGCTGTGGCAAAATCAAACTTTAAGATGCTAATATCAGTGAAAAACGTACACGCTGAAATTGTATTATCCGACAATTGGCTTTGTTTGATATAGACTTTATAATCTCCACTGCCAAGGTCGTTAAATACATTCGAACTTTGATAATTTATGCCATCCAAACTGTAAATGTAACCAGAATTTTCAGGTGGATTTGTAACAGTTATTTTTCCTTTAGAATTACATATCATATCTTGTTTTACTGCTTTTGGCTCAAACAGGTTTTGATACACATTAAAATAGTACGTTTCCACCGTAGTATTGTCATATTTAATTATGACTCTATATACACCAGCCCTATCAGCGGTAAATATAGGACCGTTTCCAATGGTTGTCCAGTTTTGTGCACCTTCATATGGACAACTGTCTGGATTTGGCGTATCAGGTGGCGGCAGATCTTTTGTCTCCTGCCAAAGAATACTGCTAGCATTAGTAATTTTACTATCTATTATCCTTTTATCATTCAAACCGCATAAATATATCTTAGGAAAGGGTTTATTATCACGCACGCAGGCATAAGCTTCTCCTGTCGCAGGATTAATATTATCTCCTGTAACAGGGTTTTTATTTGTCATTTGTAAATAATCAGCATAGCCTATGTTAAAATTTTCATACGCTTGGGCAACATAATAAGAAATATTTGGCCCTTGAAGGTTTCCATTACCCCAATTCAGCATATTATTTTCGATAACTGATCTATCATCATGCAGACTATCTGTGTATCTGGGTATAAAACTTCTTCTTAATTGCGCATAAGATGAGATACAAATTAGCACCAGCCCTGCTATAAGGGATAATTTAAAAATAATCGTCTTTTTCATAACCTGCTTATTGTCTTTGTCTTGTGTGGTAGTTATATAGTCTATTAAAATACATTACTGTATTACAGCAATTGACTATCGTTCTGCCCTTTAAAAAATACTTTTTAATTTTCTAATTTGATAATTGCCATTTTGCCATTATAAGGTTTCGCTTCCTTTGCCTCTAAATACATAATTGCTTCATCTAAATCATCGAATCTCTGATAGTATATATAATAGCGACTAGTCTGAACGTTATAAAAGAAATTAATATTTGTGCAGCCTGCCGCGAAGGCTTTAATTAAAAATTTGTCTCTTTTTTCAATACTGCTATGAACAGCCATAACCAGATAATAGCCCTGCTGGTAATTTTTTATATTTTTAAATACTTGCATGTTCGTCTGACTCTCCCCAAAATCAAAATCTTTTGGCGTTAATGGCGTACTGCTACTTTTTGTTGTTTCCTTAATAGACTTTAGGGTAGCAACGTCCTGGGCATACCTATTCTGATCATTCTGGTAAACTGCTCGTTTAATTCTATTTTTCTTTTCGATTTCAGTTGCTTGCTTAATGTTTTCTAAATTCAAAATTAAGCCCGTTTTTTCGTCTTGAATTTTTAATTGCGCTGCCTTTAGCCCATTTATCTTTTCAAGATAAAACATGTCCAAAGAATCTTTTCCATTTCCAGCTTTTTTAAGCCTTTGATTATACATATTGGTTAAATTAGCTATCTGATCTTTTTGAGTGATTTCCGCTTTATCAAGCTGCGCTATTAGAGCTTCTAGCTTATTGTTCTCGTCGGTGACGCTTTTAAAAGCTTTGGGTTCTTTATAAATTTGTTTTTCGCTTAATTGATTTTCCTGTTTTAGGTCATCCAGGTCTCTTTGTTTATCCATAACCTTTTCCCGAACCTGTAATAATAAATCTTCCTGTTTTTTACTTAAATCTGTACTGTATTGACTAATATTTTTAACAGTTTTAACTCCTTCATCTTCAAGAAGGGAGGCGCCGCTTTCCGATTGTTCTTTATCCTTTTTAAGTTTTGAATTTTCATAAGTTTTTTTCTCCAGCATATCCACTTTAAATGATTTAGCTTCAGAACCGGCCATTAATTTTGACTCTTTACCCCTATCATTTTCTATAACTTTATAGGTTTTATCTTTTATAGGTAAACTATCTGCACCCGCCTTTACTTTTGAATCAGCAGCAGATTTTTTTTCTAATTCCACATTTTGAGCTGCCCTTTTCTGCGAGACTGCGTGTTCAGGCTGAGATTTATTGGAAGCCCCTTTTAATTTAAAGCCCTCTGCACCCGCCTTTACTTTTGAATCAGCAGCGGATTTTTTTTCTAATTCCACATTTTGAGCTGCCCTTTTCTGCGAGACTGCGTGTTCAGGCTGAGCTTTATCGGAAGCCCCTTTTAATTTAGAACCCTCTGCACCCGCCTTTACTTTTGAATCAGCAGCAGATTTTTTTTCTAATTCCACATTTTGAGCTGCCCTTTTCTGCGAGACTGCGTGTTCAGGCTGAGCTTTATCGGAAGCCCCTTTTAATTTAAAACCCTCTGCATCCGGTTTTACTTTTGAATCAGCTGCCAGTTTTTTTTGTAATGCGTCACCTTCGGCTGCTAGACCTTTTGGATCGGTTACAAATTTTTCTTTATCTTCAGCTGCTAATTTCTCGCTGCTATTAGCTGCAAAATTTCCTTTCATATTTCCTGCTGTAGTGCCGCTAAATTCCGTAGAACTCGAATTGCCTTTAGGTAATTTTTCTGAGACTTCTATCTCTTCGCCAGCCGGGCTAGATTCAATTCCAACGTGTTTTTTAACAGTTTTTGACCTTGAAAGATCTATAAATGCACTTTCATCTTCTTCATAATAATTGCTGTTTTTGAATTTATAAGCAATAGCAAATTCATGCGATCCCCCCATGTTGGCAACCTGCCCCATTCCCCTTTCGAAGTTATATTCAATAGCAACACCTGGCATCAAATTGATGCCCAATCCTGCAGAAAACCCATATAAAGTATTATAGCCTGTTTGCGCCCAAAATCCTTGCTTTAAAGCAAGCATAGCAAGACCAGAAATAACTGTTTTGTCCTTTTTTATTTCTGTTTTTAAAAATCCAGAAAATTTACTGTCACCAAAAAAACCATTACCATACAGATATCCTGTATACATAGCATGAAGCTCAATAGCTTTTTCGGGATCCTCTTTTATAATGCCTCCTCCGAAATTATAGAGAACCAGATTATTAATCGATAGCCCTAGATCAAGAAACTCAGTTCCATAGTTAATCCCTGGATTTAAGCCTAGTAAAAAATTTGAAGTATAATTGGCACTTAGAAGCTCAGAATCATCAGATACAATCTTTCCTTTATTTAAGCCGCTTTGATAAACAGCCATATTTAATCCAAAAGTTAAATTATTGCCTTGATTTAAAACAATGTTATGTGCGAAATTCATTATTCCTCCAAAAATTGTCATCAGTCCGTAATTTTGCTGAAATATACCAACAGCAAATGCTTCGTTTTCTCGGACACGGCTTGAATAATTCATCAAATAAGTACTTGGGGCATTCTCAAACTGCACCCATTGCTTCTTACTGTAAAAACTAACAGAGGAATTTGTTTCACGCACAAAACTAAAAGTTGGATTAATTAAATTCCTGTTAAATTTTAAAGAATTTCTAATAGGCAATGAAAGAGAAACAGCTTCAACATCAGATTTACTTTGACAATTCGCTATATTTGAAAAATTGCAGAATAAAACTATAAATAGTAACAATTTTCTCATATCACTTTATTACTGTTATTGAACCTTTTTTTATTTTACCCTCGTATTTGATGACATAGTAATATACCGGATTTACATTTTTAAAATCTTTAATGAATGAATTCACCATTGGGTCATAGGCGCTTCCCACATCATCAAAAAGCACCTCACCATTTGAGTTTAAAATAAGTATTTTGGCTGCAGGCGTTTTATATATATCAGGAATTTTCCAGTAGGGGCTATCCAGCCTAACTATATTTGGTATTAGATCCGCAGTGCCCATTTCGTCCTTCACCCTGAAAATAAATTCTTTAGATGATAAACATTCAGAAATCTGCGTAACTTTTACTCTATAAACACCTGAAGTTTTAACTGCATAAGTATCAGCTGTGGCAGAAGCTATAAGCTTATTATCCAAATACCACTCAAAAATTGGCTGGCTGGCATCAGTAGTCACAGTTACACTTATACTTTCCCCATCTTTAAGTTCAAACTCATCTTTTGCATCAATAACTGCATTAATGCCATTGGTTTTAAGGTTGATGGATCCTGCTGAACTGCAGCCTTCCGAATCAACAGCAACGGTATATAGGCCAGGATCTTTAACAGTAATATTCCTGCTATTGCCGCCAAATGCAACTCCATTCTTTTTCCAGCTATAATATTTACCCATTGGAGCCGTTAAAACAGTTCCATCAGCAGTAGGACAAAAAGGATTTCCCAAGCTAGAACTTATAATAAACTCTGATCCAGAACCGGACGAAGTCACTGCAACACGATTAGAATAAGACTGAGAGCTGCAGCCTCCATAATTTGTCTCGACATAATAAACTCCATCAGAATTTACGCTATAAGAGGGTCCGCTGGCTCCAGCTACTAGCGTTGGCGGCTGGGAAACGCCATTGTCTCTGTACCAGTTATATGTTAAAAAGCCAAATTTTAAAGGCGAATCATTTGCAGGTAATTTTGAATCACCATCAATAGCCAATAAATAATTAGAGCCGAAACAATATGTTGCATCCCCATTAAAATTGTTAATTGTAAATTGCCTATCATGCACTTTATAATAAATTGGAAAATAATTTTTTAAACCGAAAGAAAGGAATTTACCGCTGGAAAAACCCGCTGCGGAAACCCTAAGACAATAGTTATCTGAACCTACAATATCCGAAGGAATTGCAAATCTTATTGTTTTCTGATTAACACCAGAATCTTCGGCGGACAATGTCTCCGGCAATACAATAGTTCCAAAATTGTCTTTTGAAAGTTCAACTGCAAAAACAGTTTGAGCATTAAATCCGTCATAGCTAAAAGTCACGCTATAATCATTACCTCCCTCGCTGCCAGCACAAATTCTATCAAAAGGCAATACTTGAGGATTTATTGATTTAGTTTGGGAATTAGAATTAAAATGATAAAAAAATAAAATAATAAAAAAAATTAAAGCCTTATTGCACTTAATTGAATTTATATAATTGCAATACGATTCTTTTCTTTTCAAAATACTATCAGAAACAATTTTATTTACCTGCTTTGCATCACCATGATTAAAACGGCTTAAGAAATATTTTTTATTTATTTTAAAAACAAAGGGACTGGACATAAGCAATTTATATACTATTTTTTTTTATGTGAAACTGAAAAACTAAAAAGACTCTCTCGTTTAAGTAACAACGAAAAAGCAAAAGAAAAAAAATTCATTACAATAGTAAACATAAAACAATGTCTCATACATAAGCATGTAACAACTGAGCCAATTCAAGCAATAACCGGTTTTTAAAATTCGAGAACTAAAAAAACGCATCAGAATCACTTAATTCATAATCAAATAATCGCCACACTATTACTACACATCATGAAGTGAAGAATAAAAATTGCACGCAACGGCTTTCTAAATATTTTTAAGATTTGAGATAAAACAACACATACAAAGCAACGGCTTCTTCAGCAGAAAGCCGAAAAATACTCGCTAACAAGCTAAACTTTTCTTCCATATTTTGAACTCAGCACTCTTTTGAACAGCGAACAGGGAAAGAAACAATAAGAAACCATTATTCTCCATCATTATGCCTGCATACAGCTCAAAAAGCTAATTTGTTATATATAAAAAATGCAAAAACAGGGGCTCCGTTAAGAAAATCACCAGAATTCGGCAGATAGTGCCAGACTTAGGGCTTAATATATAGAAATTGATTTTCTATAAAAAATTAGCGCGACATGAAGTTTTCACGTTTAAAAGCAAGAATCACTCAAGAAAAACGGGATTAAAACAGTAACGGCTTTAAAATAAAGCCCTGCCAAAAACCATTAAAAAACTAATTACTTATGGAGATACCTAGCCAATATATAATACCAAAAAAAAAACAGCCTGTAATGAAACAGAGAAGCAATTTCTCATTTAATTTATAAAAAAATGTTTAGACAGATTTTTTTATATCGATAAAATGCAAATACGGAATATCGCCTTTTTTTGCTAATCATTTCTGATTGATTCTGCCGTGATACGGACTTGTATTATATTATTATTAATGAATACTAATTTTAAAAAACATTAAAAATAAGATTTTTCATGTTTTAGCAATAAAGCCAAATGAAGAATTTGAAATAAAGTACCAAAATAAAACCCGTCAGTAAAATCTGAATAAACAGCTCACAAAAAGTCCCGCAAATCAACACTAGCAAATCCTCCTTTAAAACAGTGTATATTTATTGTATAGCTGAATTCCAAAAATACCAACAGGTTTATTTTCAAACAAAAATAACACAAAAAAACACAAGCAAAACCAGCAAAGTAACAAGTGGCTTTTATCACGCAACAAATGGCTTAAATAAAAACACCGCTAAACACTAATTAAATCGAACATTTTGGGCATGCTAAAAAAAAGTTAAGCCACATCGTCGCAACGGTCCGTCTTTTTTTATTCTAGTATGGTTTTAAAAACCCAACCCTAGCGCCTTATTTTTTTTTAGATCAAACTATATGTTATGAAGAAATATTAAAATCCAGATATGTATTATAAAATCACTCTGCAATACAAAGGCCTTTTATCGAGATTCTAAAATTATACCTCCTAGACCAATTCGAAATTATTTTTTTTTACAAAAAAAGAAGACAAAACACCACCTCTTCATCTAAACAGATTAATTCCATACCAAAAGAACACAGAGAACCTAATTAAACCCAAATGGATTCTTCATGGAGATAACAGCTTAGGATTTACCTATTCGCAGACATCAGAAACACAATCACATTACCCGCAGTAGACGACTCAATAAAGATAGAGAAAAAGCAGTTTTTAGAGATTGGAATTTAGCAGCAGAAGGAACGCGCATTTAGAGGCAGCTTGATTCTTTTTTAAAGAGACAATATATTCCAATACAAATAACCGCAACACCATCGTTTCTTTTTTCGGAATTTCCAATAGAAACCCGCAATGTTAATATATTTTTTAAGTGATTTCGCAGCTTGGAACCCAATAGAACACGTCAAAAAATAGCTTTTTTTTTCACAAAATATTCTAGCTCGCCCATCAATAGATCAAACCTCCTATCCAATAGAAAGAGCATTATATTACCCCAACCAACAAATCAGCAAAAAAAAAAGAACAGATGCGCCAACAGCTATAACTGCAAAAACCAAACCATATCAAGTTACTGCGACTGTTGAAAACAGTTTCCCCTTCAAGCAAAGAAACCCTGCCAAGGAGACCACTTTAGATACAGAAAGAAATATAGAATTAATTATTAAAAGATGTTTTACAAATGCAGATCTTGCCGCATATCGTTTTGATGCTAGAAAATTAACATCAGAAGCTTTACAGTAAATTAAAATTAAATATTTACAGGAATCTGCTGGCAAGAAAAATGATGCAGTACCAGCAAATTGAATTACACTCCTACAGCTACTAGCCAGAACCCGTCACTTTTTATATGAAGTCGAAATAAAATGACCCATAAGCCAAACGCAAAGAGCTAATTCACTACTTGAATCCCAGTCTCACATTCAAAAAGCCTAACTCAGAAACTTTACAGTCTCTTTAGAAAGCCCTAGGTTCTGCTAAACCAGCTATATTGCAAGAAAAGACAAATCAATCCAGCTAAGCCCATTCAATGCAATATCCAAAAACCACATCAAATCATTATCAAAATACTTAATTAAAGAAACCGCAAACACCTAAATAGAATCGTCTAATGAACAACAAAAATATTTAAATCCAGATTCAAAGAGACCAGAAATACAGAATATTCTTTTTTTTAGACTAACCAACACATCTTTCATACAATCATTTTAATTTCAGATACTTACGAATTAATTCAAATAAAAAGTTTAAACTAAAGCTTTTAAATAAAACCTGTCAGCAGAATCTGAACAAACAGCTCGCAAAAAGTCCCGCAAATCAACACTAGAAAATCCTACTTTCAAAATAGTGTATATTTTTTTTTGTATTGCTGATTTCAAAAACACCAACAGGTTTATTCTTCGGCAAAAGTAAGACAGGAAAACACAGAAAAACCATAAAAAGAAACAAGTGGCCTTTATCAGGAAACAAATGGTCGCATAAGGAAACACTAATAACGAGTCTTTGAACCTGACATTTTGGTTATGCTGAGAAAAAACAAAAAAAAAAGTTAAACCGCATTTCTGCGATACCCCCTTTTCTTTTAATACTTCAGTGGTTGTGCAGCCAAAATCCTGCAGCCTTATTAATCATTGCACTCAATCCTTGTTTAAGAAATTCAACAGAGCTCTTATCCAAAAGTTAATTTACAGCCAGAGGCTCTTCAGCTTTTAAAGATCCGAAAAAAACTTCAGTGGCCGCTTAATTCCAACTGTTTCCCCAGCCCAGACTTCTTTTGCTGTTTTACAAGAATTCCGTCCAGCAGTAAAAGTTTACTGGAACACTTAGTTCCCAGATCAGAATGGATTAGGAATCCATCTACAGTTGTTTTATGCTTATGAGCAATTTCTAAACCGCAACCATGGAGTCTGTTGCGTACTCAGCTGCCGAAAGACGCCAGACCCTTCTTTACACCTGTTAAACCTAGATAAAATAAGGCACGTCCTTTAAGGCAGATATATTTTTTTCATTATCTTATAAAAAAGACAAAATATTGGCTCCCTTAGAAAGGGTACCTATGGCTAGAATATCACGATCCACTTTGATTTTTTTTAAGCTGATACTTTAATTGCACTGCAGGACTTGATTTTTAGATTTCCTTTTTGCGCACTTAAACTTAATTGCACTGCGTCCATAATTCCTTTTTATACCTAAGGCCTAGACCTGGGCCTAAACCGTTTCTCCATACTAAGCCAACCCATCCAGGAAACTATATTTTTAACAGTACCAATAAATTTTCTTTTTTACGCCTAGAAATTGGAAGCAACGAACCATCTACCATTTCACAATAGTAGCCTTGTTTTTTATTAATGCATAAAATATGATCTATATTTACGATGTAGGAATGATGTATTCTTAAAAAAAACTTTTTATTCAATATCAATTCATACTCTCCCAGATTCTTTGACGAAACATGTTCTATTTTGTTTTTTAAAAAAAATATTGTATACCTCCCTTCGGATTTGCAATACAAAATATCATCTTTTTTTATAATCAATATATTATTAAGAGAACTGATTGCCAAATAAGAAGAACCATTGACCGCATCATTATCATCACTACCTATATTGGCAAGCATTTTTTCGTCATTTCTTGAAACCAATTTATTGATTCGTTTCTTTTCATTAAGCTTAAAAACAGCTTTATTTGTAGCAACAATAATATCCTCAATAGCAAGGGGCTTTAAAATATAGTCAAGTGCATTATACTTCAAAGCCTTTAAGGCATACTCGCTATAAGCCGTAACAAAAATAACTTCAATCCCACTAACTTTAATCTGATCAAGTACATCAAAGGCATTTTTATCATCTAGCTGGATATCGGTATAAATTAGTTCCGGATTCAAATTTTCAATCAATGCTATTGCATCTTTAACATTGTTAGCCTCGCCAATTATATTTACAAGCGGACAAAATTTAATTAAGAAATGTTTCAATAATTCTAAATTCTTCAAATCATCATCAACCAATAATGCATTAACTTTTCTAGACATCATTTTTTTAAATTTTAGTTTGGGGTATTAAGAGAGGATTTGTCTGAAAGTGGCATTTCATAATTTATCCTCGGGACTTAGGATAAAACAAACGCAATATAACTTTTTTAATTAAGAAACCCGAAACATAAATAAGTTTTCCCTTAGCACATATTCACAATCCATAATCAGTTTCATTATTAAATGCGCATTCTTAAAAAAGAAATTACGACTTAAACTTAACAAAAAAAAGAAAGAAAGAAAGAAAGAAAGAAAGAAAGAAAGAAAGAAAGAAAGAAAGAAAGAAACATCACGTTTGATCATTCCTTTAAATTGCCAACAGTTATATCAAACGAAGCTGATTTGAAAATTACTTATTAAAATTCACATTGAAGCACCTAAACACAAAACATACAAAAACCATCTTAAATCACAGATTATCATCATTTCGACATTTCCTTTTATCATGCATATTTGAGCCTCTTAAAAACTCCTCATTCTAACACCAAAACCAGCAAATTACAAAGTTATATATAAAAAAAACTTAAGGAAAACATCTTTACAGCGCAAGCTTTTCTTTTTATACAAAACACTATTTATCAACCAAATATAATTGCACAACAGCATATTAACAATCAGCAAAAACCCTAATAGTTACACAGATACGTCCAATTATAACAATCATAAAATTTAAATCTTATTTATATTTAAAATTTGCATTATTAAAAATTTAAGGTTTTATTAAATATTTACGTAATTTTTTTTATTTATTGACACTTCATCCAAATCTAAAGCAGACCAAAAATAAGCTAAATCTGTTTTCTTACAGATAGGATTTTTAGCTGATCATAATTATCATTTTTTTTTAATACTTGTAGACTTTAGAAGGGTATAGCAACTGCATACCCTTTTTTAGCATATTTCAAAATGAATCTTCTAACTTCTCTGCCGCAAAATTTAAAGCAGTTTTTTTTTTGCACTGAACACTTTCTTCCACCAAAAACTAAGCTGAATTTTATAGACCACTCGCGGCTCTAAAAATTTACAATAGCCAGAAAACTGCTTTTTTTTAAACACACCTAGTAAATAAACATGGTGATCAGAATAAATAATATAATTATCGTTTTAAAGCAAAATGTGATTTAATTATTTTTGAAGATCCATCATGGGTATATTCAAATATAAACCAATAATCACTTGAAGGCATTGCTACCCCATTGTAATTTCCATCCCATCCTATCCCGTAAGAATTATTTTTTTTTACCAGTTTTCCAAATCTGTCAAAAATCGAAAGATTTTTGAGAGTAGGCATATTTTCAAATTTTGTTATATCCCATATATCATTATATCCGTCTCCATTGGGCGTGAAAAATCTGGGATAATGGATTACCAAAACTTTTTCATTATAATCCTCGCAGCTCCCGCTATATTGTATTGTAACCTTATGAATACCAGGCGGTACATTAAAAAATTTATTCGAGGAAGTAAAATCTCCATCATCCAGCTGATAAAACAAATTCTCTTTTTTCTCCCAGTTCGTACTTTCAACGATTAGATCGATTCCTGATTCTGAACTTAATTGCTTTATAGAAAAGGCATTATCAGCAATTATCTGTTTTTTAATTTTTAATTTTACTTCCACATCCTCTAAACTGCTCTGGCATCCTTTTGAATTAATCTGCATCACTTTAAATTTTGTGTCAGAAATTATAATTGGCGTAATAAAAGTTTCTCCAATATACAGGATATTGCCCTGTGAATCAAACCACTTAATTTCCGAATCAATTTCTCCAACTGCTTTCAATGTAGCCGAATTGCCAGAGCATACGTTTAGATCACCTGATACTATAGGAGCCTTTAAAGCTGAAGCAAAATTTATCGCATCCAAAAAATTACCAACTGTCGGATCATTGGTAAAGGATTTTATGGCTTCAAAAATAAATCTTGTGGTATTTTGGCTCAAGGGGACAGTATAATTTCCGCTGTAAACCTTCCATGCCACATTATCAGTTGATGCGGTTGTAATAATTGTATATGGCCCTCCTGGAGGACCAGCTTTTAGAACCATTTCGTCTCTTCCAGCTCTGCCTTTGTGGGCAAAAGAAAAATTAAACAGCTTATTTTTAGCGGAATCATAATCCTGATATACACCTGCCTGAAAATATGCATTTAACTCTATATATTGATTTCCTGAATATGCTGTGCCATTCATAGAACCATTTTTCCAAAATTCGATAATACCATCCGGAGCAGTAGTTTTCCATCCAGGAACATTTGCTTGAGCAACCATTTCAGCAGAAATACTTACTAAGGGCTCTTCAAAATCATTATTTACGGTATTTACATCACATTGCGCATACAGGTTTGAAACAGCAAAAAAACTTCCGCAGAAAAGAGCATTCGTAATGGTTTTAAAATAACTATTCTTTAATATCATTTTATCAATAATTTAAATCTAAATTTCATTGTAAAAATATTCTCGATAATTTTTTCAAAATTCTAAAACCAATAAGTGGTTGGAAAGCCGTAACATTCGACTCCTCTATAAAAAATTGATTAAGTTTTTATTGTAAAGCTGAAAGACAGGTTCCGGTGTTTTAGGGTGATCAATTTTCTGCTTATGGAGCCGCAAAACCTATTTATTTTTGTGCAATAGAAGCTTTGTGAAAAAAAAGGTGCATATAGTATTAAAAAAAAAAAAACTGAGTATTGATTAAAATTATAATAATTGCACTCCAATGTGCAGTTTTCCAAAACAAAATAGAGCTCTTTGGCAGCCTTCGCCCCTCTTTGGAAGAGCACTGTAAGCCCATACCAGAATCATTGATTGCCGGCATTCCTAAAGAACGTCTGCTCGGCTATAGAAAATTACAAATGATGCAGTGATATGAGTCCGGCATGGCCGCACCCGAAAAAGCATTGGAATGTCTAAGCAAGTTAAACTAAGTTTTTTATATAACCGGTAGCTATGAATATTGGTCTTCAGCATTTTTAGATTCAAATTTTCGCTCCTTTAAACAAAGGATAATAAACAAATTAAAGTAATATAACAGTATTAAAAATGATCCTGATCAATTTGAAAAGTGATAAGAAACATTTTTATATGCAGTGGAAATTCTTACTTTTAAACTTAATTAAAGAAGTCCATTTAGGTATTAGCAAAACAAAAAACACTAAGATATCTTTCCGATTTTCAATCCATTAATTAGATAAATAACAAGATAATAACAAAATTTACAGTTATAATTATTAAGCATGACCTAATTTAGAAAACACATGAAAAACTTGATTTTATTGGTTGTTTTTTCCATTGTTATGATTTCTTGCCGAAAAGAAGAAAAAAAACTGACAATTCAGGCAAAACACCACCTTTCAGTATAGTATATTACAACGGAGATATTCTAACCATGGAATGCGAAAATGCCAATTATGCAGAAGCGGTAGTGGTCAGAGACGCAAAAATTACTTTCACAGGAAGTAAAGATGAAGCGATGAAGCAAGCCGGAGAAGGACATAATAGGGTCGATTTAGAAGGAAAAACAATGACGCCCGGATTTGTGGAGCCTCACGTACATCCCTCCATTGCAGCTTCTATTCTGCCAAACGAATTATTGCTCCATATGACTGGACACTGCCAGAAGAATCAAAAAAGGCGTTGTAGGGCACGACCCTTACATCAAAGCGCTCACAGTATCGATTCAAAAAAATGCTAAAGCAGGTGAAGTGTATTGGGTTTGGGGATACCACCAATTATGGCACGGCGATTTAAATCGGGACATATTAAACAAAATTTCTCCCGATAAACCTATTGCCGTACTGCATCGTTCCTTCCACGAAGTCTTTTTGAACGATAAAGCATAGAATTAATGCATTTAAAAGAAGCCGACTTTAAAGGAAATCCTCAAGTAGAATGGAAAAGGGGCCACTTCTTTGAAGGCGGATGCTTAGGACTGGTTCCAAAAATTGCACGATGGTTTATTGTACCTTCCAGATATTCAAAAGGTTTAGCTTTGATGACGCAGCTTATCCAGAGAAATGGTATAACAACAGTAGCCGAACCTGGTTTTCCAAGTTCTGATTTTGATCTAGAGTATAGTCTGCTAAAAAAAGAAATGGACAAAAAACCGCCTTATACTGTCTATCTCATTCCCAACGGCACACAATCGTATGGTATGAAAGGAAACAGCAATGAAAAAGCAGAAGCATTTATGGAAGAACTGCCTGCAAAATACAATACCGCTAACATCATCTTTTTGCCCAACCAGGTAAAACTCTTCTCGGATGGAGCAATCTATTCTCAATTGATGCGCATGGAAGGGGGTTATACCGACGGACACCAGGGCGAATGGATGACTCCTTTGAATCTATTGCAGCAGCAGATAAAATTTTATTGGGATACCGGTTATAAAATTCACGTACACGCCAATGGTGACCAGGGTATTCAAGAGGTGCTGGATTATGCGGCTGAGAATGAAAAAAGAAATCCCCGCAAAGACCATAGAGTTACCCTGCATCACATGGGCTGCTTCTCTAATAAACAGGCACATCAGATAAAAGACTTAGGTATTAAAGCATCTGTTAACCCATACTATTTGTGGACTTTGGCAGATAAATACTCCGAAAAAGGACTCGGCAGAGAAAGAGGCGAAAATTTAGTGCGAATCAAATCGCTCACCAGCCGAAGGGTCCCCGTTTCTTTCCACTCGGATTTTGCTATGGCGCCTATTGAACCCTTAACTCTGGCATGGACAGCGATTAACAGAGTAACATCTCAAAACAGTAAATTTTCGCAAGACCAGCGGATTACCCCTTACTTGGCTTTGTAAGGAATTACGATCGCGGCTGCCAGAACCTTGAATTTAGAGAATGAAATTGGTTCTATAAAAACAGGAAAAACGGCAGATTTTACTATTCTTGACGAAAACCCTTTGAAGATAGACCCTATAAAAATCAAAGATATTAAAGTTCTTGCAACTGTATATCATCGTAAAAGATTTGAAAATTCTTATCAATAAATTGGAATCTATAATAAAGTTTGGCAAATCTAAATCTTCCAGAGTTCATTTTATTTAATTCCAAAAAAATATGGAATTTGAATTCTAATGTTAATTTGATCAGCTTAAAAAACAGAAAATATGAAAGCCATAAAATCAACTTTTCTGGTACTATGCAGTATATTAAGCGCTAATATTTACAGCCAGCATACTAAAAAAAGTAAAGATATTGAAAAGCTCAATACAACGATTAACACCTTTTGCAAACCACCCAAAAAGAACACCGAAAAGCTGTTTGATCCAATTACGCTGCCCAATGGAAAACAAAAAGTAACAATCGATAATTTTGTTCGCGCCGAAACTGATAACTATTTCAAAATCAAAACAAATGACGGGTGCTTTGGTAAATTATGCCACAACAGCGGCCCGGCAGATGTTAATCATCAATCCATAATCCGTACCAATCGTGACACGAGGTATTCTTATGGAATTTTTGATCTCAGCTCACCCCTTAACATTACCATACCCGACACCAAAGGGCGTTTTGTATCGATGATGGTTATCAATGAAGATTCCTATATCCGGGTATTTTATGAACCGGGCAATTATACCTTGACCAGGGAAAATGTTGGCACTCGATTTATTCATATAACCGTCAGAACTTTGGCAGACCCCAATAGTCCCGAAGACAATAAAATAGTCACAGCAATACAAGAATCCATTGTTGTCAAACAGGCAAGTACGGGCAAGTTGGAAATTCCCGATTGGGATGAAGAGAGCCTTACAAAAACGCGTAATTTACTTTTGGCATTGGCCAAAGATTTACCTAACAGTAAAGCCGCTTTTGGCACAGAATGGGAAGTAACCCAAGTACGACAACTGTTAGGAACAGCAGGAGGTTACGGTGGAAATCCAGAAAAAGATGCTATTTATCTTAATTTAAATCCACCTAAAGATGATGGTGCAACTGCTTATACCCTAACCCTGAAAGATGTTCCTGTTGATGCTTTTTGGTCTGTTTCTTTATACAATGAAAAAGGATACTATGAAGTAAACAAATACAATAGCTATAATTTCAATTCGATAACATCCAAGAAGAATCCTGATGGCAGCGTAACCATACATTTTGGAGGAGATCCCAACCAGCCAAATTTTTTATATATCATGAAGGGATGGAATTATATGATTAGACTCTACAGGCCTCACAAAGAAATTTTGAATGGAACTTGGAAATGCCCGGAATTAGTAGAAGTAAAACCATAAAAATCAAATGATTTATTTTTTTAATTAAATAATAAGCTTATGAAAAATTCAATCTTATCAATATTGGCATTTGCAATGTTGATGGTCTCCTGCAAAAAAGACGAAAAACTGTTGACAGATCAAAGTTCAGGCAATAAAACTGCCGTTTATTACAATGGAGACATCATCACCATGGAAGGAAAAAAGCCCACTTATGCCCAGGCGATTGTAGTTAAAGACGGAAAAATACTATTTGTAGGCAAGGAAGAAGAAGCCATGAAGCAAGCAGGATCTGGACACATTATGGTAGATCTGAAAGGAAAAACGATGCTCCCGGCATTTTTAGATGCCCATAGCAATTTTCTTAATGTTGGTTTTACGGCCTCGGGATGGTCAGGGTGCCAATTTTGCTTTAATTAGAAATGCCTGAGCGCTCAGTTCTCTGTCTTTTTCCACTCAATGTAAAGTCCGCGGTATTTCGTAATTTATATACTTCTCTATCCAAATAACACCACTTAGCTTTTATTTTAATGTAAGTCTCAATCAATTACCAGCTCTTCACCACTCTGGCTTTTCTCTTCTCCCTCTCTGACTAAATGAAAGGTGTAAACTTATAAAACCGGCATTAGATAATGGTACTCTACATAGGCAATCCCCTAATTTTCATTATTTCTTCAACCTCAACATAACTAAGGTAAATCTTAATTTAAAATACATTATCTGAAAAAAATTAGATTTTTGAATAACTATGTTCTGTCGCGTTCATTTCTATTAGTTTTAAAACCTTAAAGATTAAAGTATTCCTAAATATGTATAAACCTCCATTTGGACGATTCTGAACAAGGGATAATCCTGACTACGTTTTAGCTGGAAATAACCTTTAGATTACTCTTCTTCAAAGAAGTATTTCTGGTCAACAACCGGGTACGAATATTTTATATTGGTAAGCAGAATACGAACTTTCAAGAAACATTTTAAACGGTATTTCTTCTAATAAAAAAGAATAAAAGCCTTATATAGCGCATTCAAATATTGGTCTTCAAATGCAAAATTTCCTCCAGTTTATTTTATTTATGAAAGATTTAATTCAGGGGAACTTTTTCTTCTGATGAGCTGAAATACTTAAAAATCTCAATGAAGTCTCATGTTTAAAAGCTCAATAACTCATTTATTCTCGGCAAAATACAACCGTGAAAGATATTTTATTGAAATGGTGTCTGCTTGAAGGAGATGCACACTTTATTAGCGAGCTTATTTCAAGAGAATCAACAAATCAGTTTTCATATAAATATGGAGAACAAAACAAGGATAATTTATGGTAAGAATTTGTGCGAGATTAAAAAAATGTCCGACTTTTTGCTGTAAGCCCATGTAAAGTTACAACCTTTACAGGCAACTAGTTGCTATGAAGCATAAAGTACTGTTATAGTTTGATATTAAATTTTATATCAATAACTTATTTCTGATCGTTAATTATTTTCTTCTCTTTAAACTCTACTGTTTTGATTTTTATGAGGAAATTGATAGTTATATTGTTTAAAATGACTATTTCTTCCTCTGACTCTATAAGTGGTGGTTAAAACAGTCGATTTTTTTTCTTCAGGAATTTCAATCGTTGAAAGGTAGCTTTTTAAATAATTTTTTAGAACATTAATCGTATTTACCTCAATAGAATAAATAGTCTTCTTTCCTTTATAGTGAATAGTAACTAAATTTGCTTTTTTTAGTTCTAGCAAATGTTTGGATATTGTAGATTGTGCCAAAGGAATCAAATCAACGATTTCACCACATGTCCTTTTGTTTTTTTTCCACAGAAGAGTCATAATCTGAACTCTAGCAGGATGACCCAGTGCTTTACAGATTTCGCCTACTTCTTCTGTTTCCGCATCAAATAGTAAGGATTTTGCCATATTCATCATTCATTATCGTTAGTAAACAATTATATTTTCATCGTTATTTTCAAAATCTGAATACTCAATTTTTATTCAACTAATTTAAAAATATGATTCATTTCGATAATGCAACTAATAACAACAATAGATTTTTTTTTATCATGGTTTAAGTGTTTTAATTTCGAACTTATTTACAATTGAATTTCAAATTTATTGAAAAAATCCCATCATCAATAATAATTGCTTTCCTATAGAAAATTGGAGACCCTCTCTTTGAATTAGCGCTAAATATAGACTATAATAATATAATTTAGATTCTGGGTTTAGATAATTCAGAATTTTAAAATAAGAAGGCAAACAAAAATGTTGACGATTGCAAATAGATATATAAATACAAAAGTGCGTCTTCAAACTAATTTGGACTTTTAGACTAGTCAAAACATTCATGTATTAGAGTGAATAAATTAATATGCCTGACATTGACGTGATATATGCTTTTTTAATTAATGCTCAACAGACACATTGAATTGTACAATATCATTTGAATGCCAACTTATTTTACATTAACAGAATTTACTTGATAATAAATTCCGACACTTTGATTTCACCGTTTAAGAATCGACGGGCTTGCTCTAATTCTTCCTTAGACGGCTTATAGCCAAGATTGATAGGTGCAACTGAAGGGCTAACAATACTTTTACATTCCTCTTTATTGTTATTATCAGTAACTGGTTCTGGAATGTGTTTCGTCTGAACAAACTCAGGAAGATCAATTTCACCGTTGATAATTCGGCGTGCTAACTCCAATGCTTCATCAGATGGCTTTTTCGGGCTGATACCATTCTCATTATACCTATATTCGGGATCGGGAGTAAGATCGTTTATAAGGTTGGTATTTACAGGCGGGGTATCTACAGGATTGTTGTTGTTGTGCTGGTACGATTGGTTAATATAGGATTTCATAAATTCACGGAGCACTTCGGCAGCAGAGCGATCTTCCAGAAAAGCGATATTAAAAAACTTAGTTTGCAATTCTGATTCGACCCAAAACATCATTTTTGCTTCTTTTGACATATCTTGTACTTTTTTATTGCTTAAATTTTGTAAATAGATTTAGAATAATTTCTTCATACTAAAGTAGCATTACATCCCGAAAAATTAATCAATACCAAATACTTATTACATTTCATGCAATAAAAGGAAGTTGGCGCAATATAAGTGGCAGAATAGATTATTTATTATTTATTAACAAAATAGCAATAGACATTAGGAGCAAAATGATTTGGGGAAGATGATTTCGAGTCAAAATATTTTCCATTAAAGAAAGCGCAAGCTATAGATGGAATTGCAGCTAAAAAGACTCCACTTTTTAGCTGCAATTCCACAACCACAATTCCACTTAGAGTCTGTCTAGCCAATTCAAAACTTTAAAGTTTAATCGTTTTTGTCCGCCCTGCTTCATAAAAAGACAAAACCGTCACAGCAATGAACCAACAGAATAAGCTAAGCATGCACCTACTAAAAAAAACTTTTTAGCAGGTAAATTTCCACTAAAAAACTTATCTCATAAAAAAGAACTAAAGTTCCTTTAATATAATAATAAACGAAAGAGTTCCTTATGCAGGAACTCCCTAGTATAAAAATATGTGCAAAAAAGAGAGCATTAATACTAAAGTGACTCAATAAAAGCAAAAAAGCAGTGCTCTCCTTTTTTAAATGATCATAGTTTTCATTTGAATATACATTATGATTGATGCAGTTAAAGATAAGATTTATTTTCCTAGCTCAAAAACCAGTCCTCCACCTAATGTGAATTGATATAGTGACGAATAGCTACTAACACCAGCACCTGCTCCGCCAGTTCCATAGTAGAATCCACCGCCAATTGACTGTGTAATAGATAAAAGCTGAGCTTGAAGTTTTATACCAACTTTTTTAGAAGCCCAGATCGTAGCCCCCCCTTTTAATCCCCATGCTAATTTTGTTGTAGAATTCGATTTATTAGTTTCAGGATTTTGAATACTTAAAACACCTAATCCTGCCATAAAGCCCCCAAATCCTTCAATAGCAGAGCCCGGTTTTCTAAAACTTCGGGTTCCACCGACCAAAACATAATTCATTGCAACATCAAAATCAGCATATTTATCAAAAATACCTCCGTCATAATATTGCGTTGGAGCATTAGTATCCTCTCTTAAATATAATATTTCAATAAACGAATTTGGCCGAACTTCAAATTCAGCTCCAATACCATATTGAAATCCATCCTGTAATTGGCCTTGATAATAATTTCCATAATCATAATAAGAATCGAAACTGTCCTCAAAAGTATAAGCACCATAGAGGTTAACACGAATAGACTTAGCGCCCTGACTGTAAACTGCAGAAGCTGCTATTAAAAGAATGAGATTAAATAACTTAGTGTAATTTTTCATTTGTAATAGTTTTAGTTTATAAAGATTAGAAATATTTTTTCCGTTATACTTGTAATAAAATTCGTATGTTTTTATTAATTACCGCCGAAATGGATATATCAGCATCATTAACAGGTTTGCCTATATTTTAATTTTCTATTCATTTTAATACCGATGCTTTGCTGGCACCATCTATAACAAGAACAAGAAACTTCTCTATAATAATAAATGTCATAATTTGTGCAGACATACTGCCATAACTTCCGTCCCTTCTCTAAATCCGATAATATCCACAATCCATAAACATTAGCAGCAGATGTAATCGACTGTCCATTAATCAATATGGAAGAGAGATTTATAAATACATCTGGTTTTTTTTGAGATTTCTTTAAAACCTTTGTTTTCCATTTCTTATTTAAGGTGATAATAATTCATTTCTTATTCAAATCACTTACGCCAACACTTTTGTTTACAGGTTGACAAAAAAGAAAAGGTTTTCTATTTTAAAAATCAACAGATTTGCTATAATCCGTTTTTACTGATAAAGAAAAAAAATGATGCAAAAACAAAACAGTTAAAGCCCTTAAAAATACTTGTGCTAATTGTTTAGTATTGGCTAAATTAATTGATTTCCTTAGCCTTTTCGAGCCAATTTAAAGTTCCTCTTCCATAATTTTTAAAACTTTGAGCTATTTTGTGTGTTGGAACCTCAATTTTTTGCACAGTCTGAATGGGGACTATTCGCACTTCACCCGAATCGTGTTTTGGCGCTTCTGGAAAAAAAACGGCACAAAATTCTTTATTTTCTTCAATCAAAAAACCAAGCGACCAATTGCCGCGATCTTTTACAAAAACAGCAACCGCTTTATGCGACACCCGTGCACCAACAGCATCCGAAGCAATGGCTTTAATCATTGAATATCCTGGCAAATAACAAAAAACAGCTACTTCTAATCTTGAAATAAAATTGGCGATAAATGAAGTTCTGATGACTAATCCTCCTAAAAAACAAAAAATAGCCAATAAGACGACTGCCAATAATCTGCTTCCATCCAAACCCAAAAAACGATCAGGAAGCAAATTTGCCAGTGGCCCAGATATCTTTACAATATATTTGTTAACTGTATTAAACAATATTATCAGGAATACTAAAGGAATTAAAAATAAAATGCCTCCCGTAAGTGTATTAATAATAAAACGAGTAATTGATTTCATATGTCCAGGTATTAATATTTCAGATAATCAGCATCTAGTGTGTCAAATGGTTCGTGTTTTAGGTTCGGTAAAGTCCAGCAAATATCCAATCTAAAAATATTTGTGGTTCAAATGGGTTTCAAATAGTTAGGCTACCCGATCCAATTGAATGTGATATGCCAAATTTAAGATCCATTGTTTGTTTATGGTATGTCCAAGTCCAAAAACGCTGTCTGATTTTATCAAAAAAACCTTCTTTAGCATGAATTGGCAGATTACAATCATTTGTTTGTATCCAAAATAATTGCGGCCTAGGGCTATTTTAATAATATAAATAGATTATCCAGCAAAAAATTTCACCTGCCGCACTATTGCAGTCAGTTAATGTTATCCTGTACCAATCGATTAATAAACTATTCATATTTAGAACATACGACTCACGTTTTAAATTTACTTCCAACCTAGTAACTTCGAAGGTCTTCACGTCAATTAAGAATCATTAATCCACTTTTGCCATCGATGCTAATTTGCGTATATCTTCTTTAAAATTAAAAAAATCAAACATTTTACAAGAGTTAGAAAAATCCAGTTTAAATAAATTACTAAAACCTTCAAAAATATCAACGTGATCACTCAAAATAGAATAAAAACTGAAATAATCTAAAGAATTATATTTGATAAAGGTATTTTTTCAGAAATTAATTCACAACCTGCAAAGCAATAATCAAGTACTCTTTTAATCTTAATAATTAAAATACAGTACTAAATAAATAGCTTAAAAAGAAATAATCATCATAAAAACCGAACGTGCAAACGGCAGTGAAAATTGGATACGATAACTTCATATAAATTTTTCAATATAATGGAATCACAAATCTAATTTGATCAGTTAATAATTAATAAACAAGCATTTACATGTGTATCGTGATAACTTGGCAGTGACTATAATCTTAAAAACATCATAACCGAGACAAGAACTTTTGCCGCCTATACCAATTTTAAGATAAAATATAAAGTCCGTTATTTAAAATTAGACTGCAATCACATTGGATATGCAAACAAAAGCTGGAGAAAAAATTAAGCTAGATTTTTATAATTAGTTAGTTTATTAAATTCTTCAATTTCTTTATAGTTCAAAACCAATTGCCTTTTTTTTATTGCACCAAATTGATCCATCAAAATGGACTTCACGCCTTTGCACCACAAAAATTACGGCGATTATCAAAGATATTCCACAAGTATTTCTTTCGTGTGAGAATCATGGCACAATAGTTACAGAAGAAATAAGAACACAGAATCTACAAAGACTTACTACAGAGAGTTCTAATGGCTGAGCGGCCACCTCAACCTAATCGTTAACTTCCAAATGAATACCTCCAATTTTAAGCGAGATACTATAATAAAACTAATTTTGGTAATTTAAACATCTAAATAACAATCCTATATAATTTTGCACTCAGCAGGCTCCACGGGTTTAAACTTGAATACACGGATAATACTGTTCAGAATTAATCATCAGATTTACAACCTTTTACAATTGCGTCCGCACTGCGGACACAATTGAACTTGTCACATAAAAAAATGCAAAAAATTATAGAGATCGATATTATTATTCCATTGATTTTGTCAAATATAAATGACAAAATTTACGGCATTTAATGCACACGCAAATTACGAACTTCATAACATCTGTTTCACAAGGGGTTAACACCGTAAATTGAATTTATAGACGCTGATAAAAATATTCCATATAAAACTATCAAAAAAGTTTCTTGAATTGAAAAAACATTTTATCTTTGCACCCGCAATGAGCAAATGATTGCATCTTACTGGAGGAATGGCAGAGCGGTCGAATGCGGCAGTCTTGAAAACTGTTGACTGTAACAGGTCCGGGGGTTCGAATCCCTCTTCCTCCGCTGAATAAAAAACCCCTGTGTTTACAGGGGTTTTTCTTGTTTTGGACAGGGCCAAAAATTCTTGAACCTACTTTATGTTTAATAACTGATCTTCGGACTTCCTTGCAATTACTGTGTTTAAAAACACTTTCATCTATAAATCAAGTTATTCCTTAAATTAATCATACTTTCAAAGTGTACCAATTTTTGGTTTACAATCCCCCTAATTTACATGTGCATTGTAAAACTATTTAGTTCATCTTACGAAATAAAAGTTATTAAACAAAAACTCGCACCAGTAGTGCGAGTTTTTGTTTTCCTATAATGTGAAATACAGTAATAACTGCTCATCTCAAAACTTTTACAACCTATTGGAGAATACGAAAGATGATATTTAAGAAGAAATTAATATCGGTAACAGCAGATATTCTAGCACTGAAATAACAACGTCATAATATCTAAAAAAAACTTATATGTTTTTATTTAAAAAATCTGCCTCAGTTTTTATCTGATACCCCGACATAAATTTGCTGAACAAAATAATAGTAAATATTATGGAAAGAATTAAATTAAAAGAAGATATAAGACAAGTTTCCAAATAAAATAAAGAAGATTCTTCGCAGTAAGACATCAGGTTATTTTAGATATGCTCTCGGAGAGCTAATGGCAACTGACTAGTAAAGAAAAATAATTCTTATCTATTTGAAAAGTGATAAAAAACATTTTTACGTATAGTATTAATTCTTACTTTTAAGCATAATTGCAATCCGTTTTTATTTAGCCACTAAAAAAATCACCATACACTCCTGATTTTCAATTCATTTACTTTAAACGAACAGATATATAATACCAAAATTTTCAACTATAAAAACTAAGCATAACATAATTTAGAAAACCATGAAAAACTTGATTTTATTGCTTGCTTTTTCCATAGTTATGGTTTCTTGCAGAGAAAAAGCAGCAAAAAGTGACAATGCAGGCAAACTTTTATCTATCAGTACAGTATATTACAACGGAGATATTCTAACCATGGAAGGCGAAAACGCTACTTACGCCGAAGCCGTAGTCGTAAAAGATGGAAAAATATTGTTTGTAGGCAAGAAAGACGAAGCCATGCAGCAAGCCGGCGAAGGCCATACTATGGTCGATTTAGAAGGAAAAACAATGATGCCGGGTCTGATAGACCCGCACTTGCATCCCAATCTTGGCGCTATGATTTTGAACACCAAATTTGTCACACCTTTTGACTGGGTTTTTCCCTGGGGCAATGTAAAATCCGTGAGAGGACATGAAGCTTTCATAGCCAAGGTAAAAGAATATGAAGCTGAGTTAAAAGAGCCTAAAGAACCTCTTGTTGTTTGGGGTTTTATGGAGCCTTTTCATGGAGACATTTCACGTAAAGAATTGGATGGAATTTCTGCTACACGACCAATTATGATTTGGCAATATTCTGCACATGTAATGTGGCTGAACACCGCAGGTTTGAAGTATTTGAATATTACCGAGAAAGAAACCAAAGGAAACAGCCAAATTGATTATGCTGCCGGAAAATTTGTAGAAGCTGGATTTTTCAATGTCGTTGTTCCGAAATGGGCACCGACCATTAGAAATGATGAAGTTATGAAGACCAATATGTTAAAACTTCGTGATCTTGTACATATGGGTGGACTAACTACCATTGGCGATATGGGTACAGGTTCATCGGGAGAACTTTGGGGCGATTTTAAATACATGAAAAATAATCTGGAAAACGATAAGACACCTTTCCGTATGCAATTTACCCCCGATGTAAATACATTGAACCTGGTAAATGGCGGTGATTTTGAAAAAACGTTTGCCGATGTAAAGGAGTTTGGCAAAAAGACTTCGCCGCATATTATAATAGAACATGCCGTAAAACTTTATGCTGATGGTGCATTTTTTGGTCAGAATTTTCAAGTTTTACCTCCAGGATATATGGACGGGCATAGCGGCGAATGGATTATGACCCCTGAAAATTTAAACAAAGCCATGAAATTTTGGTGGAACAAAGGCTATCCTATCCATATTCATTGCAATGGCAGCATGGGATTAGAAACCATCTTGGATGAACTGGAAAAATTGCAAAAAGAATTGCCACAATTAAAACAAAGACTCACCATAGAGCATTTTGGAGAATCTAAACCTGAACAGTCTGCCCGTATTGCAAAATTAGGAGCGGTGGTGTCTGCTAATCCCTACTATCTCTATTCTATGGGTGATAAATATGCATCCAATACTGTTCTTGGCCAGCAAAGAGGTTCAGAAATGGTTCGTTTGGGCTCATTGGTTAAAAACAAAGTGAAGTTTGCCCTGCATTCCGATTTCACTATGGCTCCTATTCAGCCATTGCTCCTGGCTTGGATAGCAACTAATCGTGTAACGGCCGATGGAACTTTGATGGCGCCTCAAGAAAGAGTATCTGCTTATGATGCATTGAAAGGCATCACGATTGATGCGGCTAATTTAATGCAATTGGATAAAATTACGGGATCCATAAAAGTGGGTAAAAAAGCGGATTTCGTCATACTTGCTGAAAACCCTTTAAAGATAGACCCTATAAAAATGAAAGACATTAAAGTGTTAGAAACTGTCTTTGAAGGCAAATCATTTCCCTTAAAAGAGTAGTTAACAGATTATTTAAATAATAATTTTTAATCATTTGCATACAGATTTTTAATAAATTAAACAGATAATTAGCATGAAAATCTTAACATCTATCCTTTTATCATCGTGCATAGTATTATTCACTAGTGCTTACAGCCAGAATACTAATAAAAGTAAAACAATTGAAAAATTGAGTCCCACAATTAACACCTTTTGCAAACCACCCAAAAAGAACACCGAAAAGCTGTTTGATCCAATTACGCTGCCCAATGGAAAACAAAAAGTAACAATCGATAATTTTGTTCGCGCCGAAACTGATAACTATTTCAAAATCAGAACAAATGACGGGTGCTTTGGTAAATTATGCCACAACAGCGGCCCGGCAGATGTTAATCATCAATCCATAATCCGTACCAATCGTGACACGAGGTATTCTTATGGAATTTTTGATCTCAGCTCACCCCTTAACATTACCATACCCGACACCAAAGGGCGTTTTGTATCGATGATGGTTATCAATGAAGATTCCTATATCCGGGTATTTTATGAACCGGGCAATTATACCTTGACCAGGGAAAATGTTGGCACTCGATTTATTCATATAACCGTCAGAACTTTGGCAGACCCCAATAGTCCCGAAGACAATAAAATAGTCACAGCAATACAAGAATCCATTGTTGTCAAACAGGCAAGTACGGGCAAGTTGGAAATTCCCGATTGGGATGAAGAGAGCCTTACAAAAACGCGTAATTTACTTTTGGCATTGGCCAAAGATTTACCTAACAGTAAAGCCGCTTTTGGCACAGAATGGGAAGTAACCCAAGTACGACAACTGTTAGGAACAGCAGGAGGTTACGGTGGAAATCCAGAAAAAGATGCTATTTATCTTAATTTAAATCCACCTAAAGATGATGGTGCAACTGCTTATACCCTAACCCTGAAAGATGTTCCTGTTGATGCTTTTTGGTCTGTTTCTTTATACAATGAAAAAGGATACTATGAAGTAAACAAATACAATAGCTATAATTTCAATTCGATAACATCCAAGAAGAATCCTGATGGCAGCGTAACCATACATTTTGGAGGAGATCCCAACCAGCCAAATTTTTTATATATCATGAAGGGATGGAATTATATGATTAGACTCTACAGGCCTCACAAAGAAATTTTGAATGGAACTTGGAAATGCCCGGAATTAGTAGAAGTAAAACCATAAAAATCAAATGATTTATTTTTTTAATTAAATAATAAGCTTATGAAAAATTCAATCTTATCAATATTGGCATTTGCAATGTTGATGGTCTCCTGCAAAAAAGACGAAAAACTGTTGACAGATCAAAGTTCAGGCAATAAAACTGCCGTTTATTACAATGGAGACATCATCACCATGGAAGGAAAAAAGCCCACTTATGCCCAGGCGATTGTAGTTAAAGACGGAAAAATACTATTTGTAGGCAAGGAAGAAGAAGCCATGAAGCAAGCAGGATCTGGACACATTATGGTAGATCTGAAAGGAAAAACGATGCTCCCGGCATTTTTAGATGCCCATAGTCATTTTCTAAATGTAGGTTTTACCGCATCGGTCGCTAATTTACTGCCGCCTCCGGATGGTCCCGGTGCCGATTTTGCTTCAATTATCAATGCAGTGAACCAATATAAAAATTCAGCAGACGGTAAAACGATGCTTAAAAAATTTGGCTGGATTTTAGGAAATGGCTACGATGATTCCCAGCTCAAAGAAGCGGACCACCCAAAAGCTGCTGATTTGGATAAAATAAGTACCACTGAACCAGTAGTTATCGTACATCAATCAGGACATTTAGGGGTGCTTAACTCCTATGCAATGAAAATATTAGGCATCAATAAGGACACCAAAGACCCGTAGGTGGAAAATATCGTAGAAATGCTGATGGGACGCCAAACGGCGTATTGGAAGAAGGTGCTTTTTTTGCCGTTCTATTCCCTATTTTAGGCAAAGGAGATGCACAGGCCAATAGAATGTTTATTGATAAAGCCTTGGTTGAATATGCTAAAAATGGTTATTTGACTGTACAAGAAGGCAGAGCTACTTTACAGCAGATGTCCCAGTTGGAAGATGGAGCAAACAGCAAAAAGTTCTATTTAGATATTGTTTCCTATCCTGATGTTGCGCTGGGTGTAGAAAAAATTATGAAAAGCCCTTATTACAGCCCCGAACATCAATATAAAAGCAAATATCGAATTGGCGGTGTGAAATTAACGCTGGATGGTTCGCCGCAAGGTAAAACTGCATGGCTCTCCCACCCTTACCATATTCCGCCCGCATGTGAAAAAGCAGATTATAAAGGACAAGGCGTAATGACCGATCAACAGGCGGACGATTATGTGTCACTTGCCTTTAAAAATAAATGGCAGCTATTGTGCCATACCAATGGTGATGCTGCAATTGACCAGTATCTAAAAGCAATTGATCTCGCGGAAAAAAAATACAATTATCCCGATCACAGAACAGTGCTTATTCATGGACAGACATTGCGTAAAGATCAAATTCCTGAATTGGTCCGCCTAAAAGTGATCCCGTCATTATTCCCAATGCACACTTTTTATTGGGGAGATTGGCATGCCCAATCCGTTTTGGGACATCCAAGAGCCGATTATATCTCTCCAATGAGAGATGCAATAGATGCAGGACTTATCACCACTTCCCATCATGACGCACCGGTAACTTTCCCAAATTCAATGCGTGTATTGGATGCAACGGTAAACAGAGTGACCAGAAGCGGAAAAATATTGGGACCAAACCAACGAATTAGTTCTTATGAAGGCTTGAAGACCCTGACAGAATGGGCTGCAATCCAATATTTTGAAGAAAACTCAAAGGGCACATTAACCAAAGGAAAGCTTGCCGATTTGGTGATTTTGGATAAAAATCCATTAAAAATTAATCCAATGGATATTAACACCATTCAAATATTGGAGTCCATCAAAGAAGGAAAAACGGTATTTAAAAAATAAAAAAAGCAAAATGAAAATTTTATATCATAATCTCTTAAAGCCTTTGCTGGCCTTATTTATTTTTTTCACAATAACATTTGGATACTCCCAAAAAATTAAATCAAACGGGGTCAGAAAGCTTATAAAGGCAGACGGCATTCAAATCGAAACCTTTGTTTTTGGTGATGGTCCGGCCGCTTTAATTATGGCTGCCGGTAATGGCAGGCCGGCAATCCAGCTCGATGAACTCGCTCAGGCAATTGCATCAAAAGGAATCAAAGTTGTTACCTACAATTACCGAACTCTGGGAGCCAGTACTGGAAAAATTGAGGGATTAACACTCCACGATTATGCAGATGATCTTTAGAAAGTGGCAGACGGCCTCGGTCTCAAGAAAGTTTACCTAGCTGGAAAAACTTATGGAAATCGCGTGGTGAGAACCGCTTCTCAAGACCGCCCCGAACGTGTTTTGGGCATTATTTTAATTGGTGCCGGCGGCGAAGCACAGCCATCTGCAGAGACTATGGCGCTGTATCAACGCTACATGGATCCCTCAATCAGCAAAGAGGAATGGCTTAAATTGCAAGGACAGCTTATGTATGCTCCAGGTAACGAGAATTTGGCAATGCTGGATCAGGCACAAGGCGAATTTCCAGCCTTGGCCGGACAACAGGCTAAGTCTAGTGATGCCACACCAAAAGAACAGTGGTCAACGGGCGGTACTGCGCCAATGTTAGTTATAACTTGTTTATTAGATCGGGTCGCAGTGCCTGAAAGTGCCTTAAATATAGCCAAAGAGAGACCTAAAACCTGGTTAGTAGGATTGCCGTTATGCGGCCATAATATGCTGAACGAAAAAGGGAATGACATCAAACGTCTCATGGTAGAATTTATACTTAACACTCCCTCTGACGAGATCAAATCAGCAAAGCAAGATTAGTAAAGGTAGGAAAACTGGAAATACGATTAAGTTTTCTACCAAAGTTAAGGTGAATTTTAAAAGATGATTCTTCACCCTAATTATTGATTATATAAAAAATACCTAAGCATGTATTTTTACACTTAATTTAGTTTCAAATTTTCATTAGTACATATATTCTTGTACTCTAAACAAAAAAATCAATTACAAGATTAGTATATTTTTTTTGGGATTCATCGAAGGCAAAGAAGTTCTTCCCATCGTCAACGGAAATAAAAAAAGACAATGCTTGGACATTAGAAATAAGCCCTTTTGAAGATATTCCGATTGATAGTATAAAATATAATTTCAGCGAACTTATCAAAAGATATAGTAGTACAGATATACAATTAAAACCTTTCTATTAGCAAATCAAATTCCATGAATTTTATATCTTTGTTACTTAACAATTGAGAGTTAAATTTGTACCGCACCTATGGGTGTACCAAGTTTAAAAAAACGCTGAAAACACCAGCAATTGTTGGGATCAATATAAGGTTAACAGAGCCTCTTTCTCCCCTTGATGAAATTTCGAGAGAAATTTTCAAAAAACAAAAACCTTTAGATCTCACGATTTAAAGGTTTTTCTGTTTTTACGATAAACTGCACCTATCGGTGCACGTGTTATGAAAAATGATGGATAATGCCTGTATTTAGCGGGATTGGAATAAAGACTGCGGGGCCTCTTCCTCCGCTGATGGCTTTAAGTTTAGAATATATAGACTTATTGAAAAAGCCTTAAAAATTAACAGCTCTGCAAATCTAATGATTTGCAGGGCTGTTCTTTTATACACTTTAGAGATTTACAATAAACACTTTTGCGGCACATTCGTGGCGCATCGGCAATAGAGCTTACTGCGCCGCAAAATTGCACTTTACATATTTTGTGGCAGAATCGTGGCACAGATGACAATCCCCTATTGAAGCAACTACAGCCAACGATTCCGAAGTATGGTTCGAATCGGGTTGAGACAGATATGTTTGCTGATTTGGGGGCAGCAGATTCGTATCTTGTGATTTGTTCACTTTTTTTTAATAGTTCAAGTTTCGTGAACAATACGAAAAAATGAACATGATTTAACTTCATATAAGTTAGCTAAAAATAAATATACTTTCCAGTTTTGATATTCTTAAATTAAGACGCTCTAAATTTGAAAGGTGGGTAGATAACATAATTAACGACTATATCATAATTAAAGAAAATTTAAAGCCCGTCTTACTAACTGGTAAGAAATTTACAATTATATGGGTAGAAAACATGGGTAGAAAAACAAAATTTCGATGCCATTTAGTTAATCACTTCTAGCACTCTGAATTATTTAATTTAAATTCACATAGTAAAAGAATCTTAAAATTAAGAAAATGCAGAAGCACCAAATTTATGATCTCGATTTTAAAGTAAATACTATTTCCCTTTATAATATTCAAAGGTTTATTAAAAAAAACAAAACAAAACACTAACAATCAACCATTTAACCCAAACAAAACATCTCCAAACTCTTGACTTTCTCAAAAAAAAAGACTAACTTTGCCTCAATGGGTACATAAGACGCTTATTGCTTAAACAATAAGGCCTTTAAATTAAGTAAGCAATAAGCGTCTTATGTACCCATTGAGAGACTGATAGTTCTTCATCACAAAGACTTCGTCTTTGTGATGAAGAACTATCGTAAATTTTACCATCCAGCTTAAAAATCCAATACATTTATTACTTTTCACCTTAACGTAAATTACAGGGTACATTCTACAAAAAAAAATCACTCCATTCATAAGAATACAAAATCAATATAATTGTCGCAAATATTTACTATATTTGCGACAAAACAGCACTAAAAAAATGACAGAAAGCACTGAAAATAAAGTAATTGAACGCATAAAAAAAGCCAAGAGGGGGTCTGTGTTTTTTACTGACGATTTTCTTCGTTTCGGAAGTGCAAAAACAATCAGTAAATCCTTAGAACGACTCGCTGAAAAAAAAGAAATCATGAGAGTTTCTAGAGGTATTTATACAAGGCCCGAAATAAACAAAACCCTTGGAATCACAATAACTCCTTCAATTGAGAATATCGCAAAGGCAATAGCGCGTCGAGATCGGGCACGTATTATTCCTACTGGTGCATATTCTCTAAACATTCTTGGACTTTCTACACAGATACCAATGAATGCTATATATCTTACAGATGGTGTTGCCAGAAAAATAGCAATAGGAAAAAGATCGCTACATTTTAAAAAAACAGCAACAAAAAATCTGGCCTCAATTGGAGAAATAAGCGGACTGGTAATTCAAGGCCTTAAGGCATTGGGAAAAGACCAGCTTAATGAGGACGAGATATTAAAAGTAATTGAAATATTAAAAAAAGAAAAGACAGAACGCCTGCGTCATGATATTAAATTAGCTCCTGAATGGATCCGAACAATAATGAAAGAGGCATTACCAGAAAACCAGCAGTTATGATAAAAAATTGGATTTCATTATCAGATGAAGAAAAAGCAGGTTTATTTACAGAAGCAGCAGCACAAAAAGGACTTCCTGCTTATGCTGTTGAAAAAGACTGGTGGGTCACTGTGACACTGCTGGCAATTTTTACCTCCCAATATTCAGATCACCTCATATTCAAAGGAGGAACTTCATTAAGTAAAGCTTACAATTTAATTGAACGCTTCTCTGAGGATATAGATCTTGCTATAGATAGAAGTTTCCTTAAATTCCCAGGAGAACTTTCTAAAACTGCGATCAAAAAACTTCGCAAAGCTTCTGGGCAATTCATCATTGCTGACTTCAAAAATGAACTTGAAGCGCAACTTTTAAAAATTGGAATACCAAGTACTCTCTTCAGCCTCAAAACTGATGAAAATATCGATGACACAAGCGACCCGCACTCAATTGAACTAATATATAAGCCTGTAATTAATCATGGATCAGGTTACTTACCTCAAAGAGTTCTGATCGAAATCGGAGCCAGATCACTAAGAGAGCCCTCTGAAATGCGTCCTATTTCATCCATACTTGATGAAACATTCCCTGAACAATCTTTTAATATCCCTGCTTTTAATGCAAATGTAGTATTACCATCCAGAACTTTTCTTGAGAAAATTTTTCTGCTTCATGAAGAATTTAGTAAGCCAGTTGATAAAATAAGATTTAGTAGGCTGACCAGACATTTATATGATCTAGAAAAAGTCATGGATAATGAATACGGAATTTCTGCAGTCAAGGATAAAAATCTATTTTTTACCATTGTAGAATTTAGGCAAAAATACACCACAGTGAGAGGTATATCTTATGAAAGACACACCCATTCTACTTTATCATTCCTTCCACCTCCAGAAGTGGATGAAGCATGGAGACAGGACTATACAGAAATGAGAGAAAATATGTTTTATGGCGCAACACTTAGCTATGATATGCTAAAAGAAAGATTAAATGTTCTTAATGATCGCTTTAAAGATAACGGCCTTAACTCACAAAACGACAACTAAAAGAAAAACATCAAATCTAAATTCGAAACCATTAGTAAAAAATAAATTTCCTATCTTAAATTTTAAACAATAAAAACCTTATCAGCGGCAAATCTTTCATTTTCACCTCTCTGAATATATCCCAGCTGGTTTGTTACCATATTTGTATTTCCAATTTTAAAGTCCTTAGTATTATAATGGCTGTGTCCATATATCCACCACATTGGCTTGAACCGCTCAATAAGCTCTGAAAGCTCAACAGCAAAAGCTTCATTCAACAGACTCTTTTTATACATTTTCGGATATTTTTTAAAAGTTGGAACATGATGAGTTGCAACGATAAATTTTTTAGAATCTACTATCTCCAATTCATTATCTATATTCTCAAAATACAGTTTATTGTAATTATCTGCTGAAAACCTGTCTCCATTGTATTTAACAACATGAAAATCACTAAGACCTCTTTCAATGTTCAATCGGGAAACCTCACTAATGTGGGACCATAAAGTCGAGAAAACCAATTTTAAATTATCATACTCTACCACATAATTATTTAGAAGGATCACATTATTTCTAATCTTCTCATAAAAAGTTCCTGATTTAAGAACAGCATCAAAATGATAATACTCATGATTTCCACGAATCCAATATGTCATCTGGAAATTATCGGATAAGAAATCAAAAAGTCCTGATGTTTATCCTGTATTTTATAATGGTATTATTAGACAGCCCAAATATCTTTTTTAAATCTTCATTTATGTAATAGGCAGGTCTCAAGGTTTTCCCTTTACTAATTTTTGAATCGATCCCTTACAGTTTTACCCTTAAAGGATCTATAATATTTTTAATCTTCATTATAAAAGCCTCTCTCTTTTCTTTCTTTGTCATATTGAATTATTTGTTAATGTTATATTTTTTTCCTCCCGAGCTTACCAGTTCTCAAGTTTTCTTTTTCGCTCCATCACTATCCCAATCAAGTCATCTAAAAATTTAATCTGTTTCTCTTTATAAGTATAACCTTTACAATCAGAAAACTGTCTGCTTATTGTAGTTATTTTTTCTGAACTCCTTCATTATTTTTATATGTAAAATTTTCACTTAGAAATTCCTGAATACTGATCCGATTTTTTTCGCATCACTTGAATCAAAAAATAAAATGCCCTCATTAAAACATAGAAAAGGATTGCAAGCTCACTTTTACTGTAAGTGCTTCTGCACTTTTCAGCTAACAATAAATCATTACGATACTCATTTATGAGTATTAAGTTTTCTATTTTATTTAATCTCTGGTCGAGTTTAAAAAAATTATCAAAAATTTCATAGGTCTTAGCTTTTTTCATCTAAATAATTTATGCTTCCTAAATTGTTTTATACTGCATACGTTTGGGTTCCGGAATCAAAAATAATGGTGGTAAGTTATTAGCCTCATAAAACCGATTTGATTTAAACAATGCTAAAATACTTTTAGCCATCGATATTATATGTGTCTTTTGTCACAGTTACCATATTTAACTTAATTAATTACTAAACATTTACAAAAAACTTAAATAATTAAAAGTAATTCTTGCTCTATTATTTTAAGTACATATTAGCGAAATTATTTTTTCCAATTATAGAGTCTCAATTAACCTTGTTCACTATATCTGGCTGTTCATTCAGAATGAACAGCCAGATATAGCGAACACATTACATTAAATAAGATCAGTAATTCTTTGGAAGTTAAAATTTAAAAAGACCTTTAAAAATTGAATTGACAAAAAGTTGATTATTTTTGTTTTATACTTGCTAAAACTATTTCATGGAGCTTATTAAAGATATCTTAGAACATTTAAATATTACGGACGAGTGCACGACAATTGAAGCCAAAAGAGGGAGCGAAATTGACACATCTATAATGGAAACTATTTGTGCTTTCTCTAATGAGCCGGGATTAGGAGGAGGATTAATAGTTTTAGGAGTGGTTAAAGACGAAAGCACCTTATTTCAAAATTATATAGTTGAAGGAATTACAAATCCAGACAAATTACAATTAGATATAGCTTCTCAAACAGCGACATTATTTAATCAGCCTGTTAGACCAGAAATTGAAATAGAGAAAATGCCCAATGGAAAGTTAGTCCTAAAAATGTTTGTAAAAGAATTACCTGACGGACAAAAACCTCTTTATTTCAAAAAAAAAGGGCTTGCCGCAAGGCGCTTACAGAAGAATTGGTTCAAGTGACCAGCGATGCACAGAAGATGATCTATTTATATTCTATAATAAAGAAGATAGTTTAGATAGTATTATTGTAAAAGATACTAGTCTTGATGATGTAAGTGAAGAAGCTATCTCTTTATATAAAAGTTTAAGGTCAAAAGTAAATGAATATGCTGAGGAGTTAAACTATTCTGATTTTGATTTATTAAGATCTTTAGGATGTGTCAAAAAAGATAAGGACGAATGGAAACTAACCTATACAGGATTACTTGTTTTTGGAAAACGTCCTGCCCTAAGAAGATTACTTCCGATGGTACGTATAGATTACATTAGAGTACCAGGTAATGAATGGGTTGAAGATCCTGAAAACAGGTTTACAACAATAGATATGAGAGGTCCGCTTATTGAATTGGTTCAAAGAGTATTTAGTGCAATTGCTGATGATCTTCCTAAAGGATTTCTTTTGGGTGATGGAGAGTTGCAGGCTTCTGCTATTGGCCTGCCTTCTAAAGTTCTGCGTGAAGCACTTGTGAATGCTTTTATACATAGAACTTATAGAGAAAATCAGCCTATACAAATTATTCGTTATGGCAATAGACTAGAAATTAAAAATCCAGGATTTTCATTAAAGCCAGAAGAGCAGTTAGGCGAACCAGGTTCTAAAAACAGAAATCCATTTATTGCATCCATTTTTCACGAAACCAATCTTGCAGAAACAAAAGGGAGCGGTATAAGGACAATGAGAATTTTAATGGAAAAATCCTCCCTAGCACCACCAACATTTGAAAGTGACCACACCGCAAATTTATTTACCACTCGTCTTTTACTGCATCATTTTCTTAATGAAAGTGACCTTCAATGGCTAAATACTTTTGCTGAATATGAGTTAAATACTGAACAGAAAAAAGGATTAATTTTCATTCGAGAAGCTGGTGCCATTGATAATTCAACATATCGACAATTAAATGCATGTGATGTATTAAAAGCAAGTAATGAATTAAGAAGTCTCCGAGATAAAGGTCTTATTGAACAAAAAGGAAAAGGAAGATCTACATATTATACTACTGGTGGAGTTCTTAACACAGAAGATGATGTTGCTAACACAGAACCTAATGATCTTAACACAGAAGCTGATGATCTTACAACAGAACCCTATGATCTAACACAGGAGCTACCTTCTGACATAAGAGAACAAATATCCAACCTAGGAGTTAGAGAAAATGATCAAAATAAAATAAAAGATATAATTTATAAAATATGCAGTTTTAAAAGCTACTCCACAAAACAGATAGCTCTAATACTTAATAGAAATGAAAATTACATTTATAGAAATTATATCTTGCCAATGAAAGATGAAGGCAGATTACAGCATACAATAATTGACATGCCAAATCATCCCGACCAGGCTTACAAAGCTATTTAATATAAATATTATCCATATTTAAGTTAAAATATGTCAAAATACCTTTTAAATGAAATATAAAAATTCTAAAATGTTGCTTATAACATAAAAAAGTCTATTTTTGCCACATAACAAAAAACAGAATTACAACCTACTAAAAAACAAGACGTTACATCTTAATTTAGTATATTTTAAAGTTCGTGGCAGAATCGTGGCGCAACAAGTAAAAAATATCGGAAAATGCAGTATAAGAGCGGGATGCGGAGCTTAGGTTCGAATCCCTCTTTCTCCGCTGAATGGAGTTTCAAAAAGAAACTTTAAAAGTTAAAACCCTTTAAATACAAGTATTTAAAGGGTTTTTCATTTTTTGGCAATCGTCAAAAATCACATGTTATTGCAAAGCGTGGTACACTTATTAGTACACTTTTATTTTGGTGGGTTTTGACCATAAAAAAAGTGTACTAAATCAAAGGGAATTCTCTCGGTATTCCCCGAAAACAAAGGTGTGTTTCGAAATTTTTAAATCAATTTGAGTATTAATTTAAAAACTAGAAAGCATGTTAAAAGTAATTTTTTACCTGAAATCAGAAAAGGCAGATAAGAATGGAGAGTTTTCAATATTTGCACGTATTACATTCAACAAAAAAGAATTTCCTTAAGTACCGGAAAGACCATTTCTAAGGAGAGATGGGACTACACAAACAAATTAAGAATTCTTCTGAGGACAGAAAAGGAAAAGGTTCTTAAAAACTATCTCGATATTTACCGCCTAACTGTCGAAAAGAAATTCAATATCCTTTTTAATGTCGATCCAGATGTTCCATTAGAAATACTTAAAGCAGAACTTTCAGGAAAATCAAAGTTACAGACAAAGAAAACCACACTGCTTCAAATTATGGAGCGCCATAATAAATTTTTCAGAAAAAAAGTGGATGCCGGCGAAAGAGCGTCAGCTTCACTGCAGAAATACAAACGAAGCACTGAGCTAATTTCGAACTTTATGGTAAAACAATACGGCATAGAAGATATTCCTGCTGATGAAATTTCAAGTTCATTTATATACAATCTTGAGGAATTCCTTAAATACGAAAGCTGTTTTAAGGGCCATGTTGGAATAAAAAACAATTCAGTGGTAAAATATATTAAGATGTATAAAACAGCCTTTAATTATGCTATCAGAATGGATCTAATCCAAAAAAATCCCTTTAATGTTTATGATGGAAAGCTCAGCGTTAAAGATGCAGTATTTCTAACACAGTGCGAACTTGATGCCCTCGAGAAAAAAGTCTTCTTTATTGAAAGACTCGACAGGGTCAAAGATATTTTCCTGTTCAGCTGTTATACCGGATATGCTCCAACTGACGCTTTAAAGCTTTCAAAAAAAAACATTTCAAAAGACAATAATGGTAACCAGTGGATTATATCAAATAGAACGAAAACATCAATTAAAGAAAATGTTCCAGTTCTGCCGCCCGTCGAAAAAATCATTCAGAAGTACAAAGGGAAGCAGCCAGGATTGCTGCCAAGCATTTCAAATCAAAAAATGAATGCTTATTTAAAGGAAATTGCGGATCTCTGCGGAATAACCAAGTACCTCACATGGTATGTTTCAAGACATACTTTTGCAACTACAGTAACTCTTGGCAACGGAGTCAGACTTGAAAATGTTTCAGCGATGATGGGCCACACAAATATCAAGCAAACCCAGCACTATGCGAAAGTCCTAGATGCGAATATAATGGACGATATGAATATGGTCAAATCTAAATATGAAGAAAAAGTTTCGTAAGAAAAGCAGAGGATTTCAAAATTTGAAATCCTCTGCTTTCTCATTTCATATCATTTTAATGTCGGACCATTTGATAGCCTTAACGGGACAATTCTCGAACCATTTTCAAAATGATTTGAAAAAATTAAATTTAAATCAAGTTTGATTTTTCAATTACTTTTTTAGATGTGTTGTTGCAAGTTTTTTAAGAAAAAGCAGATACGTAATTTATAGAATTTTGTTCTTAACCAAAAACTAGCTTTCGCCAATAGTATTGATATAGTTGTTTGGCAACCTTTGCTGCGTAAGGAGAATTAACAATTGTTTCTAAAAAATTTCAAATTCATCTTTTCCTGGAAAACCACAAAACCGTATGTCCAAAACAATTTCTTCATTCGTTTGTGAATTTTCAAGATATAAGGCAGGCATTCTGTTTAATCTTTTTAATGTTGCTAATTTGTTATAGGCAGAGTATTCAATATATACATCATTTTTGATAGGTACGGCTTTAAAGCCATCCTCAATTTCATCTGTTATTTTTGAAATTCTGCTTTTAGATTCTGATGCGTTTAAGTACATCACAATTGCTGCATTTTTTTCTTTTTTTGATAGTTTATCAATAAAAAGTTTGTAGTTTTTATTGTTCAGCATATCAACAAGCTTGTTACCTTCTTTTATTAAAGCTTCTTTCAAATCAAAACTAACATCTTTTAAATTTACACCATTTTGCCATGCATCTAGTTTATAAGATACATTTGCTATAAAGATACTTTTGTGTATGAGAAAAGGAATATTTTTCTGAACAGGAGCTGTTTGAAAATTCTCAAATTGCTGTATAAATTTAAAATCTCCAGAACTTACATCATATTCTATAACTTTATATCGTACATAAGCTTCTTTATGAAGTTCCTTGCCCCCAGATAATGGTAAAACTCTGATTTCTATATCTTGTTCTCCTTTCTCTAATATTCCACTGTTTATTGGAATATCCATTGAGGCTTGGCCATCTACATTTAAAGAAAAAACGCATACATCATTTATGCGTACTTCAAAATAGCACATTAAAGCACTGCAATTTAATTCGTAATATATTTGATTCATAATTAATTTATAATAGAATTTTTAAAAATTTCAATTAATTCAAAAGCTTTAGGATTTGAGTCTAAAACAGCTTTTATCTTTTCTGGAGTATTTCTAGGGTCATTTTCATTTGGTTTTGCTGATAGCCCATCTTTCACAATTATAACTCTTGTTTTACTTAAAACAGCATTTTTGTTCCCATCTAAAGATGTGTGGGAAGTTTCATTATATTTTTGAAATAATATAATTTCATTGGTAGATTTATTTTGCCATAAGTAATCAATGTCTTTATATTCATTTTTCAAGTATTTATATTCTTTTAGCGGTTTACCATGTTTTTTAATCAAAAAGTTTAAAAATTTATCACCTGTCTTTTCGTTTATTAATTCTAGTTCAAAACCCAAATATTGATTATTGTCGTAAGAATTAACTATTAGGTTTAATGAATTTTTGTAAACAATTAATTCGTTTTTAAATTTTATACTATCTGAGCCAATGACAATATTAGAATACTTAAATTTATCAATGTCTTTTACTTTATAAATTCCTTCCAAAGGGACATAAATGCTATAATCTTTTTCTAAATTATCAAGATTTAATAGTTTATCTTCAAATTTTAATGTTTCTAAATCTGTTTGAGAGTTGCATGATGTGATCATTAAAGTAATCAAAATTAATATGGCTAATTTCATAATTTTTTAATTACTCATTTTAAAGCTCTCTAAAACAGTAAAGACTTTTTTGTCTGATGAATTTTCTACACGAGTTCCTTTTTTTATGATGACACATCTGCTATAAATAAATTTGCTTCCATCTTTTTTTAATCTAGGAGTTTGTGAGAGTAAAATCCAATAATCTAAATTATTATTATTATCCCAAATGTAATTGCCTTCGCCTTTTTGATATTTATATCCTTCGCGTGGTTGACAAAATTCCGGATTGCCATATTTTTGTTTTAAATAGAGAAATAATTTTTCACCTTCTTCTTTATTTACAAGCTCAGCAGTAAAACCTATAAAGTTGTTGTTTTCATAATTATCAACGTGGATATATAAATCGTTATAATCTGCATTATAAGCATTTGGCATAACATACTTAGAAAAAGAAACATCACCAAATTTAAAATCTTTGAGATTATCTGTTCTATATGACTTTAGACCATAGATTACATCTTGGTCTTTTCCTAATTCTTTTGTGTTTTTTATAATTTCCAAAAAGGGTTCGTCATACTTCAATGCCTCTAAATTAGTTTGAGAATTGCATGAAGTTACCATCAAGCTAATTGTAAATAATAATATTAGTTTCTTCAATTTTTATAGAAATTATTTATCTTTTGGAGTACTTGACCCTTTAAAGTTTTCCAAAATAGTAATCCATTCGGGATTTTTTGAGTTTAACATTCTAGTTCCTTGTTTTACAATTGTAACTTGAGTTCTTAAATATTTTTTATGGTCTCTTGTGTTTTCAGTATTTTGCTCCAATAAAACCCATTGTTTGGATTCTTTTAGTTCCCAAACGAAAGCAATGCCATTTTCTAATCCAGTACTTCTTTCTTCAGGCTTACCAAACCTTTTTTTTAAATAATTTAGCAAAGCAGTACCTTCTTGATCATTTGTTATATACATGCTAAAACCTAAATAATTATTTTGCTCAAAATTGTCTACATGCATATAAATATCACTGTATGCGTCATCGTAGCCGTTAGGCACAGCGTATTTAGAGAAATTAACCTCGCCAAACTTAAAATAATCTAGTTGATTGGTTCTATAAGATTTTAGTCCATAGTTTCCATTATCATCTTTTTCAACATCTTTGATCTTTTTAATATCTTCAGAAATTGGTTTGTCAAATTTTAATGTTTCTAAATCTGTCTGCGAATTGCAAGAAATAAATGTTGTACACATAAATAATAAGATGAATATTTTTTTCATTTTTTTAATTGTTTTTAATTAATGGAATATTTGCAGTCATATCGAATAATTCTTCTAATTCTTTTATAACATCAAACGGAGGAATAAAACCAATGAATTTTCCCTCTGCAAAAGTGTGTTTTCCTTCTTTTTTTTCGTCAATTTTGACTCCTTCTTTTGCTATTTTTATTGCTAAACTAGCACTTACTTTCACAACATATGTGATGTCTAGACCATCAAAACCAAGTTTTGGTTGGTAATACAATCCTTTATCATCGTAAATTATTCCATGTCCAAAAGTAACAGAGGCAGTCCCTGCTCCTGAAGCTTCAAAATAGGCGTTTACCTTAACAACCGCAATGACCGCTTCGCCCTTTATTTTTATTCCTACTTTCAGTTCTGTTTTTAATTTGGCTTCTGAAGCTAATTTAAAATTGGAATCCTTAGCCTTGCCAGAAGTATTAAATCTAAATTCTGATTTCGTACTTATTGTTCCCGTAATTATTAAATCCATATAAATATCAACAGAGGTTTTGACACCCGCTTTATCATTGCCGAAATTGATCCCCTGCTTTAATTTTGTTTGAATTTCATTATATAATCGTAAAGCTTGAGGTCCTGCTGTTCCCATACTTACAATTTCGCCAGCTATAAAAACTGCTGCACCCAATAAATCTATCGTAATTTCTAACCCAATTAAAGGAGATGCTTCTAATACTAATTTAACATCCGTACCAACTATTAAGTTATTATTTTTAGGGTGGCTTAAAAACCAATCCCCAGTAAAGGATAAGTTGGGTGGTTTTACAGCAAAGCTTACAGGGAGGCCTGTAGGTGTAATAGAACGAATAGATCCTTTAGTTTTATTTGTAATTCCATCAGCTAAGGCACCTAGTGAATTAAATACATTATATAATTTTTTGAATTTAATATCATAATCGTCCTTTAATTCTTTACTTTGCTGATTATTATCCCATTTTGCCTGTAAACTAAAACCAATTGATGCTTCTTTTTGTTTCCATCTTCTTTCAGCACCAATTTTCCCTGCTTTACTTTGCAATTCTTTTAATTTATAATCTGATTGATTAGCCCATTTAACACTTAAATCATTAGTTAGATTTAAAAAGAAATTAAGCGACCATTTTATATCTGGGTAGGCTTTTATCTGAATAGTATGATTAGCATCATTTGAATAGTACCTACAAGAATGAACATCAATAAAATAGTTATTTGCTGAATCCATACTTTTTTCAGCATTTAAAACATGCGTTATGTTATATCTTGGCCATATATATTGTAATGGGGCAGGATTCATCCATGACAAATCTGACCTGACAGGAAAATCCAATTTATTTGCAACCTGATCTATTGCTTTGCTATATTCGGGAGAGCTAATCTTGATATTTTTTTTGTGTTTTCCTAATTCTCTAAAACAGGCTTTGTTTTGATATTCGGTAACGTCAATAGTAATATTTTGGCTATGGCTAGGGACAATAGTTTCATACACAATGGTTTGGGCATCGTGACCAAGAGAGTCAAACGAAATGTCGACACGGCGATTTTCAATATATTCTTTCTCATTTTTGTATTTTATATTATCTCTTCCTTTTTTATCATCGGTTGGGTTTACTTCGCCACGGCCTAAAGAAATAATACGACGTGAATCCAGACCGCCATCAACAAAAAGTTTTTTTACAGCATCACTTCTTTGCTGGGATAGTTTTTGATTATATTGTTCCTTGCCAATGACACATGCGTGACCATCAATTTTAATTGTTGAATAATGTGATTGCAGCAGATACTGTAAAACATTGTTTAGAATTGTTTTGGCTTCTGCTGTAATTTCATGTTTTTCAAATTCGAATAAAATGGTTTTTGAAATTGGTGTTTTTGGGTTTGTTACTTTGCTTAAATTTTGACCGTTATGAAATAATTTGGTAGTCGCCTTAGGCTCTGTTATAGAAATTGTTTCAAACTTACAAAGTTCAAATCTAGCTTCATCTTTATCTGGTTCTCCAGTTTTTAATGGAGATAAATTTGTTGGAGGTTTTATTTCTTTAGAAACAATTTTTTTGTTAATTCTTAAAAATGTAGCATGATCTGTTAAGCCTTTTTCGTCAGTAATATAAACCTTAGCAGTAGGGTCATAAATTTTCACATAAAATTCTTCGGTTTGTTTTATGTCCTTAATTGCAGTGTACCAATTAAAAGTGCTGGTTATTTCCAGATTTATTTCCCCATCAATTACAAGTACATTTGTATACTTAAAAACCGCAGGATCTGTTTGAAAATTAAGATGTCTAAAAATTAAGATCTGTAAGTTTTGGTGACCATTTAGACCTTCTGTCTTTAGATTTAAGTAAACTTTTTCGCCATAAGAAAAACAATAAGTTTTACGAATGTCTTTTCCATCATAAACCTGTGACCATTTACTACTGATTAATTTTGCAGGAGCATATCCACTTATGTAGAGACCAGTTTCATTATGAAAATCTCTTTTGCCTCCTAGACTTGCTTCAAGATAATATTGAAAAGGGCCACATAATTCTTTAGGGATACTAATCTCTTTAGGAAGGTTTGCAGACTGTACTTTTTGAATAATAATGGTTTGTTTTTTTCGATCCTGCAAGATCCAAGTTATGTTCTTTTTCTTTTCTTCCTCAGTTGTTTGATTATACCAAGACTCTACTTCAAAAGAAACAATCTGATCTGCATCAATAGTCACTTTTTTATTTGGGATAGACTTATTGGCTATTACTTTACCTTTTCCTGTCCACTTTATTTTTTTAACGCCTTTTGCCATTTTACAATAATTAGTCAAATTTTATTCCTTCATGCTTCGCTTCCTTTGTGTACATATCTCTAACATCAACCATCGGGTTTATAAGATTATGTACCATAGGTTCCGTATTTTTAAAATTCTGTTCGCCAGGTTCTGCGGTTTGTCCGTGATCTGTAATTTCAATACAATCGGGCGCTCCCATTGGGCAGGTTGCTTTGCTGTCTTCGAGTAATATTTTGCCTTCGTTACTAAGAGTTACTTTTTCATAAAAACCACTCCACTTTGTAATTGTGGCTTGGCAAACCATAAAACTGTTTCCAACGGGTTGTTTTTTGCATTTCCCAAAGGTGTTTTTTTCTAAAGTCTGACCGATTTCTTTGGATGTTGCTATAAGTTTTTCCGAACCTTCTTTGTCATTTCCAAAATGTTTATTTTGCGATTTGACTTTAATTTTATCCGTTTTAGAAGGATCTTCGCTAAACTTGCATTTGCAAGTGGCGCCTTGTACTGCAAAATGTTTTTCGCTCATAATTTGATTTTTAAAATTGCCACCACTTCTTTTTAGATTCTATTTCTTCAACAAATAATTGCGCTTTGGGTTTCACGCTCATTTCTTTTTGATCGTCTTTGTTGGATATGGTCACCGAAAATTTTTGAGGGGTTTCTAATGCCAAATCGCAGCTTATAAAAACGACTTCAGGGATATGATTTTGTGGATTTAGAAAATATTTTGCTCTGTAATTGCCTGTAACTTTTTCTTCGGAATATTCTTTTACGGGCAGACCTAATTCTTTTTCTATATCAGTCTTGGTTCGCTGGTCATTTAATTTCCCGCTAATGTCAATTACTAAAAAGTTATCGATGTCTAAGTATTCATCTACTTTTTGTTCAACCTTAAAATTAAGATTGTCGCTTTTAGCCATGAATGGAAATTCCTGTTCTTTCTGAATGCTCAAAGAGGTAGGATATTCAATATGAATTTCGTTGAAAAAAGCATTAAGAAACCAGTCTCTTGAAAGTGAAATATATAAGGAATCGCTGTCTTCTAAATTCCGATCATAAATAGAAATGTATTTTTCAACTACTTCGCCTTTGTAATATTCTCGAATCTGTTTTTTGGTTTCGACCCAACGTTCTTCAATTCGATTAAAGTTATTAATGTAAACCCATTTTCCGGTTTGATCAACTACAACCAATAGAGGATATAAGGCTGTAGAAGCTTTTTCTGCAATTTCGTGTGCCATTGTTGAGGTTCGAGTATCATTTATGTAAAGATCTCCAATTCGGTTAACCTCAAAAAAAGAATATCCATCTTCATTTTTGGCTCTCCACTTTACATTGAATTCTTGTTTTATATGATATACATTTTGTCCTTTTTCAATAGAGTAAAGAACGGCGTATGAATTGTTGATATGCGAATTGTCAAGAGAAAGTTTAAAGGAACCTTTAGTGTTTATTTTTGTTCGGTTTTGTTCTTTTTCTTTATCAGTAAGCGCAGCCTTTTCAGGCTCCAAAATAAGATATTCGAGATGAGGGGGAAAATCTGCTTCGATTAAGTCTTTTGTAGATGGAACAAATTGGTTATGGTAACTTCTGAGACGGTAAGGTTCAACGCCCAAATCTTGAGCCACACTAAGCAGAGTATCTCCTTTTTTAATCTTATACGTTAAATAGTCTTCATACGAAGGTTCTGGAATGTAGAGCATTAGGCTGATAAATTAATGGGAATCAAATATATGTTTTTTCCTGCAAAATAAATGTTTTAAGTGTAAAAAGTATGAAAATTCGCAATTTATTGATGTAGAGTGTGTTGTAAGAAAAAATCGATTTATTTTTGAACTTCAATATATTTTAGAGGCCAAAAAAAGATACAGAATCATTTTTCATTATTAATTTGGCACGTGTAAGAGATAAAGTTCATAAAGAAATAACACAAATAAAGAGGAATTAACCAATTGGTGTTAAGAAGATTTATTTTTTTTAAATGCAAGTGTTGTCTTTAATCGGTATATATAGAAGTTCCTTATTGGGCAAATGAAAGTACTAACAAATAATAGAGAAAAAGTAAAGTATGTATTTCAGCATCCTTATTTTTTTGTTTAGCTTCAAATTAAAGTATGCAAAAAGAAAAAACAAGCAAATTAGGCAATGTGTCAGATTTGTTGGCGGTTAACTATTGCATCTAACATTTGCAGATAATCAGATATTTATATTAATATCGCATAAAAATTAAAACAGCCTGAAGGCTGTTTTTTTTATTCTAATAATGGCTTAAATCTAAAAAAATGGAGTTAGATCAGACTAGGTGTTACAGATGTGTTGGTGACATGCAAAAGATGATAAATTATGGAAAAACAGAGCCTGTACGAATGGTTCGAACCCCTCCGTGGTCACTAGAGATTGAAAATCTACAAATTTAATAACGGGTAGACTTTTTTTGATATTTGTAGCATTAAATAATGATTAGCTTTATTTGTTACATAAACAAAATCGGACAGAGAATAGCTCAAATAAATAGTAAATCGATGCAACAAGAGTACCAACCGCAATCAGAGAAGTTAGAATCGTCATCCACTTTAGGTGGAACTTCTGTACGTCCTCAACGTTTTGTAACCGTTGGGCGTTTGACTTTTTCAAATTGTAAGTATTAAGATAACCTTTGGAATGTTGAATAATACCTTGATACGTTATTCTTATGTGATTTTGTTCAATGAGCCTTATTAGTTTTTCAGTTTCTAAAAACAACAAGACTTCATTTATTTTAGTTAAGTTCTTTGTTTGTTGACTTTGTTTTGAAAAGATATCATTAAATAACTCGTCTACGCTATTATTGTCAGATTGAGATAGCTCAATATCTTTAGTGGAATCATTAAAAAGTTTGTTTTTTAACTCGTTAAAATGTAAACTTAGAGTATCAGAATTAATAAGATAATCTAACGATTTATCTAACAACGAAAGTGTTTCTATAATAGGGTCAATTTGTGACATAGTTAAAGTGGAGGTGATACCTTTTTTGCCACAAAAAGCTAAGGCGGTTTTAAAAATATTAATTAGATTTCAATTTAGTAAATTGTAAGAATAAACAATTGCAAAACAATTCATCACTCTATAAATTTGAAACCATGGAAAATACTCGAAAAAAGTGGCCGTTGGAATTTAAAATTTGTGCCGTCACAATCAGTAATCAATATAAAAGTGTATTAACTGTAGCTCAAGAACTGGGCATCAGTAAAAATAGCCTCCAACATTGGAAAAAACTTTACAAGGATGGAAAACTGACCCTTGAGAAAAAATCAGATTTAGATACTAACCAGAAAGAAATAATAAGATTAAAAAAAGAAATCAAAAATATTCAAATAGAAAAGGATATCTTAGAAAGCAGCACAGGAATTATTTTACAGAAAAGACGGCTTCGCTATAAATTCATCATGAAAAACTGTGATAAATTTCCAATTATTAAGATGTGTAAAATTTTCAAGGTAGATCCAAGCTGTTTCTACAGATGGAGGAAAGACCTTTCAACGAGCAGAGCTGAAAGAAAAATATTTATAACATCTGAAATTCTAAGAATTTATCATTGGAGCCAAGGAAGGTACGGAAGCATAAGAATCACTAAAGAACTTTCAGCAATAGGCATAAATGTATCCCGCACGTATGTTGGAAAGATAATGCTAGAGAATGATCTTAAACGGGTCGCAAAACTAAAGTTCAAAAGAACTACAATCTCCTCTCCCAAATATCCTGCAGCTGACAATTTACTAAATCAGGAATTTAAAGTTAGAAACCAAAACCAGGTCTGGGTATCTGACATTACTTACATCCAAACTAAGAAAGGCTGGGCATACCTTACCGCAGTAATAGACCTCTTCGATCGTAAAGTTATAGGCTGGTCCATAAGCAAAACCATGAAAGCAATAGACACAACTATAGCCGCTTTTAAGAAGGCCTTGCGCAACCGCCCATTAATTCGAAGCCAAAAATTAATATTTCATTCAGACCGCGGAATCCAATATGCTTGCAAAGCCTTTGTCTACATTTTATCTAAAAGTGATCAGATTACTCAGAGTATGAGCAGAAAAGGAAACTGCTACGACAATGCAGTTGCGGAAAGCTTTTTCAAGACAATTAAATCAGAGTTAATTTATCAAAACCAATATACATCTATTCAAAAGGCAAAAACATCAGTCACCAATTATATCAAAAATTTCTACAACACCTGCAGAAGACATTCAGCTCTTGAATATTTAACAATCGAAGAATTCCAAAAACAATGTATTAGTGTTTTACCTCTTTAATTAACCGCATATCTTATTTCTTTCATTGAAAGTAAAAAACAATCCATTAAGTTATCCACGCTAAAATCTTAAACAAAATTGGAATTGATACCTTTTTATACATAAAACTTGAGGAAAATACGCCTAACGATGTTCTTGACTTCCTCAGTTTTACTTTCATATCAGAATGTTGGCACATTACATTCTGATAAATAAAAAGTTAAAGGTCGAATCGTATATAAATAAAAGATGAAAAAATTTTACATATACAAATGTATTTACAAATTTGTATGTATAATTTACAGCTAATAATATAAATCACTAAGTAAAAGAACAATTAAATCATTTTCTTTAGTTTCTATTACTAAATTGTACAAATTGCAAATCTTCACTTATAAATTGTTTATATTATAAATTAAAAATTAGTTGATTAGTTCACTACTTTAATGCAAAGAATCAAAAAAAAAAGAGAAAAAGTTCAAGTAAATTTTAAATAAATTTCTTCCAATACTATTACTATTATTTTTTTTTAGGCTTTACGAATCAAAATTATAAATATACAATGCGAAAAAGGTCATCTTAAGTATGGTTACTATTCTATGAAATACAATAATATTACAAACCTAAAGATTTTAATTATAAACAAAAACATTTTGCAAGAAATTAATTACCTTTACAATAACCAAATCTTTCGGTTATTGCATAATCTTCAATTTTGTAATCGCAAATTAATTTTGAACTGTGGAAACGTTGAAAATTTAGTGCAATCAAATCTTTTTATTAAATTTTCAATTCAATGAAAATTCTTGATTAAAACTCTCGAAATTGTTTAAAATTACAGCTTTTTTTTAAACCTGTAATTAGATAAAGTAATTCTAATAAATACTTATCAATACAATATATTTTTTTGACACTAATCTAAAATTATATGGATCGCCGTCATTTTATACAAACAACAAAATCAGCTTTTTTACTCATCCCTTTTATTGGCTATTTTAAATTTGATAATATTTCTGCATTAAATAATGAGCCTGCAAGTCAGGAATCCCATAACAATTTTCCTGACAAAAAGAATCATTTGGTTGAAGCTATTTGCATATTTGCAACTCCTAGTACTGGTGATGGAAAAAATGGAGATGATTCTTTTGTGGATGTAATAGTTGATATCCAATGTTACGACAGTCTCTATTCAGCTAAAGGTAGTTTTATAAATAATACAGAAATTGAAAGTAACGTAGTTCGAGATATGGGGATTAATTTTAGTGAGAAAGATGCTCATAAAATTTTTTACGATGGTATCCAAAATATCCATATTACAATTTTAGGTAATAAGCCAAACCAAAATGATGCAACAAATGATAAATGGAATCTTAGGTGGGAATTTTACATGAAATTTAAAAATAATAATATTCTGTCTACTGGTGGCAGTGAGCCTCAAATTGAATATAATTTCGTGGTTCCCCAAACTCAAATAAATATCAAAAAAGAATTTTTCACTAGAAGTCAGTTCTTAAAAGTAAGAGGCATGACTCCTGGGATGCATGTCGGATAAATATTATTAATTCAATACTCTTAAATTGCTATAAAATTCTGGAAAATATTCACGTTTGACAATTATAATTATTCTAAGTTTCTTAATTATAAATTTATGAGAAAAAAAATAATCTTTTTAATTGCACAAATTATTTTTGGGATATTTACAATAAGCGCTCAAAATAATGGCTGGATAGTTACATACAATTTTTCAACGCCTGGAGAAAGCACAAATAGGTATGGAAACTCAACACAAGATGCATTTGACCAAGTAAATAAAAAAGCGGATGCATATCATTCAGCGCAAGTGGATGATTATAAACGACAAATTAACAGATTCAACAGGAAATTAACTATATCGATTAATGTCGTTGAAAAGATGAAGCAAACACAAGTTACATCAAGCAAATATCCTCATTGTGAAGAACTTTACAAAAGAAGTTTAGAGAGTTATAAAAAACTGGAGCAAATCTCTCAAAAAGTAGCCGAAAATGTAGCACAAGGAAAAAGCATTAAAGATTATCAAAATCAGCAAGATGAAATAATGGATAAAGCCCTTGAAGATTATCATAAGGCTACGGAACTGATTGAATTAGTTGAGAATCAAGATGAAATATTAGATGAAGAAGCTCAAAATTTAATACTTAAACACAATTTACTTCCTTCAGAAAAAGGAGAAATAAAAGAACTAACCCAAAAAGTCAGGGCTGCTGAGATTCAAATACGTAAACTTAACAAAAACATTGATCCTTTAAAAAAAGAGGACCAAGAGTTGCAAAAATTAGCGCTGTATCAAACGATTTCTCAGGCATTAGTTACAAGCAGCAAAATAATTGAAAAAGCAGTCGCTATGATTAACCCAGATAAAAACAGTACGAAAGCAATAACTCTGACCCAAGCTGTCGTTGAAAAATACTTAGAAGAATACTACGAGAATGGAAAATCACCAGCAGACGCTATAAATGAAGCTTTCCAAAAAGGATACGAAAAATTCGAAAGAGATGAGCTTCTCAAAGTTAGTACTCCAATAAAAGAATTATCACGAGTACCGCTTTTAATTGAGGATATAGCTAAAGAAATAGAAAAATGGAATAAATTGGATAAAAACCAAACACTTGTCTTAAATAAAATAAACGAAGTTTTGGTATTTACAAATGATGGGATCGATAGACAGCAAAAAATTATCGATCGTTCAAATGCTGCTTCTAAAATCATAATTGAGGGAGCAATTAAGAGGCATTTAAATAAAAAAAAACTCCATTGAGGAAATCTTAAAATTTAAATCAAAACAAATCAAGATTACTTATTAATAGAAATGTAAAGCCTGGTAGTTTAATTATCAAAAGGCGATTTTAATAACCATAACAATGAAAAGACTTAGCATCAACTTATTTTTTTTTATCTTTACATATAGTCAACAGACTCCTTATAATAAAAACTATGAAATTGCTTGTCACAACTGTTACTTACCAATATATAAAAGCATATCAGATGTTTTAAAATATACGTCAGCCATTGAGATAGATGTTTGGGATAATTTTCAAGGTTTTGGGGATTTATTGAAAACTGGAAACAAAATGAATCAAGATTGGTATGTTAAGCATGATTTTTATCAAAAAGGTAATGTAAATTGTTTTGGAGGTTCTTTTAGAGAATGTTTAAATTCATTAAAAAAATGGAGTGATGAACATAAAAATCATCATGTTTTGACCATATTTATAGATAAGAAAGAAAATTGGAGTGATTCCGCTGAAACAAGAAAACCTAATGATTTAGATTTAATTCTTATATCTATAATGGGAAAAGAAAATATACTTACGCCCTTAAAACTACTTAAAGGCGAAAAAAATTTAAAAGACGCTGTTTTATCAAATTCTCTACCATCACTTGATTCTCTAAAAGGAAAATTTATTTTTGTTATTACTAATTCAACTGAAATTACAAAGCGAAATCCACTTGACGAATATTTGTCGGCACAAAAAAATGAGGCAATTTGCTTCGTTGCTCCTGAAATTAATAGTGAAAATGAAATACAAACTCCTTTTAAAAACTCTCCTGAAAATTGTAAAAACGTAATATTTTATAATATGAATTATAAGAATAAAATTCTATCTTCAAATATAAATTCAATAAACTGCATAAGCAGAATATATGATGTGCCTGAGGAAAAGATAGTTACAATGAATTGATAAAAAGCAAAATAAACTTCATCTCTGTAGACAGTTTAAAAATAGAAAAGCAATAAGTGTATTGGTTTGTCTATGCAATTCAGATTCAATTTTCACAAAAGCTTTTGTCATTTGGTACAAAATAACTCCCCCCTCCATTAATAACATAAGGGATTAATACACTTCCATGTCCAGAAAGTGGGCTGAAGTTTCGCTTTTTGTAAATTTCCAGAATATAATCTAATATTCCTTGTAGTAGTTTCGATTCATTTCTATATTTATTAAAAAACCATCCAGTGAATCATTTTCAATACTCTCAGAAGATATTACATCTTTTGCCATCGTTTTAAATATAGCTGCACTTGCATGTAGTACATTAGGATAATCTTTTTTACTTAAAGCATTCTCTCGAAATACCAGAAAACGGATGTTTGGATGAATACCAGTTTCATAATTCTCAACTTTAGTACGCGCATAATACTTTTCAAAGTTAATTATCGACTTTACTGACCTTTACAATTGCGGACGCACTGTAAAAGCAATTGAATTAGCCATGTAAAAAGATGCACAAAAAATAAAGATCGATATTTTTATTCCATTAATTGATTAAAAAATATAAATGTCGCAGTAAATTATGGCATTTTTTCTACCAGCAAACTATGGAAACAACAACCACTGTTTCACAAGCATTTACACAAATATTAAAAATATAAATTGCGATAAAAATTATTTCCTTTATAAAACTATCAAAAAAATTTCTAGAATTGAAAAAACATTTTATCTTTGCACCCGCAATGAGAAAATAATTGCGACTTATTGGAGGAATGGCAGAGCGGTCGAATGCGGCAGTCTTGAAAACTGTTGACTGTAACAGGTCCGGGGGTTCGAATCCCTCTTCCTCCGCTGAAAACGAAACCCCCAGCAGACGCTGGGGGTTTCGACATTTTAGGCGATGCCTTTTGTTTTCGAACCCGAAATCCGAAGACGGTTTTTCCCCCTCTTAAGCTCCGAAAACACTGGAGATTTTATTTCTTCTGCAATTACAGATCCTCAAAACCTGAAATTATAAGGCATACTTTTGTGTCCCTATCAGTGTCCCTAATTTTACAAAAAAAAAGATTTTTTCACTTTAAAATCAAACATTAACTAGCCTGTTTTCAGAATCATAAATAGGTAAATAAATAAAATTTACAGACCTTTAATAAACTTATTTTTTTCCAAACTGAAAATAATTCAATCATGCTCAAGATTTATTTTTTTCTAAAACTTGGAAAGCTGAACTGGAAAAACGAATCTCCGGTTTATGTTCGCCTCTGGCATGAACATGACTCAATTACAATATCAACAGGTCATTATATAACTAAAGAAAGATGGGATTTTACAAACAAGCTCCGAAGGGTGCTCAGGCTGGAAGAAGAAAAAACACTCCGCAGAAGCCTGGATGCTTTTCAACTGGCAATTGAGAAAAAATTCAACGAAATAATCCGTAGAGATGAAAGCTTTTCCCTTCGTACGCTCAAAAATGAACTTAAAGGCAAAACGCATGACAAAATTACTGTCTTAAGCATTCTCGAAATCCATATCAGTTATTTCAGCAGGAAAGTTAATCATGATGAATGATCTCGTGCAACCCTAAGCAAATACGAACGGTCTAAAGACCTGCTTTCTAATTTTATCAAGGAAGAATATCACAAAGAGGACTTGGGATGGAAATCTGTAAGCAGCAATTTTATCAATAATCTGGAATTGTTCCTTAGGTACCAAAGCACTTTCAAAGGTCATATAGGGATCAGAAACAATTCAACTGTAAAGTACATGCGCATGTACAAAACTGCTTTCAACTATGCCCTCAAGTCAGGCTTAATCGAAAAAAACCCTTTCGATCTGTACCAAGGAAAAGTAATCGAAACAGATGCAGTTTATCTGACTCCTACAGAATTAAAAACGATAGAAATAACTGAAATTACTGCAGGACGGTTAGTAAAAAACCAGAGACATCTTCATATTCTGCTGTTATACAGGATATGGCAGATGCCTCTGCTCTTAGATACGAGAATCTTGTTTCTGACAACAACAATGATCTCTGGATTCTGGTAAACAAAACAAAGACTTCATTACATGAAAACGTTCCGCTGCTTCCTCCAGCATACAGAATAATCAACAAATACAAACAACTGCAGTCAACGCTTCTGCCTGCCATATCAAATCAGAAGATGAATGAATACCTCAAGGAAATCGCAGCAGTATGCGGCATCAAAAAGAAACTGACATGGTACACGGCACGGCATACTTTTGCCACAACAGTAACCTTGGGAAATGGGATCAGAATAGAAAACGTTTCATCAATGATGGGACATGCAAATATCTTGCAGACTCAGCATTATGCCAAAGTATTGGATATAAACATAAAAGAAGATATGAAAAAACTATTGGATAAGTATAGATAGCCCCTCTATTTACAGTGAATCGACTTGATTTCAAATTTCCGTCGTAAACCTAAAGATTTTGTCGATTGTTCCCCTATCTAAAGGTTTAGCTGCAGAATTGTGGCGAAGCGCCTTTCAAGAAAAAAACTAATAATTCAATGACAAAAAGGTCCGATTATATTAAAGAACATCAGACTCAGGCAGTAAAAAATCTCTTTTTTCTTTGTCGACTGTTTCCTCATTAATTTATGCAGATTGTAGCCTTTCCAGGCATTCTCTATTTCTTTTGGCTTTATTTATTACCTGAGATCATTTTTATAAGTGCTAATTCTATTTTTACTATTTACTATAATCACTTGGTTTAACTGTATTTCCATCAAAAATAACGACAACCTGTTTTGAAGGGTAGGAAATTCTTCCATTCTGAAAACCGTGAACATCAGGAGTGACAACCATGACGTTATTCTGCGGAGCGGCAGGAGGCAGTATTTTTTTTGTAAGATCTAGAACACATAAAATAGACAATTGTTTCGCATTTCCTGATGCATATGCAACCGGCTGTTTGCTGTATTTAGCGATGATTTTATCGCGGTCTGAAATTACTTTTTCCACTTTCAGTTCGGCTATTATTCCTTTGTATCCGATTTCTACACGCCCCCCTGCCAGATGCGCCTCCTTATTTAAATTTTCGCCTATGTAATGCATCCCTATTAAATGCTGAATCATATTATCCCTGAAAATATCTTCAGATATATTGTCAATATTTTTGTAGATCCCCTGCTGTAGAGAGAAGCCCTGATAATTTAGGATTGAACTCAATAGTAAGGAAAAATCATAAAGCTCTTCCTTATCGATTGTACCAGCTTCATTTTGAATAGTTTCCAGAACATCAAACACTGCCTTATTCATGCCTTTAAAACCTGTCAGAAAATGTACCGCATTAGGATCCAGTACTTTAGCTATAAGCTGATCATAACCAATAATTGTTGGAAAAAGTCTTTCGTTGCTACCCTGAAAATAGGCTAATAATTTGACAGCCATCGATTCGTCAAAACTATGCTGGGGATATTTAAAGACAATCTGACCTCTAACCTCAATTTCAGGATCGGCAGTTTTATCAATGGGAGGAAGAATTAATTCAAACAGCGAATTATTTTGAGCTGATACCGGCATCAGGAATAATTGGCTGTATCCTTTTGGCCACTCATTAACTCTTATTTTTCCTTTAATTCCATAAATTTCCTGAGGCTTTAATATCTGCGGGTTCGCCCAAGGCTCGCTGTCGATTGAAAATTCAATAGATACCAATATAATCTCTTCTTTTGATCCATATTCCGGCTGTTGATTTCCTCTAAAACGGGCGTAGGCATCGTAATCCTGCGTAAAAAGCATAGGAAAGATTATTGTTGAAAATTCGGCTAAAACTGTTTTCGCATCGTTAACATCAGCCAGTGAAGCTACAGAAGTGAGCCAGTCCTTAATATTTTCAATAAAAGATTCCGGATAATTAAATTTAGACAGATTAATTTGATTTGCATGTAGCTTAGCAGCCTTTAGATTTGCATCTCCGCCTGCTTTTCCCGTAAACTCTTTATTAGCCCACTTGATAATATGGAATAAGACAGAAATGAAATATTTATAATTTTTAAAATATTCTTCCTCTAATGAGTCTTTTGTTATACGCTGCAGGGCTTCAATAAGAGTGATTATCTTCTTTTCTCTTTCAAGGCAGATCTCGGTCTCTGAAATTTCAAATTCTGTTGACACAAGTAATAAATTATTACGCAGGTCTTCCTGAAAATCTACAAGTTCAGGATTGTATTTTTTTTCTATCATATTCCCTTTGCGTTTTTTAACTTTTCGATTTCTAATTTTCCAGATCCTGCTGACAGTTCCGTGTCAGCTATAACGTTTACATTATCATTGAATTCATGGATGTACTGCACTGAAGCATTATGCGGTATGGCATTTGAAAAATGATCTGTCAGAATTTTAAGGTTATCATAGCAACAGAAGAAAGCCATTATCGAATAGCCATCTTTAACATCCCTAAATATGGATTTGTTTATTCTGTCTTTTAAGAAAGATGTAAAAATTTTGATATTTTTCTCAAATACTTGTGGTTTAATCCTGTACATCATGGCAAAAATCGTTTTTCGCTCATCCATTCCCTGATTATATGGATCTGGAAAAGTGTGCAATAGGAAATTAACCGCTGCAGGAAACCATACAGATTCGAATTTGTTTGATTCGGCAGCAATTGAAGTTAATCTTCTTATTGCTTTTTGTTCGCAATAAAAATCCTTCGTGTTGCAGTTTTTTACCAGTACATTATTGACAACACCTGCGTAGTCATCCGGACGTTTTTTGGTAATGAAAAGAAGATAACCCGTCAGATCTTCGCAATAATCAAATTTCTTCTCTTCAAAATAATAGTACTGTAAATTATACAGATTAATAATCAATTTAGTGAGGCGGGATTCATCAAGAAAAGGATATAGTCTATAGGAAAGCTTTGCCGCTTCTTTATGAATAAAAACGTAAGAATCGACTGTATAATCTATAATTATATCCAGCTCCTTTTCCGCTACATTCTCCGGAAGTGTCCTCATTATAGCGCCATAGGCTTCTATAGCTCTCCCCCGTACGATCGTCACAGGATCGTTAAGGAAAATCTTAACTGTATCTATAAATGTCTGCGTTACTATCTGTGGATGTTTATCGATAACGTGCACCAGATATTTCATCCCTGCATCTCTGACAGACTCCGAGTCTATATCATGTAAAAAGGAATGTATGCTGGGAAGCAGTTTACTGATATCTACAGCATCTTTCAGGGATTCTCTAAGAATGCCAATAAGTGAGGTCTTAAGAATCTGTTCTTTTTTGCTGTCAAGGTTTAGAATAATTTTTAATACTTTATCATAGAAATCATCCGGTTTTCCTTTTATTACATTCCCAATGATATCCTCTGCTATGTTTATAAACTTTTCGGCATGCATTTTTAGCGAATCAATCTCATAGAAATTTTTCCCTATCAGAGGATTAAAGGTCAGGGCTGGCTTATCTGTATTTTCAAGATCATTGATGTTCCAGTGCAGTTTGGCAAGATCTTGGTGCGCAGTCACTAAAAAGCCCAACAGAGAGTCAAAATGAGTTAAAAATTCAAGCGGTCGTTTCTTGGAAATTTCTTTAATGGTATCAAGTAATTCTTCTTTCAGCTGTTCATCTGAAATACCTATTAACAATAAAGTAACCAATTTCTGGATTATATAACTGGAATCAGTTTCTGAAATATCGAAATTTAATGATGTGCCCAGCAGTCTGCTGTAAAATTTTAAAATTTCAGCTTTCCCAGGAGAACTTATCTTTTCATATGATCTATCAATATGATCTATTACTATTTGCGCATCATGCTGATAAAGGCTTTTAAGTACTTCACGAACTGCAGCATCCGCTGAGCTGCCGTATCCATCTTCAAAGAACTCAAATGACATGATTATCAAAGAAGTAAAAGGAGTAATCATATCAGGATTTATTGCGCATAAATCACGCAGAAATCCGCAGCAGTTTATCCTTGAATGTTTGTCATTATCTTTAAGTTTTGTCTCTAAAAGAATATTAAAAGTTTTTATATTGATGTGGAATAATCTTGAAAATAAAGCACAAGCGTTAGGATACGTAATTTCAGTCAAATACCTTCTTCCATAACTATCGTCATAATCACAGTTATTAAGAATAGCTTCAAAAATTAAATCATGTTCTACTAATTCTTTGTCTGAAAGCTTTTGGTTCAGTATTTTTGCCGCCCTGTCAAGTGTCAGCGGATTTTTCAGAGTTTCCATTAGATTCTCAAATGTAAACTTTGATATCTGCATCCCGTTTTCCGTAATGTAATCAGCCGCTTCCAAGAGTATTTTTCCTGATTCCTGTCCAAAATATATTGAAAGATAATCTAGAGCCGCTTCACTGAAGAATTCAGGGGAAAGTTTAGCTGCTTCCAAAATTTTTGCTGGTGCTAAATCTATCATTTGAGAATCATCGAGCGACTGAATTAATTTTAGTATTGAAAGTGAAGTTGTTTTCTTCACAGAAGGAACAGCCTTTAAAACAGTCTCAATTTCAGCTTTTATCTTACTCTTGCGCTGTTGTTCCTCTTCATTTTTCTGCTTGTCAGCTGCCAGCTTTGCTTTATGTTCTTCAATCACACCACGACCATAATTATTTGCAGAGACTTCTTTATGTAAAGTGCAGTCAATACAATTATCTATGATAAAATCAGTAGCTATCCATTTAAAATTTGCCGCTGTTAATTCGTTTGTCGTGTGCGGACAGCATATGGTTTGATTTGTCGGAAGATTATAAATTTCAGAAATCATTCCAGCTGACTTATCAATTATTTTAATATGTTTGCACCAATTTCTTACCAGCGGAATTGTTTTTTTATTTGCCATTCCCAATTCGATGGTACTGTCTATCATAGCTTTTCCCATTTCGTCTCGAGCCATATTTTTCTTATTTTAAGTTGAATTGTTAAAATTAATTGCCTTAATTCACGGATTCAGTCTGCAGTTGTTCTGAAATTAAATTTCATAGACGGGTTTTAAAGAAGATTTTTTTTCAGCTGCTTTCAACCTAGCTTATCGTTTATTGATAACTATATGATTAGGAATCTCATCCGGTAAATTAGTAACGTTCAAAACTTCAAATATTTTTCCGAGCAAATTTTTCATAGTCGCAGTAAATAAATTTTATGACGTAAATATACTACAGTACTTCCAAATAATCTGCAATTGCATTTTCAAAAAATGCTTGCATTATTCTAGAAATGCGCTTTTCAATTCAGTAGAAATTATTAATACTTATTTTCTGAAAGAGATTACCTTTATTCAACACAAAGACAACAAGTTTTTAAAATAATTCAATGCAGATACGAAGGTTAAAGTTGCCATCGCAATCTCTTGCTTTAAAATCCATCTTTATTCATATAATTATGTAAACTAATCAGGTATTTCTACCTGTGCTTAAAAGTTATTTAAATGATATTTTTATTGCATGTTTAAAAAAACGATACGGTTTTCCGTAATGTATAAAGTTTAATATTTTTAATATTTGCACGACACCCTACATGCCTATATAATAAAGCCTATCTTCCTCAAATAAATAATAAATTCTAATACTGCATACCCGAAATGTTTGGACGACACAAGATTAAAATTTCTGACAAAATTACACTGCACTGCATCAATATAGATCAGTACTCAGACAGATTGAAAAAGTACATTGAAAACAACTTGCACTTCATCTGGAATGGAGACAATGAAGAAATTGAAAGTATTGAAGACCTGAAAGTAACCAAACAAGAATTAATAAATCTGATTGAAAATAAGTCCGCTGTGCAAAAAATAGGAATAGTTGCAGAATTTATCTGCCATCTTTACCTGAGAAGCAACAACTTCAAACAGCATTTTCTATTTAGAAATCTTGAAGAAAAAGGAATGAAAAAAGGTTTTGACGGATTATATCTTCAAAATGACCTCTATTTCGTTTACGAAAGCAAATCTTCATTGGAAAGTACTATGGATTCAACCCACAATGGAAATATAAGTGAAGCTTACAATGATCTTAAAAAGAAAATAGAAGGTACAAATGCAGTTAATGATCCATGGAGAAATGCATATAACCATTCGGTACACAGAAGTGTAAATTTCAATGAAAATATTTCGAAAACTTTAAAAAAGCTCTCTCAGGACTACGTACAGAAGAAATTCAGTAAAATCGACAATTATAATATAATTCCAAGTTCGACAATATACCTAGGGGCAAGATTTGCAACTATAGATAAAGACGACCTAAAAGTCAGAATTGAAAGCCTGACAAAAGACTACAAATTTCAGAAGATCGATGTTTTATGCATCAACAAAAATTCTATTCAGCAATTTATTAACTATCTAAATGAGTAAAATTACAAGCAGTGAAAAAAGACAGCTGTCAGGACTTAAAAACAATGAGTACTTTAACAGCTCCTTCACTAAACTAGTGCTTAATACCAAGTTGGAAGAGCATGAACAGCAATACATGCTAAGTGCGGCTTTGATATTTTTTCAATATTATAATGAAGACAAAAGATTAAAAGGATATTTTAATATTGCATATTATATCATACTCAAATACAGTTTTGTTCATAAAAACTTTAAACCTTTATATGACATCTCTTTACAGATTGGATTTTACCCCGTTTCTAATTACTTAATTACAAACGGAATGCTGGATGAAAACTTCCTGCATGAATCCATAATAAATCGGCAGATCAGTAAACGTTATGGCCGAGACAGCTATATAGAAACAATTGAACAGTACAATAGGTCAGCAGAAGTTTTCAGCAGTGTTAAAACAAAAGACACAGCCTATATTGCACCGACTTCGTATGGTAAAAGTTCAATTGTGCGAGAAGTAATCCTCCAGAATGAGTTTAACAGGATTGCTGTTATAGTTCCGACAAAATCACTTATCACACAAACTTACAATGACATACGAAAACTAAACCTAAACTATAAACTTATACTCCATGACGAAATGTACACCGGTCAGGAGAAATTTATTGGAATTCTTACTCAGGAAAGGGCAACAAGGCTGATTAATAAATTCAATATCTGTTTTGATATTTTATTTATAGATGAGGCTCATAATTTATTAAGTACTGATAGCCGTAATTTACTCCTTTCCAGGCTTATAATGCTTAATTATAAAAGTAATAAAAACCAGAGATTATTGTTTTTATCACCGCTTGTATCTGATATTTCAAATTTAAAAATAAAAAACACCTCTGAAGGTCCAATAGCAGAAAGCGTTATAAAACATAACTTAAAAGCATATGAAGTCTTTTATCTGGACAAAAGAAACAGATTATCAGCTTACAATCGATTTACTGATGATTTGTACCCTTTAGCATCAAATACTAATTTCATTGACTACATTACAACCAGATCAAAGGAAAAAAACTTTGTATACAATTACAGACCAAAAAATGTCGAAAAAATTGCAGAAGAAATATATAATAATATTTCGGTTGAAATTGAAAGTCCCACTATCCGCAAAATTTCCAAAGTAATAGAAACTGAGATTTCCGAAGACATAAATGTTGTTCAGTATATTTTAAAGGGCATCGTTTATCTCCACGGAAAAATGCCGACAATATTAAAAGAATACCTTGAATATAATTACAAAGAACTGCCTGAATTCAAATATGTTGTAGCAAACTCAGTTATTCTGGAAGGCATCAATTTCCCAATTGATAACCTTTACATTACATCTACTTTTGGCTTGAAAGCAAAAGGACTGAATAATTTAATAGGAAGGGTCAACAGGCTTAATTATGTTTTCAGGGAAAACTCAATAGAAAAAATCATTTCTAACATACATTTTGTTGACAGTGAAACTTACACCGATTCCAGAAGCAACATGATAAACAAGATAGTCCTGCTTCGTGAGCATACATTCACAGATGAAAATAAGAATCCGCTGCTGGAAAATTATAATGTCGATAATTTAGGATTAAGCAGATATGAGAAGGAATCCAAAATTATAAAAGATAATAGGATAATTGATGCTACTGATTTTCTAATCAATAGAGAGGCTAAAAACCAGAGTGACAGAATTAAATTAAACTTTATTGAAAACAACATAGACGATTTTTATAAAAATGTTGATACCATAATTCCTACTGTCATTTCAAACATTCAGAAGATTACAGATCCTGATAATGTGATTCAGACAATTTATGAAGTCTTCATACAGAACCTTTCTTATGAAATAAAGGATTTTGAAGTGGAACGTTTAAAAAATGAAAAGGCAAGAAATTATTATAAATACTATATTGAACTATTCCAGCTGTTTGGTTTAAAGGAAAAAATTAACGATACTATTAAATATTTTGAAATAAAGGCTCAAACTGCTGATCCGTTTTTGTATATAGGCAGTTCTTTTGGTGATACAATTAGACAATCAGCTGTTTACACTAATTCTGAAACCCAGCAAGAAGTTTACATTAATCTCCAAGATAAAAATAGACAGCGACTGGCAAATATTGCTCTTATAAAGATAAAACTGGAAGAGGATTTTGTCAGTTTTAAAATTAAAAAGCTTATCGCATTTTTGTTTGATTTCAATCTCATAAGTGAAAAGGCATACTTTCTAGCTGTATATGGAACTGCTGACGTTAATTTAATCAATCTGACAAGGATAGGACTTGGTCCTAATATAATAAGGCTTTTAAATGAAAACGAGCAGATTAAGAACATTCAGTTTGATGATAACGGCAATTTGATTTCTAACAGTGATTTTAAGCAGTTCATTCGCAGACAGCCTGAACTTGTGCAGTTCGAAATAAACAAATATGTTAGATAACGATTTTTGTTTAAATTAAAATATTTAAAATATCGTTGCTTTATTTATACTTTTATAAATTCTGTTAAAACGTTAAAACATGACTAACTTTTCAAATAGTTATTTTGGAAAAAACCTGGAGGAACTTGATTATTCGGATATAACGGCATTCTTTAATGCAGAAAAGGAAGAGTCTGATAAGATCGAATTTAAAGCCTATCATCCTCAATTCGGTAATCTCGGTAAGAATCTGGAAGGGGTAATCAGAGGCATTTGCGCTTTTTTAAACTCCAGCGGAGGCCTTTTAATCTGGGGTGCACCTTTGGCAAAAAAATTGCATGACATAACAATTTTTCAAGGAAACCTCTCGCCAGTATCAGATCTATTAGAGAAAGATTCTCTGATTAGCAGAATATCTGATTCAATTACACCTCTTCCAATAAATATCAATATAAATATTTTAGAGCAAGACAAAAATTACATTTATGTTTTTGAAGTGCAGCAAAGCAACTACAGTCCCCACCAGTTCAAAAATACATATTGGGCAAGACTGGACGGCCAGACAAAACCAGCTCCGCATTACCTAATCGAAGCTTTGTTTAAAAAAATTACATATCCCAACATTGAAGGCTATATAAATCTTGAAAAATTTGGCAGTTATGATCACAAAAGGTCTTATCTAGACATTTCTATAATTATTATTAATTTTTCAGAGTTGCAGAATGAATATGACGTTTCCTACAGGGTTTTATGTCCACAGGCGCGTTTTGAAGGAAGCTTAAAACCTTCACTTTCTCCGAACTATCAAATGCAGGGACATGAGTTTATAAATAATGGTCATATTAAGATACTGCACTTTGGATCACCTGATAAACTAAGCCAAAAGCTTGTTTTTGACTTAGAGGAGATACAAGAGAAGAATCAATCCGAAATAGACATAGTACTAATTTTTGGGGGCAAAAATTCGCCTCTAAAATTCTCAGAATACAAACTTAATTTTTCACTCGGCAGAATTTCAGGCAACAATCCAGCTGAGTTATTAAGTTATAAACTTGAGAATATTACGGCTGCAGAAAAACAGAAGAAGCTTGGTACTACAAGAGAAAATCTATTAAAGACTATTTTAAAAAGATAAGAAGAGAGTTTTATTTTAGAAAGGGTCGAAGGAAATTTAATAAAATTACATGGATAAATTTAAAGAGCACATCTACAGCTGGCTAACAGAACTGGAAGAAGATACTGCCGCTGCATTTTTAAGTCAATGCGAAATTAATCAAATCTACATCGACACCCTATTCTCGATGGACAGCGATATGGAAAGCTATCTGTATGAAGTTATTATAGATGTTCCTTTAAAGACATACCGTAGACTAGATGAGTATTCATTAGAAACAAAAGCCATCGAATCGGCAATTAGGGAGTCTGGCGAGTCTGAAGGAATTCACGTAAGAGATTTAACATGGCGGCCTTATCTCCGGGAAGAAAATAAAAAACAGGCAGATGAGAAAGCCGAAATTATTACCGAATTTCTTACCCAGGAGTACGTAAATAAACAAATCAGGCTTATGAATAAGTCTGTTGAAAGCAATCCTCATTTAGCTGTAGGAATTTCAAAAGAGCTTATTGAAACATGCTGCAAACATATATTGACAGAAAAAAATATAGAATTTGATAAGACCTGGGATGTCTCCAAATTGGTTAAGGAAGCCAACAAGAATATAAATTTACTTCCATTTGAAGTAGAAAATGCAGAACTAGGAAAAGCATCGGTGGCGAAAATTTTAGCAGGTTTCTCAAACATTGCCCATGGGATAACTGAACTACGGAATTCATACGGAACCGGGCATGGTCATTCCCCTGAGTTTAAAAGTCTTGATTCCATATATGCAAAACTTGCAGTTTCAGCCTCCAGCGAACTTGCAATATTTTATTTGCGCCTTCTACAATTAGGGGGTAAAAAAATATAAATTTTTTAGTACTTTTTTTCCATTGCGGACAGGCAGGTTTTTAAAGTTGATCTGTTAGTTGATCAATAGAAATGAAAAGCTGAAATACCCAGTATTTAAGCAGTCCTGCTACAAAAAATTAAGATATATTCACTCTTAAAAAAGATCCTAAAGAATTAGGAAGGTAATTTTTCTAACATTATCTTATTCCATGTTTAAGGATAAAAAAATATATTTAATTCCCTATTTTAATTAGTATCTGGTACAAATCGTTTATCTTTGAAGAACAACTTGAGAGTTAAATTTGTACTGTACCTATGGGTGTACCAAGTTAAAAAAAATGCTAAAAACACCAGCAATTGCTGGGATCTAAATATGGTTAGCGGTACCTCTTTCTCCGCCAGCAGAAGTTTCAAAAGAAACTCTAAAAGTTAAATCCTTTAAATCTTACGATTTAAAGGATTTTTTTATTGCTTTTAATAGAAAATATGCTGTTTCCACAGAACTGATAAAACTTTTACAAAGGCAAACTAAGAAGCTTTAAAACAACTGTAAAACAAAAACGGATAAGTTTTATTTACCTCATCCGTTTTTATTTTAATCACAAAGAAAACTGACTGCTCCTAATAAGGCTGCAACTTCATTGTCATTTGAAATGGAAACTTGAATTTCGGAACCAGATTTCTGAATTGTTTTGTTAAATGAAGACAAAAACAAATCGCTTGCATTGGCAATTTTTCCACCAATAATAATATGATCTGCTGTAAAGTTGGCAATCCATGGAATTGCGACTGTTGCTAAGTCCTCTCCCATTCTTTTAAATACCTCAATTGCCTTCTGATCTCCATTTTTCGCTAAATTGTAAAGTTCTAAACCATTATTAAGATCGCTACCACTTAATGATTTGTAATGGGATAAAAGACCTCTAACCGAAACATAATCTTCTGCAACTCCATCTTTATAAGATAGATTGTATATTTCGCCATCAGCGGGAACAGAATTACCTGAACTTATTGATGTTCCTTTGTCAATAAAACAAGCTCCTAATCCTGTTCCTAATGTTACAGCCATTACTTTTTTAGAAAGATTTTCCTGTTGTTTAAAAACTTCTCCTTTTCCAAAACAAACAGCGTCATTTTCAAAAAGAATTGGAAAATCTGCAGGAAAATCTAGAGTTTCCAAAAGCAATTCTCGAATGTTTAATCCGTAAAAATGTTCATATTTAGATTGATCTTTAATCCAGCAAATACCATTTTTATAATCAAATGGTCCAGGCATGCAAATTGCAATTCCTGCAATATCTTTAATCTTAGAATTTTCTATTGCGGTGCTGATTACTTTTTTCCAGATACTCATAACCTGATCTGCTGGCATATTTGAATCAAAAGATTCTTTACAAAGCGAAAAGTCAAGAACTTTCATTTCTGCTTTATCAATAACCGCAGCTGTAATGTGCGTTCCTCCTATATCCAGCCCAATGGCGTATGATGTATTCATTTTTAATTATTTAGCTTTAGTACTAGATATTTTTGTCTTTTAAAATTTGAGGATAATGAATACTGGTATGTACAATCATTTCGCCAAATAATGTATTCGCCCAAGCAAACCATTTACGGGTAAATTTGTTTACATCGTCTTTATGAAATGATTCGTGCATAAATCCTGTATCGGCGTTTGTTTTAATTAAATTGCTGATACAAGCCTTTATTTCTTTATCGTCTACACTTGTAATGGCTCTCAAAACAATGCTCATAGGCCAAATCGTATCTACTCCTGTATGCGGACCACCAATACCTTCTCCTGCTTTTCCTTTATAAAAAAACGGATTATTCTCAGACAGCACCACTTTTCTTGTATTCAGATATAAAGGATCATTTGGAGCAATAGCGCCTAAATATGGTAATGACAATAAAGATGGCACATTGGCGTCGTCCATCATGTGGAAACTGCCGTATCCGTTTACTTCAAAAGCTATGATTTTTCCGAATTTTGGATGATTGATAATTCCGTGTTCATTAAGACCTTTCTGAACCTCATCTCTTAATTTTGTGGCTTTCTCAACCAAATCATTATCCTTTAAGGCTGGAAGAGAGAAAATTTCAATCAGATATCCTAAGATTTCGATTGCAAACATATTACTCGGAATCAGATAACCGAATAAAGTAGAATCGTCGCTTGGCCTGAAAGTCGAAACTATTAATCCGCAAGGTTTTACAGGATAACCATAACCTCCTAGCGGAACGCCGTCTGTTGCCCAAGCCGTCTGACGCTGAAAACTATAAGGTCCGCCTTTGCCATCCATTCGCTGCTGTTCTTTAAAAGTCTGCAGAACCAAAAGCATCGCTTCTTTCCATTTTGAATCAAACAAACTGATGTCTCCTGTTGCTTTCCAATATCCATGTGCTAATCGAACGGGATAACACAAACTATCAATTTCCCATTTTCTTTCATGAATTCCAGGCTGCATTTTGGTAAGATCATTTTTCCACTCGCTTTCTTTTGTAAAATCTTTATAAAAGGCATTTGCGTACGGATCCAAAAGAATGCATTTCGCTTGACGATTAATTACTCCTTTTACCAATTCTGCCAGTTTTGGATCTTCTTTTACAAACGGAATATACGGCCAGATCTGCGCTGTACTGTCTCTTAACCACATAGCATCAATATCTCCTGTAATTACGTAGGTATCTGGCTTTCCATCGATAATTTCAAAATCGACTGTGGTGTCTAGGGTATTTGGAAAGCAGTTTTCAAATATCCACGCCAGTTCAGGATTGGCAATTTGTTTTTTAATGCGTACGATAGCGGCTTCAATTGCTTTACTCGTAAATTTTCTTTCGGCAACAGGAGGCCTTTTTGAAACAAAATCTTTTAGTGGAAACTGAAAAGTATCTGAATTAAATCCGAAAGCTTCTGTCTGAAGTGCCAGTAATCCTGCTGAAAAAATGCCTGCATTTCTTATAAATTTTCTACGTGACTGCATATATTTTTATTTTGAAGTTGAATAAGAATATGGGAATGCTTCTTTTGTTGCACCTCTTTTAAAATTAGGAGAATTGGTCATATCAAAATTTAATTCTCCGCCTTTCAACACATCAAAATGATTGATGTAATTTTTAGAATGAAGAGCATTATCCCATTTTAATTCGTTTACATATTTGTTAGCTTCTGAATTATTAGGAGCATTGATAATAAGCTGTTTTCCGTTTTCTAACTGCAAAGTTGTTTTCTTAAACAGAGGCGCTCCCAAAACATATTCTTCTGTTCCCGGACAAACTGGATAGAATCCCATGGCTGAGAAAATATACCAAGCAGAAGTTTGTCCGTTATCTTCATCTCCGCAATAACCATCTGGAGTAGGCTTGTACAAACGGTTCATGACTTCTCTTGACCAATATTGTGTTTTCCAAGGTTCTCCTGCATAATTGTACAAATAAATCATGTGCTGAATTGGCTGGTTTCCGTGAGCATATTGTCCCATATTCATAATCTGCATTTCGCGAATTTCATGAATAACGGCTCCATAATAACTGTCATCAAAAACGGGAGGCATTGTAAATACCGCATCTAATTTCGCTGTGAAATTTTTCTCTCCTCCCATTAAATCAATCAAGCCCTGAATATCATGAAAAACACTCCAACTGTAATGCCAGCTGTTTCCTTCAGTAAAGGCATCTCCCCACTTGAACGGATTAAAATTAGGAGGGAAACTTCCGTCTTTATTTCGTCCGCTCATTAATCCAATTTCCGAATTGTAGAGTTTTTTATAATTCAGCATTCGTTTTTCAAAAAGGCTGATTTCTTTTTTCGGGCGATTTAATGCTTTTGCCAACTTCCAAATCGTAAAATCATCATAAGCATATTCAAGCGTTCTTGCTGCGTTTTCATTAATTTTAACATCATAAGGAACATATCCTAGAGTATTGTAGTACTGAACTCCCTTTCTACCCACAGCATCCATTGGCCCTTCATTATTGGCTCCGTGCAGCAAAGCTTCGTATAAAGTATTGATATCATAGCCGCGTAATCCTTTCATATAAGCATCTGAAACTACAGAAGCAGAATTATTTCCTACCATTACATTTCTAAAACCTGGACTTGACCATTCTGGCAGAAATCCACCTTCTTTATAATCGTTTATTAATCCTTCCTGCATTTCTTTGTTTATAGAAGGATAAACGAGATTTAACAGAGGATATAAAGCACGGAAAGTGTCCCAAAATCCCGTTCCCGCATACATATAGCCTTGCAGCAATTTTCCGTTGTATGGACTGTAGTGCACAATTTTTCCGTCTTTATCAATTTCATATTGCTTTTGAGGAAAACAAACTGTACGGTATAAACAAGAATAAAAAGTTTTTAACTGATCTGTATTGGTGTCTTCTACCGCAATTTTCCCTAGAACTTTATTCCATTCTGCTTTAGATTGTGAAACTGTTTCTTCAAAAGTCGATGTGCCTAATTCGTTCTTCAAGTTCAATTCAGCTTGCTCTTGACTTATAAAAGAGGATGCCACCCTAACATTTACTTTTTCTCCTTTTTTAGTTTGAAAACCGATAACTGCTCCTACATGATTTCCTTGAGCTTCTAATTTATCAGTGGTTAAATCTTTATCCAACCAAGTCGAATTGCTTTCAAACTTTTTATCAAATTCTAATACAAAATAGTTCTTGAAATTTTGTGGAACTCCACCGCTGTTTCGTGTTGTATAACCTATTATTTTATTCTCTGATGGAATTATTTTGATATAAGAACCCTTATCAAAAGCATCAATTACAATAGAAGATTTTTCATTTTCGGGAAATGTAATCTGAAAATGCGCTGCTCTTTCAGTTGTTGTAATTTCGGTCGTAACGTCATGATCGGCCAAATAAACGCTGTAATAATACGGTTTTGAAACCTCCGCTTTATGGCTAAACCAGCTTGCTCTTTCATCTTCGGCGAAAGCCAATTTACCAGTTACTGGCATAATAGAAAACTGACCGTAATCGTTCATCCAAGGTGAAGGCTGATGCGTTTGTTTAAATCCTCTAATTTTTTCTGCCGTATACGTATAAGCCCATCCATCGCCCATTTTGCCCGTTTGAGGGGTCCAGAAATTCATTCCCCACGGTCTGCAGATGGCGGGATACGTATTTCCGTTGGAAAGATTATGTAATGATTGTGTTCCCATTAACGGGTTTACATATTCTACAGGATCTAAAGCTTTTACCTGCGCGTTTAAAAAAAGACAGGATTGTAATATTCCTAAAAAAATTAAACTCTTTATTTTCATTTTTTTTTTGCTTTATGCTTTAAGCCATAAGCTTTAAGCTTTTAATCTTTGTCTAAATACCTACAAGGTTTTAAAAATCTCGCAGGAGGGTTGCCGAAAAATCTTAAATCAGAAATCTTAAATTATTGAGGCCTATCTTCTTTTTTAATCCCAAAAGTTGATGACGGTTTACTTCCCATGTATAATTTCAATTCTCCTCCTTTTACGATCATCTCTTGTGTGATATATGATTTTGTATATGGTTTTCCGTTATATTCTGCTTTTTGAATATAAATATTTGATGCGCTGTTATTAACCGCATTTATCGTAAATGAAATGCCTTTTTTATGATGAATTTCAGCACTGTTTACTAACGGACTTCCTAGAACATAAATTCCGTTTGCAGGATTAACCGAATAGAATCCCATAGAAGATAAAATATACCAAGCCGACATTTGCCCTAAATCTTCGTTCCCGCATAATCCGTCTGGTTTTGTTGAGTAGAATTTATCATCGATTTCTCGAATTAATTTCGCTGTTTTCCAAGGCTGTCCGGCATAAGCGTACAAATAGGGAATATGATGATTTGGTTCGTTTCCATGAGCATATTGACCTATTAAACCGCTGATATCTGGCGAAACATCTTCTCCTTCTACTTTATCAGTTATTAAAAAAAGTGAATCTAGTTTTGCAATAAATTTATCTTCACTGCCAAATAAATCAATTAAACCGTACGGATCTTGCGGAACCAACCAAGTGTACTGCCACGCATTTCCTTCAACGTAATCGTCTTTTCGATGTGCTGAAGAAAGCGGATTAAACGGTGTCCTCCAATTTCCATTGGTCAATTTACCGCGCATAAAAGTGGTTTCTTTATCAAAATACAGTTTGTATAAATTGGCTCTTTTGGTAAAATAATTATAATCGTCTGCTTTGTTTAAAGCTTTTGCCATCAAAGCAATACAATAATCATCGATAGCATATTCTAAAGCATTTCCAACAGATTCCAGCATTTTATCCGCTGGAATATATTCTAATCTCTGAACATAATCCATTCCGTCACGCGTTTGCATTGCCGTTTTTTTAATGGCGTCGTACGCTAAATTGACATCATAATCTCGATATCCTTTTAAATAAGCATCGACGATAACGGCAATAGAATGATTTCCATTCATTGTATTGGTTTCGTTGCCCATTAAATGCCAGACTGGCAATCTGCCCTGCTGCTGATAAATCGCTAAAAACGACTTTACAATATCATTGATCTTTTCAGGTTGTGTAATGGTGTATAATGGATGCAGTCCACGGTAAGTATCCCAAAGCGAAAAAGTCGTGTAGTTGGTAAAATTGGCTTTTTCATACACTTTTTTGTCTGTTCCTCTATAATCTCCGTTGGCATCGTTAAAAATAGAAGGGGCAAACATGGTATGGTATAATGAAGTGTAAAAAACCTTCATTGTTTTTTCATCAGCTTTAATCTGAACTTTATTAAGTTCCTTGTTCCATTTTGAATCTGCCAATTTTACGACAGCTTCAAAATCCCAATCAGGAATTTCCGCTTTTATATTGGCAGATGCATTTTCGGCACTTACTGGAGAAATTCCGACTTTTACCAGAATCTGTTTGTTTTTTAAAGTTTTAAAATCTAAAACCGCTTTTATTTTTAAGCCTTCTCCATCTGTTCCTTTCATCACAGCTGTACTGTCATAAACCATCATATTGGTGATTGGCTCAGAAAATTCCATTGCAAAATAAATACGCTGATCTGAAGCCCAGCCTGTAGAATAGCGATATCCTTCAATTTTGGTTTCGCTTATTTTTTTAATGAAAGTTTTTTCGGGTCTGTCCCAGCCAATTCCGTCAGCAAGATCAATTAAAATATGTGAATCGTGTGTGTTTTCGAAAGTATATTTATGAAAACCAACTCTTTCGCTGGCTGTTAATTCGGCCTTGACTTTATATTTATCCAATAAAACGCTGTAATATCCTGGTTTAGTCACTTCGTTTTTATGAGAGAAATAAGAGCCGTAACCGTTTACCATATCTTCTTTTGTCCCTTTTGTCAAACCAACTTTTCCGCTGATAGGAAGCACCAAAATATCATTTAAATCTCCAATTCCAGTTCCGCTTAAATGCGTGTGTGTGAAACCCAAAATGGTATTGCTGGCGTAGTTATAACCGCTGCACCAATCCCATCCTTCAAAAATATTTACTGGACCTAACTGCACCGCTCCAAAAGGAACATTTGCACCTACAAATACGTGACCATGACCCGCCGAACCAATAAGCGGATCTACATATTGTGTATAATTTATATCGGTTTGTTTTCCTTTTTTTTGCTGTGAAATTGCCGGATTAGCAAAAAATAAATTTAATGCCAAGAAACCGCTTAATAGTATTTTCATATTTTATCTTTTAATTCTTTGTATTAGACGCAATGCAGTGCGTCTCTACGAAACGTCCTTTTATATCTCTGAGCCTTTGAACCTCTATTTATATCTTTCCAAAACCTCAAACAAAGAATAAATTTTAATCTCCGGTTTTGCTATTTTCCCTTCAAACGAAATTATTTTTTCTTCTCTTGCTTTTAAATCAAAATAATTATCGCTCCATTTTCCGTTATACCCTTTCATCGAGATGCAAACGTATTTTGCCATTTTCTGAGCTTTTATGATTATGTTATTTCCTTTTATTTCCCAGCTGATTTTTGGATCTTCCAGTTGCAGATCTTTCGGATGTGTAAAATCAGTTTCTGGTTTTATGTCATCTCTGTACGCTTCCTTAATAGCATACCAGGCTGCTTTTGGCTGTCGGTTATTATAATCAGTAATACTCCAGCTTGCTACAGGCCAACAATCATTTAACTGCCAAACTAAAGTTCCCATATTGTAAGGCGCTTTCGAACGATGAATTCCAACAATATTTTTGATTGAATAATAATGCAGACACTGACTCAAATAGGCATAATCTTCCAAGTTCATCTTTTTTATTTTAGAAGCATCGATAAAATATTTACCGAGATAGGAATCTAATTTTTCAAAACCTTTGCCCGCTTTTAAATGTACTTTTAGTATATCTGAATATAAATGACGGTCTTCTGGAGAAGTAAAACTTTCAATTGAAGCATAATTCGGTAAAGACAGCATTCCGTATTCGCTCACAAAACGTCCTGTTTTTTTCTGAACGGCTTCAATATCCTCTAATCCCCACCAAATTCCCCAATAGTGGCTGTCTCCTTCGGTTACACTTTTTGCTTTTGACCAATGATGTAAAGGCGACGAACTTAAATACGGACGTTTACCATCGACTTCTTTTACCCATTTCGGAATACTGTCATGAAATAAACGTGTATAGTCTTTCCATAAACGGATGGAATCTTGTTTTGAAATTTTAAAACTTTTCATCCAGCCCCAATTTTTAAAGGCTTCATCAGATTCGTTGTTTCCACACCATAAAACGATGCTTGGATGATGGCGCAATCGCTTTACCTGATACTGAACTTCTTTTTTTACATTATCAAAAAAAGCATCATCTCCAGGAACCATTGTACCAGCGAACATAAAATCCTGCCAGACATTTATTCCGTATTTATCACATAAATCGTAGAAATAATCGTCTTCATAAATGCCTCCGCCCCAAACGCGAAGCATGTTCATATTGGCTTCTTTGGCAGATAAAACTATTTTTTCATATTCTTTTTTATTTACTCTAGAAAGAAAAGCATCAGATGGAATATAATTGGCTCCTTTCATATAAACTGGCTTTCCATCAATTTTAAAATAGAAAGATCTCCCCAAACTATCTGGCTCTTGTATTAATTCAATCTTTCGATTTAAAACATAAGGTTTCTCAGGATTTTTTTCATCATAAGATTCCAATCTTGGCATTTTCCAGATTCCGCAAGTTGTAAATTTTGGTCCCCAATCCCAGCCAAAATGGTATTGTGCTTTACGTACATAAGCACGTGGATTGTCTGGAATTACAAATGGATAATCTTTTTTAGCCAACGAATCAACCACATTTTGTGCCGATTGAAATACGATTCTCAAATCATTATTTCCTGATTTCAAAACTTTTTTGACCTCAACACGCCATTGACGAAACATATTATCCGCTTTTAAAACCAGCTGATTGTTTACATAAACAGATGCATAAGTATCTAATCCGTCAAAAACTAAATCTGTGTTTTTCTTTTTCAGCATATTTGCTGTAACCTGAAAAGTGGTTTTATATTCCCAGTTTTTGCGTTCTATCCATTGCAGTTTTTCTTCATTATCTCGGTAAAACGGATCTGGTATCAATTTACTGTTTAGCAAATCTGTATGAATTTCTCCCGGAACAGTCGCCGAATACCATTTTTGCGTTTTCTCTTCACGGTATTTCCAATTGTTTTTTAAATCAATCTGCTGTGCAAAGGCAATTGATGTAAAACCTATCCAAAATAGGCACATGACACAATGAAGTTTTTTTTGATAATTCATTTTATGGAATTCTATATTAATACCTTCTAAAATTAGTAAAAAGGTAACTAATTTGGCAGTTTAGAGAAGGAAAGAAATGACCAAGTTTATTCCTTCTCTTTAGAATTTATTTTTTGTTAGTAACTCTAAAATACAACTAGAAATATCTTCTTTACCACTGCCTTTTGCTTTATTTTGGTTTTGATATGAGTCGTTTTAAATTCAAAAAATGGAACAAATTTTTAAATATCGGCTTTTTGAAATATTTAAAATGCAGAAAGTAAATCCATCTTTTTCAGCAGAATCACTCTCCGTTTGCTGCGAAAAAAAGGTATTTGAATCTTTAAAGTAACTTTTCAAATTGCTTATTTTTTAAATCAATCCATTATATGATTTTAAAAATAAGCCGGGTATGCTCATTACCCGACTTATCTTAACTAACCAACCACTTTAAAAATTATTTATCCCACCAGATTCTTGTGGTCATTAAATCTAAACCTTGACGTTGAATTGCTTCTTTATAATTAGCCTCGTTTGTGATAAGTTCTGACTGATCATAAATTAATCTTCTCGGGATTGTTCCTTTTGTATCTCCCGTTGGATCATTCACAGGAACTAAAACTGGATAACCCGTTCTTCTGTATTCTGAGAATGCTTCAAAACCGTTGAATAATAATACAATCCATTTTTGAGTAATAATCTGCTCGATTTTTTCTGCTTCTGTTCCTGAAGCTTTAAAAGGATATGTTGTAATGTAAGTATTGTATTCTGCTGGTGAAACTGCCGGTACCTTATCTCCAAAAATGATTAAGATATTCATAGCCGCTCTTACTCCGTTTTCATAATACGTTTGAGCCGATCCGCCAACGTTCCAGCCTTTTACTGCTGCTTCTGCCAATAAAAACTGAACCTCAGCATAAGACATAATTAATGTTGGAGCATCTAAACGCAATACTGTAGAAGTATTTGGATCTGAGAAAAGCTTTTTATCTCCTCCCGGAAATTCTTTAGCATCATTTGCCAAACCTTGCTGACTTGCAGGATTATTATCTCCTGTAGCTTCTAGTTTTGCATAAATTCTTAAACGAGGATCGTTTGTATTTTTCAATAAATCGATGAAAGTTTTACTGAATTTAATGTTCGATTCTCCTCCATTCAAATCATTTCTAACCCATGAAGAAGTAATAGGGTTTGTTTTAACTCCCGCAGGACCTGCATCATGTTTTAAAACCAAACTGTCATCATTTGATGTAAAAACACCTTTAGCATACGCTTTTTCTACAAATTCTTTTGCTTTTGCGGGATTTACTTTAGACAAACGCATTGCTACTCTTAACATTAAAGAGTTTGCCAATTTCTTCCATCTTGCAACATCACTTTGGTAATACAAATCGGCATTTCCAACAAAAGGTTTTCCAGCATCTAATGCCGTTCCAGCCTCGTCTAATTCTTTTAAAAGATCGTTGTAAATAGCTTCTTGTGTATCATATTTCGGAGAAAAAACGTTTCCATTGTATCCTTTTCCTGCTTCAAAATAAGGAACTTCACCGTAAGTATCTGTTAGTTTTTGAAACAAAAATACTTTCATAATTCTGCAGGCCTGAATCATATTTGAATTCTCTGGCGTGTTCTCCACTACAGATAACAATTGGAAAATCTGATTTAATCCTTTTCCGTAAGTTTCACCAAAAAGGGCAGCCGAATACTCCGAAGAATACGTGTATTTTGAACCTGGCCCTCCAAGTGAAGAAAATTGCTGTACAATTTGTGCTGCGTATAAATTGTTTCCTCTTGTGTTAGAGAAATCTTGTCCGTCTACATAAATCTCTGCAAGTGTAAACATTGATTTTACAGCCGGATCTGTTAAAGCGTTTGGATTCTTATTCATTTCTTCGAATCCTTTATCGCATGAAGCTAATGTCAAAACACCAACTATTGCGATACAAAATATTTTGATATATCTATTTTTCATCTTTTTTAGAATTAGAATTTGACATTAAGTGCAAAACCATAGTTTCTTGTCAAAGGCATAGAAGCTCTTTCCATACCTTGCGCATTACTGTTTGAGTAATTTGACTCAGGATCGATGTTTGGAACTTTGTCATAAATAGTCCATAAATTATGAGCAGAAAATGCTAAACTAACAGACTGGAATGGTGTTCTTTTTAAATATTCTTTTGGGAAATTATAAGCAAATGAAATTGCTCTAAGCTTAACAAAATCAGCATCGTAAACAAAATTTGATGTTACATCACTATAGCTTCTCCAGTAATCGTATGCCGAAACTGTAGTGTTTACAGGATTTCCGTTAACATCTGTTCCGCTTACTGCAACTCCAGTTTCACGACCAGGAAGTGTAATTTCAGATAATCCATAACGTGTTCCTAACTGATTTGTAGCTGAATAGATTTCTCCTCCAAATTTAGCATCAACAAAAACAGAAAGAGTGAAATTTTTATATGAAAAATCATTTGAAAGTCCCATAGATGTTGGCGCAACACCTTGTCCCGCAATGATTAAATTTCCTCTTAAGAATTTTCCATTTGTATCTAATACAATGTTGCCATTTGTATCTCTTAAATAATCGTACGCTTTAATAACTCCAAAAGGCTGTCCCTTTTCTAAAACTACATTAGCTCTTCCGTCTCTGTTTCCTTCTAATGTTTTTGTTGTAATTTTATCAGAAAGATTTAAAACTTCGCTATCGTTGTAAGCAAAATTATAACCTACGTTCCAAGAGAAATTTTCGGTCTTAACTGCTTTTACATTAATAGCAAACTCCACCCCTTTGTTTAAGATTTCTCCAACATTGATTTTTGTAGTTCTATATCCTGAAGCTTGAGAAACATCGGCATCTGTAATATCATTCGTTGTTTTTTTGCTGTAGAAAGTCAAATCTGTACTTACCCTGTTGTTGAAAAACGTGTTCTCAAAACCAAACTCAATTGTACTTACATTGTATGGTTTTAAAGTTCTGTTTGGAATTGTTTCTCCATTTACCCCCAAAATTGGCTGTCCTAAAGAATCTGTCTGTCCGTCTGGAGTTGTATAAGTCAATGCTAAAGCATAAGCTTCTGGCAATGCTCCTCCAACGTTACCCCAACCCGCTCTAATTTTACCATAAGAAATCCATTCAGGAAGACCGATAACTTCTGAGTAAATAAAACTTGAACTTACCGAAGGATAAAAAGTGCTGTTATTTGACGGATCTAAAGTGGAGAACCAATCTTCGCGGCCTGTTAAACTAAGAAACAAATAGTCTTTGTATCCCAAATCTGCTGAATAGAAAAGAGAGTTTACTTCACTTTCAGAAAATAATTTTTCAGTTTTATCTGGCTGTGTATTTCCGTAGAAATATTTAAACGGAACAATGAAGTTATTTCCTTTCATTTTAATACCGCTGTATCTATTATGCTGGCGGTTTGCCCCAATAAAAGCATCCAATGAAAGGTCTTTAGCAATATCTCCTTTGTAGCCTAAAAAACCAGAAGCATTTACTTCAGAACGCGTTTCAATTCTGTTTTCGATCGATCCACCTGGGCTATAATTTATTCCAGTAGGTTCAATTTCAGTATATTCATAATTAATATCATCAATACCAATAACAGCTTTAGCATAAATTTTATCTGTAATGTTATAATTTACTTTTGCAGAACCTATAAAACGTTTTCTAAGATCGTCGTTTAAAGGAGATTTGGTAGCAAAATAAGGATTTGTATGGTATACGTTTGCTCCTAAAAAGTCTTCTTCTCCACCGTTCGCATCATAAGGATTGCTTAACCATCTAATATCTGTTCCCGGAGTCATGAATGTTGTTGGGAAAGATGGGTTTCTTGGTGAATCATTTAAGTATGGACGGTTATGGCTTTTCTCAGAAATATACTGCGCATTACTTTCTATACTGATTCTTTTATTTGGAGCCGAATTTAAACTCAAAGCCACGTTGTTTCTACCAAAAGTAGTTTCTGGCAAAATAGATTCATCTTTTGTATTTCCAAAAGATAACCTAAAGTTTGTTGATTCATTTCCACCAGAGATCGCTAAAGTATTACTGAAAGAATATCCCGTTCTGTAGAAATTCTCCACATTATCTTTTCCATAAGCTTGGTACGGTCTTGTTTTTCCATCAAGAGATAAAGAAGGGGTTCCGTCATATTTATCTCCCCACGCAAAATAGTACGAATCTCTAAGTTCTTGTAAATTGGTAAATCTAGTCGGCACACCACTCGCATTTGGAGCACCAGCACCATATTGATCTTGCCATTTTAAAAGACTTGCAGGTGTGTTAAAAGAAGAATTGGTGCTAAAATCTACTCCTATTCCTGTTCCGTTTTTACCTTTTTTAGTTGTAATTAAGATAACACCATTTGATCCTCTGTACCCGTAAAGAGCAGAAGCGGCACTACCTTTAAGCACAGATAGCGAAGCAATATCGTCAGGATTAAAAGAAGACATACCATCTCCTTTATCAGCTCCACCCCACATTCCTGCATTTCCTTGCTGTGTATTGTCAATCGGAATTCCGTCTACCACATACAACGGCTGGTTCAGTCCTGATGCAGAAGTCGCACCACGAATAACAACTCGGCTTGAACCTGATGGCCCTGTAACTGGAGCCGAAACGTTTACACCGGCAATTTTACCTTGCAAAGCATTTCCTAAATTGATTTCTTTATTTTTTGTCAGATCATCGCCTTTTAGTTCTCCAACAGCGTAACCTAAACTTTTCTTTTGTTTTTTAACTCCAAATGAAGTTACCACAACATCCTTTAATTCCTGAGTATTTTCAGCAAGTGTAACAGCAACTCTTGTTTCTTTCTCCTGTAATACAACTTGTTTTGACTGAAACCCTATAGAAGAAACATTAAGGATTACTTTACCTTCTGGAACATTCATTTTAAATCGCCCTTCAGCATCTGTAACAGCACTAAATGGTTTTCCTTGAACTTCGATTGATGCAGCAACAACTCCCTTGTTTTCTGCATCTGTAACTATGCCGGTTATTAATCGATTTTGCGCGGCAGCACTTAAACTGCTAAGCAATATCACTCCTAACACTGCTAATATTCGTCTCATAAGCTTTTTTGTTTGGTTATTGGTTTTGATTTCGTTTGTGTTTTGTTGTTACGTGTTTGTTTTAAATAATTAATAAAATTGGTACTCTACTTTCAATTATGACAACAAGAAACCTTTGCAAGTCTTGCTGTTTTTGGTTTTTACTAAATCGTTTTAGTGAAATGGTTAAAAAATTTTTAAACTGATTCTCTTATTATTAAAGAGCCTTTTTTGAGAATTTTTTCAATTTTATAGTCTTCAAAGTTTGTCATTTGACTCATTAGCAATTGTATGGACTTGACCGCTATATCTTCTATTGGCTGAGCAATTACAGATATGGTGGGCGTATGCAGTTTGAAACTGTCATGATCATCAAAACTGATAACCGAAATATCCTCTGGAATTTTATATTTTAAATACCTAAAAGCTTGTAATCCCGCAAGTCCGAGGTAATTTGCTAAAAAAAGAACGGCATCTATATCCTTATTTTTTTCAAAGAAATTTATAATGGCTTCTACTCTGCTTTGTTCGGTTGCATGATAATCTAAATGAAGCGTATAATTTTCGTTATAAATTCCTTCTTCTTTTAACGCCTCTACATATCCTTTTTCTCGCAATTTCATCTGAATCATTCCAGACTCGTTATTTACAACAGCAATATTCTTTCTTCCTTTATCAATCAAAAATTTAGTGGCTGAGTAAGATCCTTCGTAATTGTCCATTACCACATGACTTACTTTTTGATTGGCAAAATATCTGTCGATTAGCACAACTGGTTTCTGCAATTTTAAAAGTTGGCCGATTGTTTTTTCCAGATTTCGAGTCGGTGTAATAATGAAGCCTTCAACATTTGCCTGTAAAAGACTCTGCACCAATTCTTCCGAACGATTGTTATCGTCTCCTGTGCTGCAATAAAAAACTCTATAATTAATATTTTTTGCTTCGTCTTCGATCACTCTTGCCAAATCAGCAAAAAACTGATTGGATATATCTTCTACAATAAGTCCGATTGATCTTGTTTTCCCAGTTCGTAAACTGCTAGCAATCATGCTTGGTTTATACTGCAGTTTTTGTGCTACATCCTGAACTTTTTTAATCACGGACGGACTAATAGCCATTTTTTCGCCTTTTCCATTGATAACAAAAGACACAGTAGAAATAGAAACTTCTGCCTGTTTAGCAATATCTCTAATTGTAATCTTTTTCATCTAGTAAAAAATTTATTGTTGAATATTTTAGTACATCACAAATATATGTAAGCAAAACTTACAAAAACGTTTTAGTAAAATTTTTTTTCAATAAATCTCTTTTTTATCAACAAAATAAAACGAAATATTCAGCAAATAAAGGATTTTGGTCAGTTATTGTCATTTTGACTTTTAATATTGATTTTGCAAATTTTATAAGGATTTAGTTGAATTTCTGCTAATTCACGACCATTTTTCAGTGCTGTTTTTTCGAAAAAAAAAAAAAATCAAAAAATACAAAACTTGCTTAAAAATGTCTTTTTCAGAAAAACCTAATCATCGGAAAACAGCATGAAATAAATAAGAAAAAAATCACTATTTTTAACTAACCTTCATTTTTGCATTATGACCGATAAATCACAACTCTTAAGTTCCATCTTCAGGCATCTTGACGGCTTGGTTACTGCTCCTGTAGCAATAGCACTTAAAAATAAGTCTGTATTAGAATTTATATTAAATAAAAAACAGACATCAATATCTGAACTTACTGATGCTTTTAATGCCAACGAAGGATATCTGAATGTGGCCTTGAGGGTTTTGGCTTCTCAAGGATTTTTAGAATATGAAATTGATAATAAAACGCAGGTAATCACAATTTCTGTAAATGAGAAAACTGAAACTGCTTTTTCGCTGTTTTACCTCTACGAAGATGTTGTCGAATTACTTCAGTTATCTATACATTTTCATCCCCGTTTGTTTGAAGATACGCCATTTGAAAAGCTCAATACTATTTTTGAAAAATATAAAAAAAGATACGGAATTGAGTTTTCCAGCGATCCTCTCACCAAGAGCATTCAAGAGCAAATTTTAAAACATATTGAAGGTTATCTCATCGGTCCTACTATTGTCCGATTGGCGATGAACGGAATGTTTCACAAATATTTTATGGAAACTTCTTTTAGACCCGAAGAGTTTCATAAATCACCCGAAAATTTTAAAAAGATATTAGACTTTTTTGTGCATTTGGGCTGGTTTCTAGAAAAAAAAGGAAATTACCAATTTACCGAAGCCGGTTTATTTTTTGCTAAAAGAGCCAGCGCATACGGTGTTACGGTTTCTTACCTCCCAACATTTGCCAAAATTGAAGAATTAATTTTTGGCAATCCAGACGCTTTAAGAACTGCAGAAGGCAAAAACGAAATTCATGTAGATCGAGAAATGAATGTTTGGGGAAGCGGCGGCGCGCACGATACTTATTTTAAAGTAGTTGATGAAATCCTCATTAAACTTTTTAATCTTCCTATCGAAGAACAGCCAAAAGGAATTCTAGATATGGGATGCGGAAATGGCGCTTTTCTACAGCATATTTTTGAAGTAATCGACAGGCAAACTTTACGCGGAAAAATGCTCGATGAATATCCGTTATTTTTAGTCGGTGCCGATTACAATCAGACGGCGCTGAAAGTAACAAGAGCCAATCTTATAAATGCAGACATTTGGGCAAAAGTAATTTGGGGCGATATCGGACGTCCTGACTTACTAGCAGATGATCTGAAAGAAAATTACAATATTGATTTGAAAGATCTTCTAAATGTGAGGACTTTTCTGGATCATAATAGAATTTGGCAAGATCCGAAGCATATTAATGAAAATAGAGTCAGTACCTCAACAGGTGCATTTGCTTACAGAGGAAAAAGAATTAGCAACAATCTAGTCGAAGATAATCTTTTGGAACATTTACAAAAATGGTCTCCTTATGTACGTAAATTTGGTCTGCTACTAATTGAACTTCATACTATAAATCCGAAACTTACAGCCAGTAATTTAGGTCGAACTCCAGCAACAGCTTATGACGCAACTCATGGTTTTTCGGACCAATATATTGTTGAAATTGATGTTTTTAATGCAATTGCCGCAGAAGCCGGATTATTTCCAGATCAATCTATTTTTAAGCGATTTCCTGACGCCGATACCGCAACCGTTAGCATTAATTTATTAAAAGGAAAATAAATAAAATGTGAAATGCAGAATGTGAAAAGTGAAAAGCAGATAAACGATATTTTTTACCCCGCTGGGATTTTTTCAGAAACATTTTCAAGCTCTGTAACAGGGAAATAGTTATAGATGAAATTTAAAACACAAATTAAAAAAGCTCTAGCGGCACAATATATTTCATCCCTCTGGGGCTCTTTCTTAAACCGTAATTCAGTTTCTATAAATATTCCGTCCCGCTGGGACTTTACAAAGACATTTTCAAGCTCTGGAAGAGCGAAATATTTATAGATGAAATTCAAGACACCGATCAAAAAGCTCCAGCGAAACGATATATTTTAAATAAAACAAAAAAGGAGCTCCCTTTTAGAAGCTCCTTTAATTTGAATTTATTTAAGAAATTATTTTCCAATCAATTCGATAATCTTGTCGTAAATTGCCGTATTCTGATAAACTCCCATAAATTTTTCAGAACCTGGACCGTAGGCAAAAACAGGAACTGGAATTGCTGTATGATCGTTCGTACTGAAACTTCCGTGAACGTAGCCTTTTTCAATGCTTCCATCGATTAATGATAATCCTCCAGTTTCATGATCTGCAGTTACGATTAAAAGCGTCTCAGGGTTTTTATCTACAAATTCCATTGCCTGACCAACCAATTTGTCAAAATCAAGCATTTCTCTCACAACATATTCTACATTATTCTGGTGTCCGCCATAATCAATTTGAGCACCTTCAGCCATAATAAAAAAAGGATTTTTTGTTTTTGAAAAAGTGTTTGTCGCTTTCGCTAAAGATTTCGTTAAAAAATCTCCTCTTCCATTTTTTATAGAAACTACCGCTGCGTCTTCTAAAACAACAAATTTGCTGTTTTTAATAGTATCTAAACTCGAGAATTTATCTGAGAAAGTGTATCCTTTTGCGATTAGAGTTTTAGACAAATCTTTGCCATCTTTTCTAGAAATAAATTCTTTCTGTCCTCCACCAATTAAAATATCAGATGGGCTTGAAAGAAAATCATTTGCAATTGGTTCGCTGAAACTTCTTTCTGGCTGATGCGCATAAAACGCAGCTGGAGTTGCATCTGTAATATTTCCAGCAGAAATAATGGCTGTTTTATAGTTTTTCTTTGCTAATTGCTCTGCAATGGTCTGAAGCGGTTTTCCTTGTTCATCGACACTTATAAAACGGTTATTGGTTTTATGTCCCGTTGCCATTGCCGTTGCTCCTGCCGCAGAATCTGTGATATAACTATCGGAAGCTTTTGTGATCGAAAATCCTTGAGTTGGAATGTTGAACAAACTCAATTGCCCTTTGTTTGCTGTATAACCCGAATAGATTTGCGTTAATCCCATTCCGTCTCCTATTAAAAGAATAACATTTTTTGGACGCTTATTCTTGAAAACATTTTTAGGAATATAAGCTTGATGAAATTCTGTATTCTGATAAAATGTCGTTTGGATACTATTAATAAATTGAGTCAGTTCGGTTACTTTATCCGTTCCGATAAAATCAACTTTTAAATTCATCAAAGTCATATACGTGTTCACGTTGTCTTGCGTCGCCCAGAATCTTATTTTTTTCTTTTGATCGTGGACTTTTTTTATAATTGCCTGAATTTTTTCAGAATCTGCCTGTGTTAGAACTCCTTTTCCGTTCCAAACTGTGATTTCATGCAAATCTTCGCTAATCATTTCAACTCTCGCCAATTGATCTGAAGTGTAATTTTCATTCAATCTTCCATCAAAATAAATAAAATCTGGATAAGCTGCCCAAAGCGATGGCAAAGGCCTGTTGCCAGAAATAACCACTTTTATATTTTTATTCGAAATGATATCAGGAAAAGTCTTTAGCTGTTGTGTAATTGCTTTAAGAGTCGAATCGGCATCTGATTTAATATCAATCATTAAAATCAAAGGTTTGTTGCTCGGATAAGCTTTTCCTTCCAACGTTTTTAATTTGTTAGAAAGCGGTTCCAAATACATGCTTTTAAGTGTATTGTGAGGAGTGATTTCTTTAGAAGTGTGTGCCACAAATAATTCGTTATTCACTAAAAAAACATCGGCTTCTATAACACCAGTTTCGTTAGAATAAGCTCCATAAAATGGCAGCTTACTTTCGTAATCGTTATGCGAATGAATGTTGGACGCACTATATTCTTGCGCTTGCGCGAATAGGCAAAATTGAAGGCAAAAAAGTGTGATTATTTTTTTCATCGAAAATGATTTTTATTCTTTTAAAGCTGTAGGCAACTTTATTAAAAATGGGGTTCTGTAATTTATTAAGTTCTATTTGTCATTCCGAGGAACGAGGAATCAAACTAGAAATTACGTATAGAATTTCTCCAATTTTTGTCGAATCCCGAGTGTGATTCCTCGTTCCTCGGAATGACATTTTTTTTTTTACAACTGCAGTCTCCTGACTAAGACTGCAGTATAAAAAACTAAAAAACACAATGAAATTAACTTATTACCAGCCTTGGTTTTGAGTCAAAGCTCCTTTACTTACTGCGATTTCATCTGGCGGAATTGGCCAAACGTGATGAATCGCTGGATTAAAATTACGAGCAGGATAAATTACGCTTCCATCATAATGATGCAATGGTTTTGCATACGTTTCTTTTGCATCTCCCCAACGCACTAAATCGAAATGACGATCTGTCCATTCTCCCGCTAACTCGCATCTTCTTTCTCTTTTTAAATCGACCATTGTTGCACCAGAAAGATCTGTAAGACCTGCACGGTGACGAATCATATTGATTTCTGTGTCTGCGTTTTGCCCTTTCATTAATTTCGCTTCCGCTAACATCAAAATGACATCTGCATAACGTAAAAGAGGAACATTTAAAGCTGTTGAAGGCTTATCTCCGTTTGCATTTACATAACGAATATCCACTCCGCCCGAAGTTGTTTTTGGATAACTAAACGGCTCCATATATTTTTTAAACTGATAACCAGTTCTATTACTTGAACTTACTACGTGATTTCCTTCATTAAAAGTTACTGTTTCTCCGAAATAAACAAATTTGTCTCCTTTTTGTAAAATCGTAGCGCTTCGTCTTTTATCGTTCGCGGCATAAGTATCGAATAATTCTTTTGTTGGATAAAAATTTCCCCATCCGTTGTAAACTCCCCAACCTTTATCTTCCAAACAAACGCCAGGAAAAATAGATCCCAAAGAAGTGTTTTCTGCACTTGAAGTTACCGACCAAATATATTCTGAAGACCAGTTGTTACTGATTTTAAATACATCCTCAAAATTGTCTAATAATTTGTGTTTTCCACTAGCCACGATCATGTTTGCATATTTGATGGCGTTGTCCCAATCTTTTGCATACAAATAAGTGCGAACCAAATAAGCCCAAGCCGCAGTTTTGTGAGCGCGTCCGTAATTGTCTGGTGTAAGCTGATCAAAATAAGGCAACAAATCTGCCGCTTTGATTAAATCTGCTTCAATATAAGCGTAATTTTCGGCCACATTTTTAGCACGAGGCACAAAAACATTTGTTGGATCTTCTCTATCTTGAATCGGAATTCCTGCACGATCGTCTCCATAATGGTATGCTAATTCTAAATGCATTACAGCATGGTTAAAATAAGCTTCTCCCAACATTCCATTTCTTGTACTTTCGTCTAATGCAATCTTTGGAACATTACGAATCACGTCGTTACAACGTTTCATAATTTCGTAGTGAATTCTCCAAATATCCTTAGTATCCGATTCAGATCCGTCTACAATAAAGTTTTTAATTCTTTCTGCATTTTGTCTAGGTTTTGTTCCAATATCATCGCTGGCATTATTTAACCAGAAGAAACCACGACCGTACATATTATCATCAGAATATAAAGCATAAATTGCATTTACTCCCGCTTTTGCATCTGCAGGCGTTTTCCAGAAATTTCCGCTTGAAGGAGCTCCTTGAGGCACAACATCAAGTTCGCTTTCGCAAGCCGAAGTGCTTACCAAAAGCACGAAACTCAATAATAAAAGACTTATTTTTTTCATTTTAATTGTTTTTTATTTTTTAAAAAGTTGCGTTAACACCTGTCATGTAAATACGAGAAAGCGGATAACGTCCTAAATCCATTCCGAAGTTTTTAAGCCCAACTTCAGGATCCATTCCAGAATATTTCGTGATTGTAAATAAGTTTTGTCCAGAAATAAAGAATCTCAATTTTGCTTTTCCGTTCAGCCAGCTTTCTTTAATCGTATAACCAATCGAAACGTTTTTCAGTCTTAAGAAAGAAGCATCTTCAATGTATAAATCAGAAATACGTCCGAAGTTATTGTTGTTGTCTGTTGAAGATAGAACCGGAACATTGGTATTGGTATTTGTTGGTGACCAAGCCTCTTTTGATTCTGCCAATAAGTTGTAACCTGGGAAAGAAGCATTTAAACCGGTATGTTTTACCGCATTGAAAACACTATTTCCTGCAGCTCCGCTGAAAAAGACATTCATATCGAATCCTTTATATCTGAAATTGGCATTTAAACTATACGTTGTTTTTGGAAAAGGACTTCCTAAAACTACTCTATCGCTATTGTTGATTACACCATCTCCATTTTCATCTTTAAATTTAATATCCCCAGCAACTGCATTTGGTTGATACATTACGCCATCTTTATTTACGAAAGCTTTCACCTCATCATTGCTTTGGAATAATCCATCCGTCGCATACCCATAGAAAGCTCCAACTGGGCTTCCGACTTGGTAAATATTCGCCAATGGCAAACTACGAACTCTACTTAAATTTAAAGGTTCTAACGAAGTCAAATCGTCTTTAATAGAAACAATTCTATTGCTTAAGAATCCAGCATTTGCTGTTACATCAAATTTAAATTCTCCACGAGTTTTTTGATAGGTTAAACTCACCTCGATTCCTTTGTTTTCAACATCTCCCGAGTTAACTATTCTTCCTTGTGGCGTTCCAGAAACACCTGGCAATTGGTCACGAACCAACATGTCTTTATTTTTTTTCACATAAGCATCAACAGATCCTACTAAACTATTATTTAGCATGGTAAAATCTAAACCAATATTAGTCTGCTCAGAGCTTTCCCATTTCAAATTCGGATTTGATAATTCGCTTTCAGCATAACCGTAATTGATTGATGGTACAGCTCCAATTAAAGCTTGAGATTGAACCAAAGGCACACTAAATTGATATGGCCCAAGGTTTCCTAAGTTTCCAATTTGTCCCCAGCTTGCGCGTAGTTTTAAATTACTGATGATTGGCTCAATACCTTTCATGAAATTTTCTTCAGAAATTAACCAACCCGCAGAAACAGAAGGATAAACTTTCCAGCGGTTATTTTCTAATAGTTTTGAAGTTCCGTCGCGGCGAACAATTCCCGAGATTAAATATTTCTGATTGAAATCGTAATTGATTCTTCCCACATAAGAAGAAATAATTTCATCTGATCTTCCTGCTGCCGTCTGCTGAATCAATTTTGCATTCAATAAATAACGCTGTGATGGATCTTCGTTATCAAAACCAGTTCCTTCAACCGTATAAAAATCTCTTTTAGTCTCTTGATACGTATATCCAGCCAGAGCTTTCAAATTGTGTTTTCCAAATGATTTCTCATAAGAAATAGTCTGTTCGCTCAATAAATCTGTCGTGGTTATATTTTTCAGAGTCAATCTGTTGAAATCGAATATTTTTCCTGGCTCAGTAACTTTTACCGTAAAATCTGTTGCATTATCCTGAATTCTGGTGTAACCCCAGTTAGATTTTACTTTTAACCCTGGAACAATTTCCCATTCTGCATACGGATTGATCAAAATGGTAGAAATTGGATTTTTATTGTCTAATCTTTTCAAATACGCTACCGGATTGATAACGTCTCCGTAAGAACCAATATATTTTTCTGGAACACCACCAAATTGACCTGAACCGTCTTCTCTGTAAATCGTTGCGTTTGGCGGATACAAAATTGCTGCTTGAATTGCTCCTGTATACGAACTTGACGTATTAGCAGTCTGACCATCAGTTAAGGAGTACGAAATATTTTCTCCAATTGTAAAATTATCAGCCAATTTGAAAGAAGAATTTGCTCTTACTGTATAACGCTCGCCATAAGTATTTAACAAAATACCTTCGTTTTTTCTATAACTTCCAGAAAGAAAGAAATTAGACTTTTCTGTTTTTCCGTTTACCGAAAGAGACAGATCTTGAATTTCTCCTGTACGGAAAATTTCATCCATCCAGTTTGTTTTTGTTGTTCTTGCAGTTGGTTCAAATGCAGGGTCGAAAGCAGGAATTCTAGGCAAACCTGCATTATCTCTTGCGAGATTCATAGCATCAGCATATTCTGCAGCGTTTAAAACCTCTAATTTTTTGGCTACATTCTGAAAACCTCCCTGATAGTTTACATTTACATTAATTTTATCTGAAACTCCTTTTTTAGAAGTAATTAAAATTACCCCACCCGAAGCTCTTGCACCGTAAATTGCTGCAGAAGCCGCATCTTTTAAAACATTTATCGATGCAATATCATTTGGATTTATGGTATTTAAAGATCCGCTGTAAATAATTCCGTCCAAAACAATTAGAGGTGTTTCAGCATTCAAAGATCCAATACCACGAATATTGATTGTTGGCGAAGCAGTAGGATCTCCACCATCATTGATTACGGTAACTCCGGCAACTGTTCCTTGCAACAATTCGGCGGCGTTGTTGTAGGTTCTGCTTGAAGTTTCTTTCATAGAAACAGAACCAACAGCTCCTAAAACTTCATTTTTTTTCACGCTTCCATACCCCATTACCACAACTTCTTGAAGCTGTTTTACATCGGCAGCCAATTTTACATTAATGGTTTGCGTGCCAGTAACTTTTACCTCTTGCGTTACATATCCGACGTAAGAAAAAATAAGCGTTGCTTCAGAAGCGTTTACTTCCAATTTGAATGTTCCGTCAAAATCTGTCGCTGTTGCAGCATCCGAACCTTTATCTTTAATTCCAACACCAGGCAAAGGCATATTATCGTCTCCTGCTAAAACAGTTCCTGAAATAATAATTTTATTTTGATCTGCCGAAGTAACCTTCTGATTTTTCTTGATTACCACATTATTGCTAACAATCTCATATCGAAGCACATTACCGCAAATTTTATCCAACGCTTGTTCTAGCGTTACATTGTTCAGTTTTAAACTTAATTTCTGATTGGCATTTACTTGGCTGCTTTCGTACATAAAATGCACATCAACCTGATTTTCAATTTTTTGAAATATATTTTTTATACTTTCATTGTCAACTTTTAAAGTCACTCTTTTGTTAATGTCAACATTCCCGGCTTTTACTGTTAGTGCAGCAAAAAACAAAGTCATAAACAGGAATAATTTTGTTCCTATTGTCCTTATGCTCTGACATTTTGCGGCATACCGCATTTGTTTTTCATTCATAGTTTTTAGATTTAGTGTAATTGTTTTGTTTATTAGTTTGCTACGTAGTTTTATTTTTATTGTTTAAAGAATTACTCGATTTTGTAAACCCCTGAGTCCATTTTGTATTGGGCATTGATGATATTGCACACCAATCCAATTACCTGATCGGCAGGCAGTTCTTTAAAATAAGCGCTAATCTTTAAAGCGTTTAAGTTTTTATTTTTGACTTCAATTGAAACATTGTAATTGCGATTAATTGTGGCCACAACTTCTGACAAAGGCGTTTCTTCAAAAACCATAATATTTTTTCGCCACAGCGAAATGGCATTTACCGGAACATCTTTAAAAGCCTGGAGCTTATTATCTTGAGATTTAAAAACCACTTTCTGTCCTGGAGTTACATACACATTTTCTTCTGTAACAGTCGATTTTACATTTACTCTTCCTGTAGCAACCGAAACCTCTTGTGTAGTTTGATCTGGATACGCTTGAACATTAAAACTGGTTCCGAGAACTTTGGTATCCATTTTATTGGTATGAATGATAAACGGATGTTTTTTGTCTTTGGCTACCTCAAAGAAAGCTTCGCCACTTAAATACACTTCTCTAGTATCTCCTTTAAACTCTTTTGGATATTTAAGTACGCTTCCTGCATTTAACCAGATTTGTGTTCCATCACTTAATTTTATTTTAGCATGCTCTCCTAATTTTACTGCAAATTGTTTGCTTTCAACTGCATTTGATGTTTGATAAAAAAACACCGATAATCCAATCAAGAAAACCAAAGAAGCCGCAATAGCCCAGTTTTTGTATGGAAGAGAAATAACGTTATTAGCATTCTTTATTTTTCTTAATTCCTTTTTAAGTTTGGAACGGTCTGACTGAACCATTTCCATATTATCAAAAAAATCATCTGTACGATCGTACCATTTATTCCACATTTCTTGTCCTTTCGGAGAATACTTTCCTTCTAAAAAATTTTTGATTTCGTTATTTGAATTTTCAGGCATTATAATTTCTTTATGTCTTTAATAGTATGTCTTGGAAATTGTAATTTTAGGTAGGCGCAAAAGGTTACGCTTCTGTTAAGAAAAAAGCTGAGTTCTTAATCTGAAGTTTACCTTTAATTGAATTCGCCCAAATAAGTGCGCATGAATTTCAGCGCATACGTAATATGGTATTTCACGGTTTCGATCGAAACATTCAATTCTTCGGCGATTTCTTTATTGGTGTAATGTTTTACACGGCTAAGAATAAAAACCTCTTTTGATTTTTTTGGAAGTAACGATGCCGCCTCATCAACCGCTTTTTTTAACTCGTCATAATAAATAGAGTCTTCAATAGCATTATAACTAGTTTGCGAAACGGTATTTTTATCTAAAACTTCCTGAATGTATTGATCGGTAACCTCATGCGATTTGATGTAATCTAAAGTCATGTAGCGAACCGAAGTGTAGATGTAAGCCGCAAAACTTTTCTGGATCACAATTGTTTTGCGTCTTTCCCAAATAGAGGTAAAACTTCCTGCACAATTTCTTCTGAAATGGCAATCGATTTCATTCGGAGATATACGAATCGAACTAATAGATCTCGATATCTAAAATAAAGTTCATCAAAAGCTTTATCCTTGCCCGATTTTAATAATTCGACAAGTTCTTCGTCTGTAAACTTCTTATACATGATTCATTATTTTATGATTAATCAAATGAAAAGCGTGAGCCAAAACACTTTTTCTGATTTCGTTTTGATAATGATCCTGCTGTTTAAAAATTGGCATATACAAAGTATTGGGTTCTTCTTATATGTCTCCAAAATTAAAACTAGGGGTAGGTTGATTAGGTTACGTTTACATTAATAAAACCGCTCTTAAACGAAACATATTATTAACATTTGAAGTCGAAAATTAGCTGCGAAATAAAGCTTTACAGCATTTGGAACAAAAAGTCATAGACTTTGTCTGAGATAACAGTCTTTCTCTTATAAAAAGCAGAATTGAAGCGAAAAAGCGCTTAACAAATAATTAATAGGGAGGTCTTAAAATGATTTTTATTCTATTGAAAATTCTTTTCAAAAATCAAAAAAAATAAAAAACAGTTGACAAAAGCAACTAATTTTATATATTTGTACTTCAACAATACATTTTTTTTAATCATGACTACTACGACTTCAAAAATTAGAAGTTTCAATAGATTTTATACAGCGCATTTAGATATTTTAAGTCAGCATTATTTAGACAGCGAATATTCTTTGACTGAAATACGAATCCTTTATGAAATCAGTGAAAGCAAAACGATAACGGCCCAGAAAATCACTGAAATTTTAAATCTGGACAAAGGATATTTAAGCCGAATTTTAAAACGTTTTTTAAAAGAAAATTTAATCGAAAGAGTTGCTTCAGCAGAAGACAAACGCGCTTTCAATATTAAACTGACCCATTCTGGTAACGAATTATTAAGTATTTTAAACACCAAATCTGAAAACAAGATTGAAGGCAAAATTGAAAATCTGAATTCTTCAGAAAAAGAAATTTTGGTTGATTCAATGAATACGGTTAGAAGCCTGCTGACAGAAAACAAAATAGCTCGAGAAGATATTACATATCGCCACGAAATCACGCCTGGAGATGTTGGCTATATTATTCATCTACATGGCACAATTTATGGCAAAGAATATAATTTTTCGACCGATTTTGAAAAGTATGTCATCAAGACTTTTTACGATTTCTTAGAAAAATATTCTCCCGAAAACGACCGGATCTGGATGGCAGAATACAATAATAAAATTATAGGCTGTGTTGCGATTGTACATCATCCTAACGAAGAAGCGCAATTGAGATGGTTCCTTCTAGATCCCGCTTTTAGAGGTCTCGGAATTGGTAAAAGATTATTGACTGATGCTATAGATTTTTGCAAAAAGAAAACATTTAAAAATGTTTTTCTGCTTACCACAAATCTGCAAGACAAAGCGCTTCAAATGTATAAAACGATAGGATTCGAGCAAACGAAATCGGAAGAAGTTCAGGAATGGGGGAAGACTTTTTTTGAGGAACGATATGATCTTAGGCTTATTGAATGATAACGCATTACTTCTTTACATAAAAACATTATTTTTTGCCTCATAAAAAATTGTGTTGAGAGCTTTGGCTACTTGTTTATATCTCAGTTCGTCTCCACAAAAAAAACCTGTAAACTTAATTTTTACAGGCTTTTTTTAGTTTGAAATTTAATTACTTTTAAAATGCGTTTAATGCAGATACTGGTTGAAGATTAAAAATCTACTCATAATTTTTTTATTTCATTAAGGCTTATTTATCGAAAGGTATCCACTAAATGCAATACCTTCCTTGGTTTCCCCTTCTTTATCTTGATAAATTACATTAACCAAACTGCCTTTTTTACCATCTATATAAAAATAGTCATCAGACTCACCTTTCATTTCAACTCGTTCTCCCTTAGGTATCTTTACAATTAGAAATTCTTTCTTTCCAAAAGAATCGCTTTCTTGTGAGTTGTCATACAATTCTAATCCATTTGAAGATGTAACATATCTTTCTTCATCCAAATAAGGATTTGTAACTTGTATCCTTTCGATTTCTTTTAAGTCTATATATTTTAAACCTTCTTTTTTTAAAGAAACTTTTGCAAAATATTTAATAGAGCTTCCCTCTTTTTTTACTTTAATATCCCTTAAATAATTAAAGGGAACACTTGAAGAAATTACTTTAAATTTATTTGTGTTACTTATTTCATATACCTTTAAAGAATCTTGACCCGCGTATAAATCTTCTTTATTTTTATTAATTTCATATAAAGGTTTAGGCGCTTTTTCTGAAGGAAAATTTATTTTGCTTAACACAATATCAAGTGATAAAAGACTAGAAAAATATCCCCTAGATGGATCTTCAGTGGTCTTGAAATAATTTTCAAGCTTTTTTCCGTCTGGAGATAAATAACTGAAAGTGTAGGTATTTCTATAAAAATTATAATATTCTTCATATTTTCTCGGATAATCAGAAGCATTATTGACTTCTAAAGTGTCGGTGATCGTAACAGTGGCATCCAAAAAATTATTTTTATCAATATGATATCCGTATCTTAAATACCCCGATGGAGTATCTCCTCCAAAACTTTCATTAAAGACTTTAACCTCAACCCTATTTAATTGATTACCAAAATAAAACAAATTTAAAGTATCTGTCTTTTGTTGTAGAACTGAACTTTCTTTTTTGCTGTAAGAACTAAGATACTCCCCTTTTTCTAATTTATTACTTATTTTGTTTTCAGCTACTGTTTCTTTCTTTTTACAAGAAAGAAACAGTACGATCATTAGTAAAATTATTTTTTTCATTAATTATAATTTTTTAACGAATATACTAAAATTGAATATGAATATGATTCCAGTGATCCGATTTTGGAATTAATTTTTCTCCATTTCTGAGGTTTTTCCTTCTTTCTTCTGTGGTTTCTCTATCTGCACGAGTAGCAGAATAATAAGGATGAAAAACATTTACAGCTCCCATTTCTTTAACAGCTTTCGTTAATTCTACATAAAATTCTTCATCATAGTTTTTAGAATCTACATGTTTCCCATCAATTTCATTAATATCTATCGCAGTACCTTTATAATGTTGGCTACCTGAAGAATGAGAAGCACCTGCGAGCTCTTGGACATTAAATTTATATTTTTTGCTTAATTCATGAAGAACATACAATACCCCAACAGAAAGTTTAACTTGTTTACCTCTTGCGTGTCCATATTCACTTGTATATACTTTATTACCTTCAGAAGCATCTTTGATATTATCATCTGCATTAGCTCTGTCATTTGTAGACAAATATGGATGAATTGAACTAAATTTAATTTTCTTTTCTTTTATTATTTTTTCTGCTAAAACAACGTCCAAGTTTCTAGTTTCATCGATTTCTATTGCATACATTTTACCAAGGTGAATCGATTGCTTAATTCTAGGCGTCAATTCGTTTTTTGTTATTTTCTGATCTTTTTTTCCTTTTACTACTTGATACTGTTTCTCATCCCAATATTCTCCATCTGCACTTTTATTTTCTCCATAATTTTTAGGACTTAACGCCTTATCATAGAGAACTTCACTCCCATCTTTTCCTACACCAATTGGAGCAAAAATTGCCATATACATATCTTCAGCATTATCAATGGTTCTTTTATAACGCTCTAAATGCATCTGAAAATATAACTTAACAAAATTTAACTGTCTAATTTCAGTCATATTTTTTAAATCTGATTTCGTTAGTAATTTATCTTTATAATCAGGTCCTGTATATTTTTTTCCCCTATGTGTTCTATTCATTTCATCTATAGCATCTCCTGTAAATTGTATCAAACCTGTTGCCTTCGGGTAGCCTACACTTGCGCTAAATGTACCTTTAGTTTCAACATTCATACAAATCATTAATTGATTTGCCATTTTTAATTTATTCTCCTCGCCCCAAAGTTCCTTACAAATCTGAACAACTTTTTTACGGAATTCTGGACTAACTTTTGCTCCCCATATAATACCTAATCCAGTATCAGTTATTACAGAATTACTTGTTGTAACGTTTGTATCATTATTAACTACAATAGCATTCAATCCATTCTCAGAATAAAGTTTAGATTCTACCCCTACCATTGCAATGTAGAACATATCCATTAATCCTGGCATGAAATTAATTTCTTGCCATTTTTTATTTAAGGTAAAATCAATTTTTGCTGTTCCTTCACTATCAACAATAATTTTTATACTATGTTTTGGATAACGATAATCTTTATAAACTTTTAATACCGCTTCTTTCCCTACCATGTTTAAGGTTTTAACTACTCCTGTTACTTTTGCTCCATACGGAACTTGTGTAAATGGCGACACACGGTTTCCATCATAAACAAAATATGCATCTGTTACTTTAGCAACGGTAGTAACATTTAATACTGCGTCATCATACACATTGCTATCTTTCTTAAACAAATATGGTTTTCCATTTTTTATTCCTTCTAGCTCAAATCTAATTTTAGCCGTTTTGCCTTTTTGAATTCCAAAATGCTTTTGTAAGGTGGCATCAAATTTTATGCTTTTATTTATTTCACCGCTTCCGTTTGTTTTAGTGTCATTATAATAATTGACCTCTTTACTGTCATTTAAAAAGAATTTAATTCTTACTGGCTGATTCAAATAATCAGGGATCCTTGCTTTGATATGATTAATTTCTCCCGAAAAACCAGAAGTTTGCTTTTTATTTCCATCACCGTAAGCCCAAAAAGTTTCTGTTACTTTTGGATACTTGACGTATATTTTTTTGATTGATTTTGATTTTAAGCCTTCCATAATATTGCTGTAAGCTTCAACAATAAATACACCATCTTTTTTAGGAATTGGTAAAATAAACGTTTCTCCTTTATATAAATATTGTATTCCTGACCCATCATTTTCTGTTTGCAGTTTTAATCCGTCTGGTACATATGTTTTACCATTTTCTTCATAAACCAACCATTTTACATTTTCTCTTTCTTGCTGAGTAGGTTCAATTTTAAAGCTTTGAGCAACAAATATGGCGTCTCGGTTTGTCTCATTCCATAAATAAACATCGTTGTTGATGTCAGCTAGCGAGAGGATATCGATACTTTCAACAAAGTTTTTAATCACTTTAAATATTTGGTTTTCAATTAGACCATATTGATCTTTGCTAGCAATTTTAATAGCGTATTCTCCAAAACTGTGCATAGCCAGCTTAATGATTCCTGTTGAATCAAGTTCTTTTTCTTCTAAAATTGTAGTTACTTTATCTCGATTTTTATAGGCTATTTGGTAATAAAGTTTTACTGGATTTAGAGTTTTTATTTCAGGATTTTTTAAAGATACTTTGAACAATTGCTCTCCTACAGAATTTCTTGCCAATTTGTTTTGAATGTTTGCAGGTGGCGTAATTACAATTTCCTGAGCAATTATATTAAGCTTTACAAATGCTGATTTACTAGCGGTTGCTTTTTTATTTGCACCAGGTTTTAATCCATATGCTTCTACAATATAACTTCCTGGAGTATCAAAATTATAAGTAAATGATGTACCTTTATCTACGAATTCTGCTCCTATTTTTTTAGCATCTTTGTAAATAATCCAATTGATATTTTCTTTTTGTTCTTGCTTTAACAAGGTTTCATCTAGGAAAAACTCCAAACTTTCGCCTACAATAAATGAAGTTTCATTGCTATTTTTAATTTTTACTGCTCCAGGTTTTACACTACTTCCGGCAACATCAACATTATTGATTGTTTTTAGGAATGTGTACACATCTTCCTTTCCAATAGCTGCATAAGGATTACTTAAATTAGGATATATTTTCGTTTTGGTTGTTATCGTAATAGTATTGGGCAGAGCATTAAGTCCTTCAACTTCTTTAAGCAATAAAAACAATTCGTCATATCGCTCAAAAAGATTGGCAATATTTATTTTATCATCAGCTAACTGTTTTTTGATTGTATCCCAATGAATTTTCGTCACTTTAGAAATTTTTCCTTTCAATAAATTGGCATCAATCGCTGCAATCATTTTTTCACGAACGAGTTCCCAATTAAAGTTTTTAATTTCAACGGATGATAGTTGTGACTGCTTCAACGCCTTATACATTTCTGCAAAAGCCAATTCATTTTTAAAATCAGTAAGTTTTACTTCTTCCTCCAAAGCTTTATCGATACGAGTCCAATATTTAATCATCTCTATATCATTTGCCTTTATTGCCTCCTCCAATTTCTTTTTGATTTCGGCTTTTACAGCTTCAATTGTTGGCTCATTACTATTTGTATGAAATGCTTGCGGAACTGATAACACCTCTTGGAATGAAACATTAGAATAAACTTGCGACGAAAATTCGCTATTTAAATCATTTTCTACTCCCAAAATCGGAGAAGTAGTGATAACTGATGCAGAAGAACCTAAAATTGTTCCTCTTGTTGTATCACTAAAGCCTTCTGCGATTGGAGCGCTAAAAGTTGTTAAAGAAGCTTTTTCAATGAATTTCGATCCATTATTAGTTTCATTTCCTATAGCTTTCCCTGAAACCGAAGGAGTATTGCTAACTGATTGCGCTGCTTCTTTGGTTTTAGCAAATGTTTCAGTAGCGCCGCCTTCGGTTGAGAAATTAGAAACGTTTAAACTGGCATTTTTATCTTGTTGCTCCTGCCATAATTGAGCTATATCTTTTTGCTGATTCATTTCGTTTGAAACTTTAGCCAACTCTTTGATAATAGTTTCGGTTAAGTGTTCTGAGTTTTGAATTTCAGCACTATTTTGTATGGAAAGATTGAAATTGTGAATTGTATTTTTACTCATCGCTTATGTGTTTTTTCTGGTGTAAAAATACTATCGATATTTGTGATTTCAAAACCACAAACCACTTGTATTCAGTAGTTTCAGCAAGTTTATTTTCTACTGAAACTACTGAAAACAGACCTCTTTTTTTTACTCATTTTCTATTCTTTCAGCTTACTTTTACACCCTCAAATTATCAAATGGAGTTATAGTTTTTGAACAATATTTATCTGTCAAGCTCCAATCTTATTCTCTTCAAAAAACAACTACAACTTTATTTATTAATCAATTTAAAACAATAGTCATCATGGATTACGGATTTGCATTTGGCATCAGTAAAATGCCTAAAATACCTGATAAGAACTTATGCTACTTTGAAGCAAAATTTAATCTTCGGCAATGAGAACGAAACCACATTCTTTAAAAACATAAAAAACTAAAACTTAAAAATATGAATCAGAAAACTATTGCCGTATTAGCGAGTATTTTAATTATAACAACAGGAATTATTGATACCAAATTTGACCTTTTGCAACAAGCTGGCCTGTCTTTAATCACAATTAACCGAATTAAATTGATCGGTTTGTTTTTATCGGCTGTATTACCAAGCATTACTCCTTTATTTTCAAAAGATGAGAATAATTTCTAAAAACAAAAAAAGACATCCATACTTAGATTCTTGCTCGAATTCGAAAAAAGAATTTAATCTATTCATTACTAAATAATTTTAAAATCAAAAAAATGGCAATTCAAACATTAAAGACAATCAAAAACTGGTTTAGGACTGGTTTAAAACCAACACAAACTCAATTTTGGGATACTTGGGATTCTTTTCGACATAAAAATGATAAGATTCCTTTGGAAGATATTGAAAACATTGATCAGGTAACAGGGCAGAAAATTATTCCATTTGGGGAGTTTTTAATTTTTAAAGTTGCTCCCAATACAGCAGACGAATTAGAAATCGGTGATAGCGTAATTGGCTACTGCGAAGGAAATTTCCTTGCCGAAGCAACCTATTACGGCGGAGATAAAAGTTTGATGACCAGTTTTACTAAACCGAATAATCTAGTTGGAAAAATTATATCATTTGACTCTAACTCTATCACTTATGAGCTTGCAGACGAAATACTGTTAAGATCCTATACCTGCGGTGCATATAATGGAATTGCTGTTAAATACAAAAGACCTGGAGAAATGGAATTTTCTACTGCGTGGCCAACAGGATATTATCCTAAATTATATGTGTATTGGCTTGATTTGCCTTCTGGCACAATTTTACAATTAACAGATACTCTTGGGGACTTTGAAGATTCGGAGGGATTTATAGTTTCATAAAGAAAAAATCGTAAAAAAATTTAAGCATTTTAAAACTTTTAAATCACTTAATGAAGCACTCAGAATTATTGAAGATATAGATTTCTAATAATCCTGAGTGTTTTCTTTGAGGAGATACTATAAAGTACATTATTAATTAAAAAAGCAAAAAAATGAAAGAAAATATAGCATCAAAGCCTGACGAAAAACAATTATCAAAAGGAACACAAATAATTAATAAATCTTTACAACTAAATGCAGTAAATGAAGGAGAACCAACCGACAATGTTTTGGTTTATGGTGCAGATAATGAAGTAAAATCTGTTCCTAGAAGTGAGTTTGGAGGAGGTTCTCAGGACTTGCAACAAACTCTAGAAACAGGAAATATCGCTCAGTTCGAAGGAGGAAATAGTAAAGTAAAATTATTGGATGGAGATCCTGATTCAAGAACCATTGAATTAATTACAGGTGACAACAATACTAGATCATCTATGGTTTTAGGCAATACATTTGCCAGTTTAAGTCATTCAGAACCTGGGCCAGGGCATGTTCACAGCAATATATCTGCAACAAATGAAGGCATCACTTTATTAAATAATGATAATGGAACTAATGGATGGTATAATATTTTTAAAGTTCCTTATAACACCACAACTCAAACTACTTATAGTTTACCAATTGATAAGCCTAATGGTAATTATACGTTAGCGACGACAGACGAAATTACAGGAGGTAATCAAAATTTACAAAGTGTATTGGATAACGGCAATATAGGGTACTCTAACATTGCTATGTTTAATTATTTTGCATCACCCACTTATATAAATCTGAACGGGACTGGTTTGTTTGCTTCAGATAGCAAATCAGGAGCGTCAAACGAGTTTGCAAATACCACTTACAATGCTGATTTTATCAGCAGATCAATCGGATCAGGAGGAGAAGGATGCTACACAAAAGTAACCTTAAATGATAGCAGTTATACAATTGGAAGAGGCTTACATTATAAATTCCCTGATAAGGAATCAGGCACTTATACATTAGCTACCACATCAGACCTTGAATCACTAAGCAGTGGATCTATTTCAGGAACTCCAAACTACATCTCCAAATTTAACAACTCTGGAAGCGAAATTGTAGACAGTGGCATACTTGATACTCCAGATGAAGTTACAATTTTGAGACCTTCAACAAAAATTAGTAGTACAGTTGCTGATTATTCAGGTTTAAAATTACCTAATATTTCAGCTAAAACAATAGAAAGTACACCAATAATGTTTGGAACAACTGGTTCATATCCATGGGATATGCTTGTTGATAATTTTGGCAATACTTATCTAACAGATAGAATCGATAGTAATGTAAGGAAAACTACCATCGACGGTGTGACAACTATTATTGCTGATACAGGAGCATATCCATCTGGAATTGTTATGGACAGTAAAGGAAATCTTTTTACTGTAAATAGATCCGCATCAACTATAACCAAAATAGATAAAAATGGCACAGTTACCACTACATGGGCAACACTACCCAACAGAACTTATGTTGGAATTGAGATTGATGAGCATGATACTATGTATGTCTTAGGTATTCTAACTTCACTAAGAGAAATTTACACCATAACTCCAGAAGGTATTATTAAATTATTAGCATCTGAACCCCAACCTATAGCCCCTTCAGTATATGCTTTTACTAGGCACAAAGCTTCTGGCATGATGTATATACTTCATGATAATGGTATGATTAGAAAAATATCTCCAAATGGTACTATGTCGGAGCTCAGGACAGGTTCTTTAAACGGCGCAATTTGTTTGGCAACTGACCAAAATACCGGATATATATACGCTTATGGTCTTTCAGGAACTACCAATCTTTATAAAATTGCTCCTGATGGGACTACTACCATATTATCAAACACTGTTACAGGAGGTTGGGATCTTAAAGTAGATAATCAAAGTAATGTTTATACAATTGGCAGTAATGGGGTTACAAAAACTTCTCCTAATGGAATTTCAACAGTACTAGGTGCTACTGCTGCAGGGCCACAATGTCTTGCCGTTGGGGGTGATGGAGCCGTTTATGTAGCCAGTAGAACAAATAAAGTTTACACAAGATTTAGCCGTCCAACTTATAGAAACTCTTTAATAGTTGACCAATCTGGCAATGTAATTTCTAATCCAGACTTTTATACTGATTCCAGAGGACTAGGCTATTTACCAAGTACCTTACTTTCAGACATTAAATCTGAAAGCACAGGAAAAGCTATTGCTACCAAAGAGTATTTAGAGTACAAAATAAATGCAATAAACGATAATGCCATCATTAATTCAAGTGATACGATAACTCTAAATAATAACGCTCTCACTATGTATTATACCTATACAGGAAATGCCCCTGTAACTTGGAATTTACCTCCTGTATTTGGGAATAATAAAATAAGGTTTCAGATTATAAATGCTGGATCTGGCACAATAACAATACAAGGAACTATTTGGAATTCAGGCACAAATGAAACATCATTGACTGTAATAAGTGGCAGTACAAAAGAATTCTATAATAATAGTTTGGCTTATGTAGTTCTTTAAGAATTCTAGTTTTAACATTTCTATTTAAAAAGCATTCAAAAAACAACTTCTCTTTACTCCGATGTATCAAGGCCCTATCAAAAATCTTAAATCTTTCTTGAACTTTGGTGCATTTTTAAGCCCATTACACTTCATCAATACAATAAACTAAAAAACAAAAACATGGCTATACAAGCATTAAAAACTATAAAAAACTGGTTTCGAACGGGTTTAAAACCAACACAAACCCAATTTTCGGATACATGGGATTCCTTTCGACATAAATATGAAAAAATTCCGGCAGGAGATATTGAGGATATTGACCAATTAAAAAATAGCCAAAAGATTATTCCATCGGGAGAATTTCTAATTTTTAAAGTTGACCCCAATACAACAGATAAATTAGAAATTGGCGACAGTGTAATTGGCTATTGCGAAGGAAATTTCCTAGCAGAAGCAACCTATTATGGTGGGGATACGAATTTAATAAGCAGTTTCGAACCACTTACAGAAGCAATTATAGAAAATATAACCTTATCAGATATAAACAGTTATAATGGCACTAACTTATTTTATAACAATATTGAGAATCGAAATGGTATAATTGAAAATACAGTCCGATATCTTAATCCAGATTATGGTTACTTAGATCCAATCTTTCAAGGTGCATTACCTTCTCCATATAATTCCGTTACTCGTAGAAAAAGCGGTTTGAAATTAGCTGAATTTATGATAATGAATTCAAATACTGTAAATAGCATATTATCTGAAAATCCATCTTTATTATTTCAACTCACAATGAATGTTACTACTGGAGAATCACCTGCCACTTTAAGGCCAAGATTATATTTAGGAGGTAGCTTAACCAATCAATTTGATGCCTTCGAATCATCTTACAGATTAATAGAATATAGCAATAATGGCACTTATAAAGAAACTGATTTAGAAAGTAACTGGTTGGGAGAATGGGAAACCTTAGTGAGAATAAAAACCAAACATTAAAAATGTATCTGCTCTAATATTTGATATAATCCAAAACCAGAATCAAAAAGATTAAGAATCTTTAATTCTGTTTTTTATGTTCCTAAAAAATAAAACATTTAGTTATTGAAATGAATATCTAAACATTCATAAGTAATCTTATTTTTTACTGAAACTACTGAAAACGAGCTCCATAATTTTCGCTTTTCACCTCTTTAAGCCCTATTTTTACATACTCTAATTCCGGCTATTAGTTTACTTAAACAGCATAAAAAAAATTCTGCATTCAAAACATTTTAGAAAGCAGACACCTCAGCTATACACTTAACTCATCTATTCTTATTTAACTATTAAAACGAGAACCAATCATGGATTTTACATCAAAAGATTTAGGAGAAACACCTCCTGCACCAGACATGAGCAATTTTAAAAATCCTTTGGCTCAGACTTCTGAAGGAAACATTTTTATCGAACAGTTTACAATCACTCCATTAAACGTTTCTCCAAAAAACGAAAGCCTGGAAGAAGCAGTCAAAAAAGAATTCAGAGACACCAATATTTAATTCTTATCGAAAACATAAAAAAATGCTTGACGAAATGACAATTCAAAACCTAAAAGAAAAATACGGCTCCTTGCTCAAACTTACTTCTGATGATCAAATGGTTACGGTTTATTGTAAAAAACCTTCTTTTAATACATTTCTAAATTATCAAAATATTTACAAAGATAATCCCCATGAGGCGATCTTGTTTTTGTTTAAAGAATGTGCCTTAGAAAACGAAATTTACGAAGATGAATTTATGCTTTCTGCTGGAAATTCGATTGTAGAAATGATTAAAAAAGATAGCGAGTTTACCATAGACGTAACTCCGCAGAAAGATGAATTCAAAAAATCGGCAGCTCTAATCAGATATGCGTTTCAGGTAGATCCTTACCAATTACCAACAGATGAGTTTTATAAACTTCTGGAAGAAGCTCTCTGGCTGCAAAAACACAATGAGAAAAGAATGGAAAACACATTCATGACAGCTTTCGCACAAACATTTTCAAATTAAAACAAAAAAATAAATTATTATGAAATTCAATTTTAATGTAAATGAAATTTTAGAAAACAAAGACATTCAATATAGTGGCCTAAACTATAACGAATCTGAATCAAAAGATTTTATTATAGATAAAACTGGGGGCGAATTTAATCTTAGAGTTTTTGCTCCTTTAGTTTTTGAACCTCTTCTAAAAAATGATCTTAATTTGCCCAGTTTACGAATAGATGCGGTTACTGTAAATCTAAATCGTTCAAAAATTATCAAAAAAGAAGGAATCGAAGGAAGAGATTCAACAATCAAAGAACATATTACAAATGGCGATTTTAGCATTTCCATAGAAGGATTAATTGCGAATGAAGCAGGAGATGAATATCCAAAAGAAAAGCTTTTTTTATTGAAACAATTCTTAAATGCGCCTTATTCTTTAAGAGTTACCCATGCCATTCTAAATCGATTTGGAATTTATGAACTCGTTATCGATTCATATTCTATACCCTCAATTTCTGGAACAAAAAACATCCAAAAGTTTACGGCCAGCGCCACATCAGATGAAACTGTAGAACTAATAATTAGAGACAATGCTTAAACTAAATGCTAAAATTAAGGTATACGAAACAGTAAGCCTTATACCAAGTCCTAAATTTTATGAATTTACTTATGTAAAAAATGTAGAAATAAACAGTTCATATAAATCGTTGACTGATACAGCAACTATTGTGATGCCCAAAAAAGTATATACTGATACGAAAGGATTTGATCAAAGCTTATTTCAAAATGCAAATGGAGAAGAAAAAACTATTCATGATTTCTTTAAAATAGAAAATTACATCGAGATATTTTTAGGATATGATGGAGATTACAAACCGGCTTTTAGAGGTTATATCACAGGAGTCCAATCTGATGTAACTGCAACTATTTCGTGTGAAGATGCCATGTATGCCTTCAAAAAAGTAAAAGCGGTAAAAGATGACAATGTTCAAAATTCAAAAGACACCCTTAATGCCGTCGCTACAAATCCGACCACAAATGTTGACAGTTTTAATCCTAAAACTTTTTTTGAAAAAAGAATGAAAGAATTGAAATTTCCTTTTAAAATAAATGCTCTCGACGAAGAATTAGGAAACATAATGATCAATCGAAGTCACAGTTTGGCACAAGTTTTTGAGATGCTAAAAGACAAAGGAATCTATACGTATTTTAAAACCGAAGAAGCTGGTCCGGTATTAACCATTACCAATAACCCGCAGCAACACACTGTAAGTGAACTAAGCAGTTTTATAGATAGAAATTTTATTAAAAGTCCGCTCGCAGGAACATTAGTCAAAAAACTAATCAATCAAGGTTTAAGTCTTTTAGGTTCTCAGCTTAATAAATTAAGCAAATCTGTTTCTGACCGTTTTTTAGGACAGGTTCATTTTAGATTTCGCTATAACATTATAGAAGACAAACTAATTGTTGTTAAAGAGTCAACAAAAAATACACGTATTCGAATTGAAAAGTATTTTAAGAACTCCAATACTCCCGTGTATGTGGAATTAGGAGATCCAAATGGTCAATTAATCAAAACGCATGTTTTACATGATGATAGTGAAGATTTACCAAATAATCCCGAAGCTTTCAAAAATGCAGTGACAAAAACTGCTTCAGAATTGTATCAATATGGTGCTTTAAGAGCCATGGAATGTAAGCCAAGCGGATTTGAAGGTTCTTTTCTCACTTTTGGAGAACCATTTGTAAGACCAACAGACAAAGTAATACTTGAAAATGCAAAGGATAAGGAAAAAAATGGCACTTTTCAGGTAGAGAAAGTAGAACGCAGTTATGGTGAAAATGGCTACAGACAAAGAATTTATATTGGAAGAAGAGTAGAAATCTAAAAAGAAAACAAATGGGGAATATAACAAACCTAATAAAAGATGTCGCCAGTAAAAATCGAATCATTGAAACCTTTGCTGCAAAAGTCATCGAAATCAATACTGAAAAAACTTCGCTCCATGATCCCGAAGATGCTTATACCGTAAATATAATGCGCGCTGATGGTGCAATTATTAAAAATGTACGATTAAAAGCTTCAATTCAAGATTTGGAAGAAGGAATTATTTCTGTTCCTAAAAAAGACAGTTGGGTTTTGGCTACAGTTATTGATGGAGTTGAAACAAGAGCATTTATTTCGCAATTATCTGAAGTCGAACGTACTTTTATCCGCTTTAAAAATGAACAAAATCGTTATCTGGAAATTGATACTGATGTAGATAAATTTAAAATGCTATTTAAAGAAAAAAACAGTAATGATTCTTCTGCTGCTTCAGCGCCTTCCTATAAAAATATTGCTCAATTAGATTTTAACAGCAAAGAATCTGCTAACATCAGCACTACTTTTTATGATGAAAATGGAAAGGAAATTTCTAAAAATAGTTTTAGCATCGATGAGCAAAAAATCAGCATTAACGAAGGAAGTACTATTTTCAATTTAAAAGACAAAGAAGTAAAAGTAATCATCAAAGATGGTTTTGAAGCCACAATTGCAGATACAAAAGTTTCATTGGTAAAAGACAAATTAACTTTTGAAATGGATGATAAATTTAAAATGAGTGCTGGAGGAAAAAATTTATGGACCGAATTAGAGAATTTCCTTGAAGAAATTGCTAAAATAACAGTTACTACACCGGTCGGTCCATCAGGAATACCTATAAATGCAGCTAAATTTTTAGAGACAAAACAAAATTTAAACGAAATCTTAAAATAATAAATTATGCCTTTAAATAAATCAGCTTTAGAGCTAGCTATAAAAGATCTATTAATTAAGGAAAAAGCAAAAACAGATGATGGCAGTACCTCTATAGATAATATTGCGTCAAAATTAGCCGAAGCCATTGATATCTTCGTTAGATCTGGGCTTGTAACTACAACAGTAGCCACAACAGGTTCAGCATCGGCACAAACAGGAACAGGAACAGGATATATTTCTTAAATCCATGTAATCTAAAATTAAAATGCCTCTTGTTAAAAATTACAAGAGGCATTTTTTGATTTTAAAACTTAAAAAAAAAATGATATTAATTCAGTTTCTTTTTGAGAGTTTCCTCCAATTCAAAATATTTACTTTCTAGCGCATGCAGCTTTTCATAAATATTAATTGGATCAGGCATTTGTCTCGAAGCGTACATACTCGCATACCAAACTTCCAGAATATCTTCGGCATAAATAGAATACATTGGATAATTTCCGTCTCGATTATCTGATTTTAATATCAATTTTCCGCTTTCTCTAATTCTATTCAAAACCCTTTTTACTACTACTCCATCATTTTTACTCACAATTACATAAATTCTTCCGTCTAGTATATCATCAAAATTATCCACATACTTTCCAAAAAGATAATCTCCATCATGTATTGTGGTAGACATCGAATTTCCTTTAATTTCAAAACATCTGTAAGTGCCGTTTTTAAGCATCGGCATGCTAAAAGAAGGAAGACTTTCCATATATTCAGGATCGGAATATCCGTCTAAATATCCTGCTCGAGCCTTTACTCCCACAAAATTGATATTTTCATCGCCCTCTTCATTTACTGTTATAATTTTTGGCACATGCAAACTAACCGCATTACTAGATTTACTCGCAAAAATATCTTCGCTATCTCCAAAAAAATATTCAGGGATTACATGACAATGTGTAATAATACTTTGGAGCAGATCAAAACCAGGTTTGGTTCTTTTTCTTTCTCCATCAGCTTGTAATCTTCCAATCGTAATACTATCTATAGTTGTGCTAGTAACTCCTATCAATTTTGCAAATGAGTTATTATTTAACTTCATTTCATCTATAATACGTTTTATTTTATCATGTATTTCCATGTTGCAAATCGTTTGTTTTATTATGTAATATGTTTTACTTAAAGCAAAACTTCAAGTATATGTTGCAAAACTACACAATATATGGCTAATAATCGCTATTTTAAATAAAAATTTCATAAAATACTGATTATCAGTATTTAAATTTTAACAAAAATATAAATTACCGTGCATATTAATAATTAAACAGTTAAATCATATTACTGAAATTACTGCATATTTATATGTAATATGTTTGCAAAAACAAAACATATGTTTTATATTTGCTTAAAAATAATCCAACATATGATTTTAAAAGAATTCTATACCGAAAAAAAGAGCGCAATTGAAACAGAGTTTTCTTCTAATGCGCCAGATGTTCATCTTTACAGTGATGCCATTTTTAAATCTTCAATACAAGAACCAATTGTGATGTTTAAATACAATAATATTTCTTGGGAGACCTCTTCAGAGAAAAATTACAAAGCAGATGTTGCTTTTTGTTTATACATCGTTCTGCCTGTTGACATGATTTCTTCAACAAGTTATGCAAATGCATTCGATATTGCGCAAAGAGTTGATAAAGCTGTATTGTCCAGAAGCAATAATAATACACTTATAGATAGCAATTCGATCTTTAAGGTAAAAGAAAAGCAATATACCAATGAACATACTTACTGGAATATAAACGATTACTTTATCTGGGAGATCACTTATAAAACAACATTGGTTGAAAATACATTGAAAAAGAAATATATTCTTTTTAATAACGGATTAAGCAATGAAGATCTAGAAGAATTAGGATACGATTTAACATCTGGAATAATCGAAATAAACCCTAATCAAGTTCGAGGAGATATCGATTTAAACTCAAATTCGTAACCTTCAAAATATGAGTATTGCCCAGATCTCATAAAAAATTAAAAAATTACAAGCCAAAAACAAACCTAAGCAAAATTAACTCCTACCTATAAATACCACACATGAAAAGAAGCAGAACATTACTAGACAAAAGAAGAGATTACGTTATTAATTATCTTAACAACAATCAAGCTAAACAAATGAAAGTTGTTGTTGCCGAACTTTCTGACACTTTGTTCTTAACAGAGCGCACTATTTATACCATTATAAACGAAGGACTAGCAACAGAAGCTAAAGCTTAACCTACTGAAACTACTGGTTTTACCAATCATAAAAATTGTAAAAAATAATATTAAACTTTAAATTTGTACTCGATATCAAAAGCAAATTTATCTCTTGGCCAAGAGCAAAGTTCAATAAAAAACCAGTTTTGTAAATCGTCCAAAAATAGTAATTCTCCCTTTTTGGATTCCTGATTACAAATATCATTTTAAAAAAATAAACCATTGACTATAACAAGTTTAACTACTTGCTACAGCCCCTATTTTGCCTTTTTTCAAGCAAAAACCAAAAACAAATTTTTAAACATTTAAACATTTTATATTATGAGTACATTAAACGATGTAGTAATTAACAAACTATCTGGCGGATTAGGAAGAAGAACTCCAGAACAAGACATGGTTTCGGGATTACTTTTTGATGGAGAAACTACGGGAGAATTTGAAGCGGACAAGGTTGAACGTCTGGCTTCATTAGAAGATGCCAAGGACTTTGGCATTACAGAAGATAATGATCTAAATGGTCAATCTGTTTATTATCAAATTCAGCAATTTTTCAGATTAAATCCTTCTGGAGATTTGTATATCATGAAAACAGCTGCCAATTCTTATGAAGATATTGCAGGAAAAGCTTTTGATATGCAGCAAAAAGCAAATGGAAATATTCGTCAAATGGCAATTATCTATTCTGGAGCAACTACTTTTGAGGATACTCTGGATGCAGTAGCTGTAGCGCAAACTCAAGCAGAACTTGCCTTTGCTGATTATATGCCATTTGAAGTAATTCTTGAAGGAAAAGGTTTTGATAGCACAGATGTGCAATCTTTAGCTGGAAAATCAGCAAATGTATCTGTTGTTGTAGCAATGGATGTTGAAAAAGCTGCAAAATACCCTAATTCAGCAGCGGTTGGACTCGCATTAGGTGCCGTTTCAAAAGCAAAAGTATCAGAAAATATTGCTTGGGTTGAAAAGTTTAACTTAACAGGTGAAGGTTTTTCAAAAGCTGGATTTGTTGGTGGAGAAGAAATTAAAACCCTTAGCAAATTAAGAGAACTGAATGAAAATAGATACATTTTTGCAAGAACTCATACTGGTTTAGCTGGTGTTTATTTTAATGATAGTTCTACTTGCACTACAGGAACGTCAGACTTTGCTTATATCGAAAATAACCGTACCATCAACAAAGCAACTCGTTTATTGCGTACTGCTCTATTGCCAAAATTGGCTTCTCCTGTTTTAGTTGATATTGATGGTAAATTACCACAATCTGTATCAAAAAGTTTTGAAGGATTATGCAGATCAGCTTTAGAAGGAATGATTGCCAACCAAGAGGTTTCTGTTTTTGATGTTTATGTAGACCCAAAACAAAACATTTTAGCAACTTCTGAATTAAAAATTAAAGCAGAAATTACTCCAATTGGAACTGCTCGCAAAATTACGGTTGATTTAGGGTTCAAAAATCCTTTTGGAATCGACAAAGCGTAATTTAAAATTCACAGACAATAAAAATTCACAAAATGCTATCATCCTAACTTTTTATTAGAAAAGCAAACACAAATAGATGATAGCTCCTGAACGTTATCGGGATTATTAAAAAAACAAACAAAGCTACACTATGAATAAATTGCCATTAATTAACGGACAACAACACAGCTGGTCATCAATTGAAGTAAGCATTGCAGGAAATATCGTAACTGGTATTACAGCTGTAAATTACAGTGATTCAGTATCTAAAGAAAATCATTATGGAGCTGGAGACATGCCAGTACACAGAGGAAGAGGAAAATATGAGGCTAAAGCTTCTCTTACTTTATATAACTACGAAGTAGAAGCGATTTTGGCTGCTTTACCAAAAGGGCAAAGACTGCAAGATATTAATCCTTTCAGCATCATTGTAAGTTATTTAGATGACAGCAATGAAGTTATCACACATACCGTACGAAACTGTGAATTCAATTCAAACAGTAGAGGAATCAGTCAAGGAGATACTAAAATTGCTGTTTCTTTCGATCTGATCTGTTCACATATCGAGTGGAACTAATCTATTCAAAAACCAACTTACCTAAACTATAAACTGTTTAAAAACCGACTCCGAAGAGAAAACCAATTTTATCATGCATTACGCAAAAAAGAAGTTGTGAGAAACATGATTTTTGCAAGCAAACTATTTTAACCGCTCTTTAGGAGTCCGTTTTAAACAGCTTATTTACTTCAGAAGGCTGCTCTGAGTATTTTCGTTCTGAAATAAAGCTCGAGCAGTCTCTTTTTTTTTTAAACAAAAAAGATTTTCAACATGACAACAGCAACACCAGAAACTACCGAAGTTCTAAACGGAAATATTACACAGGCACAATTAAACCAATGGAAATATAAGCATGAAAAAGTAATAAAGCTTACCATTAAAGATGATGACAACACTACTCTTTTTGCTTATTTCAAAAAACCAGATATGAGCATTCGCGCTGCTGTTTTGCAAGCTTCTAAAATGGATGAATTCAAGGCTTTAGAAGTCTTATTCAAAAATTGCTATTTGGGAGGCGATGGCAAAATCGAACAAGAAGATGATTTACGCCTTAATATCACAACCGCTTTCTCAGATCATATTCAGCCAAAACCTGTTAAGGTAGAAATACTTTAAAAAAACAAAACTTTTCTTTTAAAAACATCAAGCATCATGATTGTTAAAAACCATAATATAGAATTAAAAGACACCAGTGCTTCAGAAATGGCTCGGTTTAGACAAATTATGCTGGGCATTTGGCGTCAGCAGATTGAAGATGACAAAAATAGCACAGAAATGCTGAAGTATGTTGAAAATTCTCAAATAAATCCCAAAGATTTGAGTCAACTAAATTTATATACTAGTGATTCTGACACAAAAGAATCAATTACAGCTTTACATGCTCAAACTAATAATCTTTCTAAATTGTGGAGATACGACCGTGACACCGTTGCCTGGACAAACAGCGATATAATAGAATGGAAAAAATCGGGAAACAATGATTATTTATTTAAAAGAAAGGCAGAATTTGTTAAGTATTACAGTGCAGTAATAAAACATGCTGCTAAAATGAATGGAATACCACCTTTTTTGTTAGCAGGTATTGCGTTTACAGAATTTGGAGGAAAACCTGATTGGCTAAAAAAAGGAGTTCGATCTCTTAGAGAGTTGGATTGGAGCGGACCTGATATCATAGATAGAAATCTAACAACAACAAATCATCCAGACAAAACATCTTTTGGAGATATGGCCATTCAATTAGGCAGAGCTGGTAAAGAGTTAGGTTACGAAAACATAAATAAAACAGATAGAGATGCCATACAAGAGTCTTTATTAGATCCTGTAATTGGAATCTATATTGCTGCTATGCACATAAAAAGACTAAAGGATGTAGATTTTAAAAACACTCCAATAGATAAATTAACACAAGCAGATATAGAAATTATTGCAAGCAGATATAATAGAGGATTAGAATTGTCAAAAGAAAATATTAAGAAGAATACTTCATACGGAAGATCAATTTACAAACATAAAAAAGAAATTAATAATGCTTTGAACTAATAATACATTAACGAAATCCGAATTAATTATTCCAAATCACCGTCTTTTTTACTAAAATTCAAAAGTCTAAAACTATTAAAAATCTTATTCAATATTATTTTATATTTGGCATAGTCTGTTTTACTTAACAACTTAAAAAATAACTTGCATTTTACTTTAATTACAATTATTAACCAATACTATGAAAATCTTAATACGAATATTATTTTTTGTTGGACTTTTTCTCTTTCTATTCAGTTATTTTATTGATCCTTATACTGTCCATGATGGAGACGACATCGTAATTGATGCAGATGTTGTCGGATTTCTAAAATTGCTTTATGCTATCACTAGCCTTATTTTTGGATGGTTATCTTATTTATTTCTTAGAACTTTTAAAAATAGAGTCTATCTGATTTTTTCGCTGGTTTTATTGATGATCAATTTAATATTTTTAAGTAAAATGTTTTTGTACTTTGACAATTTTCTAGAATGAATACAATAATTGATTTATAATTTGACAATTGTTATTAGTGCACTAAAACACTCGTTTTTCTTTCATAGAAATGGGTGTTTTTTTTTTGCATTTATAGCATTTTAAAAATAAAAAAACAAAGTAAAAAACACCATTCATTTTCAACTGAAACTACTGACTTACAAAGCCTTATTGTTTTTCAAAATCATCATTTGAACGTACCTTTACATTGTTCTTAAAAGCATCCGTTTTAGCTAAAATTACAAGCTCAAAAAAAGAACTTCACGATTTTGTTTTGGAACTAATTTCGGTTTCCAAAATAATTTCAAAACACAAATTTACCTTATCTCATTATCAATTTCCTTGGTGTTTTTTAATAACCGAGAAAGAGCCTTCTATTCTTTAATCATTAATACATACAATATGGATCAAACAACAAAAAAACACATTGATTTGCTTCATCCCTCAGTCAGAGAAGAAGTTACTAAAATTATTGAACAATGCGATATCGCTTTGAGCGGAAGAGCAAAAGTCCGCATTACGCAAGGTCTTAGAACGTTTCAAGAACAGGAAGATCTGTATGCTTTTGGCAGAACCAAGCCCGGGAAAAAAGTAACCAATGCCAAAGGCGGACAATCTATTCATAATTATGGTTTTGCCGTAGATATCTGTTTGATTATAGACAATAAAACGGTTTCATGGGACACGGCAAAAGATTGGGACAACGATCAAATTTCTGACTGGCAAGAATGTGTAGAAATCTTCAAAAAAAATGGCTGGAATTGGGGCGGAGATTGGAAAACCTTTAAAGATCTTCCTCATTTTGATAAAAAGGGATATAGCGATTGGAAAGTGCTTAGCAAACTCAAACGAGACAGAAAGAATTATGTAATCTTATACAAATAAACCTATGAATCATTTAAAATTAAACCTTACATTATTTGTAGCACTTCTTTCATTTCTATTTACTTCATGTTCTTCAACAAAAACGGCTCTTTACGATCAATACTCTTACCAAAAAACTATTGAGATAAAAGTTGAAGCTTCTAATTTAATGAATGAGGCAACCACACCTTATGTTTCTCATAAAAAAGAAGTTGACGCATTGTTTTTAAATATTGACAAACTGGTGGAATATGAAAAAAGCAAGCTCAATAACGAAATCACTTTAGCAATGTGGAAGATGGTGACTGATAAAGAAAAAAATTTTTTAGCAACATTCTTTAAACGTTGGGAAACCAAAGAAACACTATCTCCTGTTTTTCTTGAAGAATCAAAAAAACAAGTTTTAGAGGCTTTTGATTTATTAATCCAATATGAAATTAAAAAAGACAAAGAATCTAAAGATGCTCTTTTAGACTTAATTAACCAATAACAGCTAAAAAATTATGGACAACGACAAATTATTAAAAGAGTTAGAAAGCAAATTAAAAACCCTCATAACCGAAAATTACAAAGAGATTAAACCTCAATTGGAGAAATATTTAAATACATTTTTAGAAAAATCTAAGACAAAATTGGAACGTTGGCTCTTTCTTTTTTCTTCTGGAGATTTGACCGAAGAGGAGTTAGAATGGCTCTTAAAAAGTCAATTGGATTTGATGTCTTTACAAAGACTTCAAACTGCTGGAATATCAAAAATAAAATTGAATACAATTAAAAATAACATTCTCAAAATCATTTTTAATGTGATTATCGAGCTCATTATTCCAATGAGATGAACCGAATTAATCCTTAAAACAAAAACACAATCAACCGATTGATTTAAAACAAATTAACAACCATTTTAACTTACTGAAACTACTGATTCCTAAGCTTTAAAATCTTGTTTAAAGAGTAAGCATAGCGTATTTTTACAGTATCAAATAAAAGGAAATCTTTTGGGTATGGCGCGCAAATTCAAAAGAAAATAACAATTTAAATAATAACAAAATTACAACATATGAAAGATTTTATCATGGATGACGACTTGTTAATTGTAACAGATGCTTTAGGTAATGGTGATTTTGCCATTAATGTAGCAGATCAGCAAAACATCGAGCATTTACTGTTAAGTCAAAAAGGAAGTTATAAAGAGTTTCCGATACTTGGAGTAGGAATTGAAAAATACATTAACAGTCCAGATGCGACATCTAGACTAAGACTAGAAAACGAAATAGATAAACAATTATCGTATGATAACTTTTATGTAAAAACATTAGATGTCAACGATTTACAAAACATTAAAATCGATGGAAACTATTAGACCACAGCAAAATCAGAACATTTTAGACATCTCTTTGCAAGAGTATGGAAGCATAGAAACAGTATTTGATCTTTTAGAAGACAATGATCAGTTTAATCTTACTGAAGATATTTCGGTATATGAGGATTTAAAAGTCGGTAGAGAAGCTTTTAAAAAAGATATTGTAGAATATTACAATTCTCGAAACTTAAAACCCGCAACCGAACTTACTGAAGAAGAACAATTTCTACTAGATAATTTCTCCGGAATTGATTATATGATAATTGAAGATGATTTTATTATTTATTAATAAATTAACCTTCTAAAATACTATCGGAAGCATGGTCCGTAAATGATCAAACCGACTGAAATCTACAATTTTATCTGCTTTTTAGAAATCTCTGAAAAGAAAACTACAACTCGGTAGTACCATATAAACAAACACATAAACAATTAACTATAAGCATACTAAACATGTCTTACAGGCTAAACTATATCTAAAAATTAAAATATGGCACGTACAATTGCTGAAATACAGAAAGAAATTCTGTATGAAAAAGAAAACTATTCATCTTTGGCCAAATTAACAGAATCGAAAACTGCTATTTGGAGACTTTGGATCAATATAATGGCTACTGCCATTTGGATTCATGAAAAAATAGTAGAAAAAAATGCTTTGGTCTCAAGGCCTCATACGTTAAACTGGTACAGAGAACAGGCTTTAAATTTTCATTATGGCATTCCCCTAGATCCAGATTCTAGTAATGAAATTTCTCTGATTTGGGAAAATGGTTCTTATCAATTTGACACGACAGGTCTAACAGAATCAGAAATTGAAGAATCTAAAATTATAAAACATTGTGCTGTAAGCGAAATTGATCTTGAAACAGTTCTTAAACCTGGATCAAAAATAGAAGAAATATTCTCTGATTATTTTCATAATAAAGTTGGAGTTGTTTTTATTAAAGTGGCCACTGTAAAAGATAAAAAAATTTCGAGAATTGATGTGCCAAATGAACTTTTTGCATTTAAGGAATACATTGCTAAGATAAAAGATGCAGGAAATCAGGTTTATATAAGTTCTGACCAAGGTGATATTTTAAAACTAAGTTTAAATGTTTACATCGACCCTTTAAGCATTTACATCAATCCAAAGGATATTGAATATTATCAATCTCGAATTTCAAATGACAGTACAAACCAGAATATTGTTTCTCCATTTGCTACTTATCAGCTTGATCCTTTAAACGGTTCGTTAATATCAAATAATGATGCATTTCCTGTATTAGATGCCATTAAAGACCACTTAAAAAACATTGAGTTTAATGGTGCGTTTGTTAAAACCTATCTGGTTGATGCGGTTCAAAAAGCACAAGGAGTTAAAATTCCGATTTTGACAAAAGTTCAAACTGGTCCAGCAACAAATCCAAGTGACCAGCCAGACCCATCACTTCCTGATGTTACAAGAATCGAGTATTTCATTCCAAAAGCAGGCTATTTTGATATGGATACTCTTGAGATTGAGGTAAACTATATCCCTTATACATTTTATCGAGATAAACAATAGTCTAATTTATATACAATGAATAAATACACCATTTTGAAATGGGAAAAGCTATTATTGTGGCTCATCCCTCCTATTCTTAGAAAGCGTACACACGCACAATGGCTCCATGTTTTACTTACCCCTATTCGTTCAATTTACGAAGAAACACTTTATAAAATGCAGCACACGGGACAAGTAATTTATCTAGAAAAAGTTTTGAATGATGCCTTCAATCCTTCTAAATATTACGATCCTAATTTGAGTACAGAACAAAAGCGATTAAACGAGCTAATCTATATCGACGAATCTGTAAAACCTACTTTGCAATATGTATATCTCCATAAAGAATACTATGAACCTGATTTCACTTTACCTGATGGCTCTTTAGTAAAAGGCGAGTTACTGATTCCTCAATTAAAAGTTTACAAACGAAATGAATATAATAACAGAGATAATAGACCTGTTTACCTAGCGCATCGAAAAGATTATACAACGATAGCCTATGCCAATTTCAGAGTTTTTATACCTGAAAGTTTAATAAAAAATGGAGATATCATTATTCAATCCAATTCAGATGATGCTCAACTAACTTCAACAGCAATCAAAATTGCAAACATTGAGTATCATAATCTTCTAAACTTCTATAAACTCGCTGGTAAAAGCTATGAAAGCTATGCCTATTCGCCAGATCTAATTTAATAAAACAAGAGACACTTAAATTAATAAAAATGAAACAAATAAATTTTAATCATTCAGGAGGATTTCCACTTGAGCAAGAGACTTTAGAAAGACTTCAAACAGCCTTTAGATCAGAGTTGTATGATGCCTTAAAAAGACATTTAAGTATTGAGCCAGGTACAAATTATATTCTAGCTACTCCGACAAGTGAGGCTAATGGCTGGGCGATTATCCATCAGTACGAAAATGATCAAAAAGATCCTGAAGGATCAAGAATACTGCAGGGAATTTTATACCCAATTTTAGATGGAACTCCTACTGATTTTTTAAAAACAACTAGAACAGGAACCAACTTAATTTATGGAACTAGCGCATCTAAAACAGCATATTTTGATTATGAAGCTGCATACGTTAGTCCAGAAGAATATAGCACTAATGCCGAGTCTGCACAAAATAATGACGAACTAACAATCTATTATTATGATTTGAGAACTTTTGAAACTGTTTTGGATCTTAAAACAATTCAAGAAATTTTTCAATCAATTAGAGACAACATTTACAATGTAGAAGGAAATATCAATATTATCAAAAACAATATTGATGCAATGCAAGAAAACATCAATGAAATCTATGAATCTTATCTTCCATTGAATGGTTCAAAAGCTATGACGGGGGATTTGGATTTAGGACCTCATCAATTAGTAAAATTAGATACCAAACAAAACTCGCAAGCAAATGTGAGAGCTAGAGATTTTAGATTTGGTTCAAACGATGGAAGAGGACGATTTTATTCTGGTGATTATTTAGGAAGAGCTTTAGTAGACGATAACACATCTGTGGCCACTACTATTAATTTAAATTATGCTTCTGATTGGGAGAATACTTCTATTGGCGGAAAAGTATATTTAGATAATTTAAAGGCAGTCACAGAAGATTATAAGGGTCCCGATAGTACTGAAAATTCTTTATTACTAATCGATAAAACCGATCAAGTCATTAAAAGCAATAACTTATTAAGTTCATTGCTCGATAGAATTACTAAACTTGAAAATCAAAAATCAACTGCTGTACCAATCGGAATGATTGCTATTTGGGATAAACCTAAACCTTTTCCAGAAGGTTGGGAAGAATATGTTCCTTTGAGAGGTAAAATGCCTGTAGGTCAACAGATTTTAACTCCCGAAGAAAAAAGTGATGCACTAGATGGAGATGGTGGTAATGGTATTAGTTATTATAGAGACATCTATGGTTCTGCAGTTTTTCCTTTTGAGACATTGACAAGCTCTGGAGGAAGAATGAGTAAAAAACTAGGAATTAATGAGATTCCTGCGCATACTCATACAGAAACTAGGGTAAAAGAAGGAGCGGGTACTTTAATCAATTTTGAAGCTGTTGGTGATGATGGACATTTAGGATATGAATCTGTTGCATCTGGACCTGCAGGTGGAGGTCTGTCTTTCCCTATTCTTAACCCATACACAGTAGTTTATTTTATTCAATATACAGGACGTCCTAGCGATCAAACTCCACCAACAGCACCAATTTTGAGTGCGTCAACAGTTGGTGTTACGGAGATAACTTTAAACTGGACAGCATCAAGTGATGAATATGGCGTTACTGATTATGTTATATACGGAGATGCTATTTCTCCAATTTCAGTAGGTAATGTCTTTACTCGAACTATTTATGGATTAAATCCTGGGACACAATATACCTTTTATGTTGTAGCAAAAGATGATGCAGGAAATACATCACCAGAAAGCAACACAGTAACTATCACTACATCAGTAATAGTTGCACCAACTACACCACAAAATGTAAGATGCTATTTGCAGGATACAAATGCAATAATGGTTCAATGGGATAGTTCTTTTAACAATGGAGGGTCTACTATTTATTATGAGGTATGGAGAAGAATTAATTATGGAACCTTTACCAAACTTCCTACTTCGGTTACCAATAACTATTATAGTGATACTGGTCTAATATACAATACAATGTATACATATTATATCATCGCCAAAGATCTAGCCGGCAATCGATCTGATATGTCGGATTATACTTCAGAAACTACAGAAACTACTTCATGTTTTGATGTTGAATCTTTGGTAACAATGGCTTCAGGCCAGTCTAAGAAACTGAAAAATGTTGTCGTTGGCGATAAACTTCATGGATTAGCTTTCCCAAATGAAATAGATGAATCGTATGGAGATTACATGTTATGGAATGGGCTTTTAAGTGAAGCTTCGAAAGCAGAAGTGACTGTAGTAAACAAAAGAACTAGTGTACAACCAGCGTATTACGAAATTGAAACTGAAGACAATACTTTTAAAGTTACAGGACAACATCCTTTATTAGTTACTGAAGATGGCGAGAACTTGAAATGGGTATGCACTAAAAACATAGTGCAAAACATGCTATTAATTGATAAAGTAGGAAAAACAAAAAGTATCAAATCAATTACATACAGAGAAGAACCTTTAGAAGTTGCACTTTTAGATGTAGAAACTGTAGATAATTATGTTATTTCAGGAATTGTCGCTCACAACAATAAACCGTTAGATCCGCCAACAAATCCATAATCTTAATAACAAAATGTAAATCATTTGGGGCTCAAAACCCCAAATGATTATTTCTACAAAAAAAATTATACAAAATGGACCCAACTTTTACTTGCATCGATTTGTTCTTTAGGATTTTCCCTTCTTTGTTCTATATATCCCAATTTAAAATAGAGCAGGTCTCTAAATATCTGAGAAAATTTAGATTAACAAATAACAATTTAATAATGCCCTGCTCTACAAATCAATTTGGCATCGTTAGAAAAACCACAATCAACAACTTATGAAAAAACGAGAAAAACAATGCATTATCAATAAAAGCATTGATTTTGATCCTACTTAAAATTCTTTAATAAAAGACCAAAAAACAAAAACTATGATGCCTAAAATCTCAGAATATTCAAATGAACTAAAATTATTCCTTTATGGAATTTTTATGTACTTAGAAATGGATGTAGAAATTGTTAAAATACTTTTTTACTTAATGGTGATGGATACTTTTTTGGGCATAATCAAAACCATAGTATTAAACAATCCCTTTAGTTTTAAAAAATTAGCTTTAGGATTTGTATCTAAATTAGCCGTTTTACTTATACCAACAGCTTTAGCTTTAATGAGCAAAGGACTTAACTATAATTTTAAATGGTTTGTAACTATTGTCATGGATTTATTAATTGTGAGCGACGGAATTTCAATCATCAGCAATATAATTGCGATAAAATCCAAAAAAGAAGTTGAAAATTTTGACGCCATGACTCTAATTCTCAAATCCATAAGAGATAGATTAATACAGCTATTTAAAAAATTTCTTGTTACAATCGATCCTAAATATCACATGGAAAAATAGTTCTAAGTGAAATTTATCACGCTAATTACTGTAAACTATTTGCTTCCTTAAAATAATAAACACATATCTATTCAATTAAAAAACAACATTCGACATGATAGAAAATAACAGCAATAAAGATCTTGAAAGAGAATCTAAACAAGCCCCAAAAAACCAAAACCAAATAATCAACAAATCGCTAAAATTAGAAACCGTAAATGAAGGTGATAATGAAGATGATGTACTTGTACGAGGTGCTGATAAAACTGTAAAATTTGTACCACGAAGTGAATTTGGAGGAGATTCGCAAGATTTACAGACTGTCCTTACCAACGGAAACAAGTCTGACTTAGGGTTTGTACTAGAATCAACACCTGAGAGCGACTCTCTGCCTAAGATAATTACAAAGACAGGAGGATTTCCAGAAAACAATAACGAATCAATTATTGAACCTTCAGCCATATCTGTAAAATTTAAAGGGAATGGTAATGTAAATAATGAACAAACTACTATATATCAAAATGGTGTTAATCTATCATACTGGGTTCCAGAATGGGAATCATGGCAAAGTGTAGCCACTTTAGGTACAGCAGTGGATTTGAATAATAAAAAATATAGCGCTTTAATTTTAGGAAAAGAAGGTGGTGCAGGAGCACAACTTATGCAGAATCCTCTAGAGACAAATTCAGATACTTACTATTTTCCTTTATCGGATATAGAAACAGAGCCTAAAACTTTGGTTACCTCAGTTAATGGTGCTAAGGCTGACGCAAATGGGAATATAGAAATTTCTAATGAAACATCAATACCTACTTTTGACCAAGTTTTAGGTACAGGGTTTACAGCTACTGATAAGGCCACTCACTGGCGATACTCTACAGAAGGCGGAGCCGGTCAGATAGGAGTATCAGCAATTGGCCCTATGCTAATCCAGACACAGGATCAGACGCATGCGCCAGAATTATTAGCAACTTCTTCTATATCACCACACGAAATAAGCATTATTGATGGAATGAATAATGATTTTTCAAACATTTTGAGGGTTAACAACTTATCTTTTAAAAATAGAGCTGGAGCTGACGGAACAGGTCATGCCAATACGTTTTCTTTTAACCATGCTCAGGACAATTCTCTAACTGAATCTGTTGATACAAAGGTAACTCTGCCTCAAAATAATGGAGAGTATTTTCTACCTTTGACAATTAATGGTATAAGTGCAGATAAAACAGGAAACATTACAGTTCCGAGCAACAGTGATTGTATCCCATTATCAGGTACAGTTTCGGGAAATCCATTAACAGGTGATATCTTTATGGATACCTCTACTGGAGGGGGAGCTCCTTTAGGATTAGTTGCTGAAAAGATTTATAGCGAAACCACTCGTCTAAAATGTGGTTACAACATCCAAAAAGATTCTCAATACATGGATATTTTTTGGGAAGAAAATTTACTTAACGGTTATAGTAAATATAGTTTCAACTTTAGAAAAGGAACATTAGCATTAACAGGATTTAAACCAGAAGAAGGGCATAGAGGTATTGAGGGATCTGTAGATTATTCACCAAATTATACAGACTATACCTATGTTCAAAAAAAATGGGTATTAGATCAAATTTCAGCTGGAAACAAAAATACAGGCTTAGAAGACACTTTAAAAAATAATGGAGAAGCTTTCTTAGAAGATGGAACATGTCAAACAGATATTATTTTTACTGCAGAAAATGATACTTCAACCGTAGTTTTATCTGGTGCGAAAGGTAGCGATGTAACTACGCTTTCTATTGATAATGGTATATTCTCTTTAAGAAACAAGCAAGCTGGTTTTGGACATAATACGTTGAAGTTTGATACAGCTCATTCATCTTCTAATGTAAACATACTAATTCCTTCAAAAAATTCGGCAGGTGATTATAAATTGGCTACAGAAGACCAAATAAATCTACAACAAATCGTCGAAAATGGAACAAAATACACCGATCAATATGGAAACAAAATAGAATTTCTTGAGGGTTTTGCAGGTTACAATTCAACATTAAGTTTTTATCCTACAACTGTAATGATTTCTGGAATAAAAAATGGAAAAAGTTTTGGAGCTTCATTAAATAGCGATTACGTAGGTGCGTCATATGATGACAAGCAAATAAGATTAATTCCTTCAGAAGCTGCAATTTATATTCAAGCTTCTTATTCTGCTTCAGCAAAAATTAGAACTAATGCCTTAACTGCGGATCGAAATTACCAACTTCCTGATAAAAATGGTACAATAGCTTTAACTAGCGATATAGCAACTAGCAACCCTAATACTGTACCATTATCACTAAGTTATTTAAATACAAGTTACCCATCTGCAGGAATTGGCTTTAGAGTTCATTGCACAGGAATATCAGGAGGAGGATTAATTTATGAAAAAAGCGACAACGGTTGGGTTCAATACTCTGTAACTAAAGTTAACTAAAACAAAAACCTCCAAAATCAATTTGACTTTGGAGGTTTTATATTTACTTCTTAAACTTCCCAACCCCACTCTGCAACCAACCATAATACTCCTCAATATTCGGATTATAAGCCGACGGTTCTACCAAATTAACGCTATTATGATCAACAATTACATAAAACGGCTGAGCATTTGCCTTGTAAGTTTTAATCTGTAAATCGCTCCATTTGTTTCCAATGGTTTTGATTTTTTTTCCTGTTGTTTCAGAAACATATTGCTCACTTTCTGGAAGTTCTTTTTTATCGTCTACATAGAGCGAAATCAAAACTACATCGTTGTTTAAAACACCTAAAACTTTTGGATCTGACCAAACCAATTCTTCCATTTTTCGGCAGTTTACACAGGCATATCCTGTGAAATCTAATAAAACTGGTTTTCCCACTTTTTTCGCATATTCCATTCCTTTGTCGTAATCATGGAAAGTGATAATATTTTGCGGACCGTGTTTTGCGCCTTCTGGTAACGAACCTGTAATTTTTAACTCAGCATTACCCGAAACTCCAAGTCCGTTTGGAGATTCGCTGTATTGCATTGGAGGCGGAAATCCGCTGATTAATTTTAACGGAGCTCCCCAAAGTCCAGGAATCAGATAAATCGTGAAACTTAAAAAGATCAATCCGAAACCTAATCTTCCGACAGAAATATGATTTAAAGGAGAATCATGCGGAAGCGTAATTTTTCCGAACAAATAAAAAGCGAGCATCCCGAAAACAGCGATCCAAATCGCAAGGAAAACTTCTCTTTCTAACCAATGCAATTGCAAAACTAAATCGGCATTTGATAAAAATTTAAAAGCCAGAGCCAGTTCCAAAAACCCTAAAACTACTTTTACGGTATTCAACCATCCGCCCGATTTTGGCAATGCATTTAACCAGCCTGGAAAAGCTGCAAATAATGAAAACGGCAATGCAATCGCAATAGAAAATCCTAACATTCCAACAATTGGGGCAATTCCGCCTTTTGAAGCCGCTTCAACCAATAAAGTTCCTACAATTGGTCCTGTACACGAGAAAGATACAATGGCTAAAGCTAATGCCATGAAGAAAATCCCAATCAGTCCTCCTCTATCGGCTTGCGAATCGACTTTATTGGCTAATGAACTTGGCAATACAATTTCGAAAGCGCCTAGAAATGAACAAGCAAAAACAACCAATAAAATAAAGAAAATCAAGTTGAACCAAACATTTGTTGAAAGCGCATTTAGCGAATCGGCACCAAAAACTGCGGTCACGATGGAACCCAATAAAACGTAGATAATTACGATTGAAATTCCGTAAATTATTGCATTTCTAATTCCTGCCGCTTTGCTTTTACTTTGTTTTGTAAAAAAACTTACCGTCATTGGAATCATCGGAAAAACACAAGGCGTTAACAAAGCTGCAAAACCTGATAAAAAAGCTAAAATAAAAATAGTCAGCAATCCTCTCGATTCTGTTTTCTTTGTTGAACTGGCAATTTCTTCTTTTGATTTTTTTTCTTCAGTCTGAGAAACAGCTTTTTCTTCTACACTTACAGAATCTTTTTTTACGTTTGGAGTTTCTTCGGCCGAAGCCAATTTCTTTTCATTCGGAATTTTAAAAGTTAATTCTTCTGTAGATGGCGGCAAACAATTGCTATCGTCACAAACCATAAAATCGACTTCGGCAGCAATGTTCGAAATATCATCTGAAATGAATTTAATTTTTTGAGTAAAAAGTGCTTTATCTTCAAAATATTTAATTTTCATATCGAAGATCTTATCGACTGTTTCATGTCCTTTATCCTCAGTTGTTTTGCCGATTAACTCAAATTTTTTCGACTGATTTTTAAAGGTAAAAGCCGTTGGCGAAGGTCCGCCTTCTTCGATATATTGTCCATATAAATGCCAGCCTGATTGTATTTTCGCCTGTGCTTTTAAAATAAACTCTTTATCTGAAATTTTTTCTACAGTTGTGGCCCATTTTACCGGATTGTACATTTGTCCGAACATGGAAACCGAGAGCAATAACAGGAATGTAATTATAGTATTTCTCATTGTTTTTTGATTAGATTTTTGAAAAAAAAGAGCTGTTGGCAAACAGCTCTTTTGGTCTTTCACAGAAAATGGCTTACTAATTCAGATTCTAAAATGAAATAATGAAAGACGAACTATTAAAATTTTAGATTTTAGATTTTGTCGCAGTATATAACTTTGCCAAAGTTTTAAACTTTTACAAAGTTTGAATTATCTAGACTGTAAACTGAGACTGAATACGGAGCACTGAGAAAAAAAACTACTTCAACGGATTCCCTTCTTTATCCAAAGAGCCCGATTTAATGATGATCATTTTATCTAATTGAACATATTTTTTAATCGCATCGTTTACCTGCTGTAAAGTTGCTTTATCAATATCTTTTGGATACTGATCGATGTAATTTGGTTCTAAACCTCTTTCAATAAAACTTAAAATTGTTCTCGCCATACCGCTTGTGGTTGACATTCCTACTTTAAAACTTCCAATTAAATTTGTCTTCTTGTTTTCTAATTCTTCTGCTGTGATTCCGTTTTTTACCCATTTATCAACCTGAACCATTGTCGCATCAAGACCTTTCTGAAACAAATTTGGGTTGAAAGAAGCGTTTACAAACCAGTAACCTCCTGTTTCGATATTTCCGCCTAAACCAGAAGAAATGTTATAGGTTAAACCATCATTATCACGAACAGTCTGCATTAAACGTCCTGCAAAACCAGCTCCTAAAGTATAATTCCCAATAAAAAACGGAATGTAATCGGCATCGGCTCTTTTTAAACCTGTAAATTGTCCGATGAATAATTCTGCACTTGGTTTTTCAGGAATTGTAACTACTTCTGTTTTTGATGGAGATTTTGCAGCTTCTTCAAATTTTAATTTTTCAGTAACGCCGCCATTCCAATTTTTGAATGATTTTTTTAGAGAGGCATTTAGATTGGCTCCATCAGTGTCACCCACAATTACCAAACGCATAGACGCCGTTCCAAAATACTTTTTGTGGAAAGCTTTCACTTCATCCAAAGTTGCATTTTTGATATTCGAAATATTGTCTTCTACGCTCAAACTATAATTTGGATTTCCTTTTGGATAAATCGCCTGAGATAAAGCAATACTTCCTCTTTCGCTTGGATCATTCAAATCCTGCTGCGTATTTCCAATAAATTGCTGTTTTAAATTTTCAAATTCTTTAGCATCAAACAGCGGATTTCTTAATTCTTCTGCCAATAAAGCAATTACCTGATCTAAGTCTTTTTTCAAACATTTAAATCCGATATTAATTTTGAAAGTTGAAGCATTTACATTTAATGAAACTCCTAATTTTTGCAGTTTTTCAGAAAATTTAAACTTGTCATTCAACGTTGTTCCTTTGGATAACATTGATGCTGTTAATGCTGGAATTACATCATTTTTAGTTTCACTGGCATAATTCCCTAACGAAATGCTAGCCGCAACCGTAACAAAATCTTTTGCCGATGTTTTTACCGAAACCACATCAATTCCAGATACTTTTTCTCTTTTAAAAGCCGAAGATGATTTTTCGATTAAAGTTTCTGCAGAAATTAATTCTTCTGTTTTGTTTTTTGTTGAAGTTGGAACAGATGAAGCTTCTTCGTGAATATGCCCTTCTTCTGAATGTCTGTAATAAAACGGACCATTTTCTGGCATATAATTACTGGCTTTTGTCGTATCCTTATTTTGAGCACCAGCTTGTTTCGGAATAAAATATCCTGTTGTGCTTTGGTCATCAACCAAATATTTATTTGCCACGCGAAGAACATCTGCTGGAGTTACTTTTTTCAATCGGTCAACTCCTGTAATATAATCTGTCCAGTCGCCAGAAGCAATTGCTTCGTTTAATGCTGATGCAATCACTCCAGAACCATCGCGTGCTAAAATAGTTTGTGCACTGATTTTCGCTACAACTCTATTTACCTCGTCCTGAGTTACGCCTTCCTGCTGAATTTTAGCCACAACTTCATTGATTTTTGCATCGATATCTTCATGTTTTGAAGTCGTCGGAAAACCAACGCCAATTGTAAAAAGTCCGACTTCTTTAAAGTTTGTTGCACTTGCGTAAGAATAAATTCCTAAACGAGTATCAACGAAAGTTTTGTTTAAAATTGCTGATGGGCCAACACCAATAATCTGAGCCAAAATATTCAACGCAGGAAGATCTTCATGTAAAGCTCCAGGAATTTTATACGCTTTGTTTACAACGCCTAATTCTCCTGGTTTTCTAACGATAATTTTACGCGCACCATATTGCTGAGGTTCTTGTGTATAGGGCTGTGGCATTGCGTTTGGCGCTTTTGTAATTTTACCGAAATACTTTTCGATCAATTCAAAAACATTCTCTTTTTTGAAATCTCCAATAATGGTTAAAGTTGCATTATCTGGCCAATAATACGTATTATAGAAATTTCTCAACACCTCAATTGGAGCGTTTTCAATATCCGATTTCCATCCAATTGTAGAATGATGATACGGATGTGCAATATAAGCCGCTGCCCAGATTTCCTTATCCAATAAACTATTCGGATTGTTTTCTCCGCGCTCAAATTCGTTGCGTACAACTGTCATTTCTGCTTCTTTATCTTCTTTTAGTAATAAAGAATTACGCATTCTGTCGGCTTCGATTTGAAGCGCCAATTCGATTTTATCACTTGGCAGCGTTTCAAAATAATTAGTACGATCGTACCAAGTTGTAGCATTTAACTGCGCTCCTGTATTTTGCAGAACATCAGTAATGGTATTTCCGTTTTTCTTATTGAAAGTAGGAGTTCCTTTAAACATTAAATGTTCTAAAAGGTGCGTTGATCCTGTATTTCCTAAAACTTCATGTTTAGAACCTACGCGATATACAATTTGTACAGTTGCAACTGGAGAAGCATTGTCTTGCAAAAGCAAAACATTCATTCCGTTTGGCTGGTATAAATATTCTTCGATTCCACCTAATTCTTTTATTTTCTTAAAGTTAACCGATTTTCCCTGCGCTGACATAAGAGCACAGAAAGCTAATGAGCAATAGCCCAGAAAGATGTATTTTTTCATTTTTTGTTGATATTTTATGATCGTTTTCAGTCGCAGTCACAGTTTGCAGTTTTGACTGTGACTGAAAACTGAGACTGAGACTAAAGATTTATGATTTACTAAAAATTTCTTTCAGCTTAGATTGAAGTTCAGCTTCTCTAAGATTTTTAGCAACGATTTTTCCGTCAGGCCCAATTAAGTAGTTGGTTGGAACCATTTTTACTCCGTATAAAACAGCAGCTTCATTTTGCCATCCTTTTAAATCAGAAACATGCGTCCAAGTTAAACCGTCTTTCTCAATTGCTTTTTCCCAAAGTTTCTTTTTATCATCTAATGAAACTCCCAAAACATCAAATCCTTTATCGTGATACGTTTTGTAAGCCACCACTACGTTTGGATTTTCTTTTCGGCATGGACCGCACCAGCTTGCCCAGAAATCTATTAAAACATATTTGCCTTTGTAATCTGATAATTTTACCACTTTTCCATTGATATCGGTTTGAGAAAATTCTGGAGCTACAACACCAATAGCTGTTTTTTCGTTAAGATCAATTGAAGCTTTTAATTTTTTTCCGTAAAATGATTTCTGAACTTCTGGAGATAAAACTGCGTAATATTCTTTTACTTTTTCTGGAGTTCCATAAGACACAATTCGGTCTTCAATTACTAATGCTCCTCCTAAATTGTCTTTGTTTTTTCTGATGAATTTATCTGTCAAATCATCCGCGAAAGCGCCAAGATCTTTCCATTTTTTATCCATCATGGTTTGCTGTTCTGGAGTTAATTTTACTTTTCCTCCTTGTGTTAGCGAATCAGATAATTTGTAAATAGGACCTGCGATTGCTTGTATTTTTTTGAATTCGTTATCGTAGTAGGATTTGTAGAATCCGTTTTGCGTTGCTCCAGTTACTTTAGCCTTAAAAATCGAATCTTTTTTTGCTTCAATCGTAATATCTTCATTATCTAAAAGAAAATACGCTCCGTACTCTTGCCCTTTAATTTTAATCGTATGAAATAATGGTTCTACTGTTTTTCCTGTAAAAGTAAATGCACCTTCTTTTACCTCAGCAGAATCAATTATTTTTTTATCTCCTTTTTCGTCTGCATATTCTAGATAAACCATTCCTTTATCTAATCCTGCAATTTTTCCGTTGATTTTATATCCTTCTTTCTTTTCGCAAGAAGTAAATGCTGTCGCAATTACTAATGCAAATAGGCTAGATTTTAATATTGTGCTTTTCATGTTATATTTTTTGTTTGTTAGATTGCGATGTTTTTTAGTTTTCAGTGTCGGTTACAGTTTACAGCTGAAACTGCGACTGAATATTAAGATTTCAAAAGCTCTTTTAATTTCGCTTCCAATTCTGCACCTCTTAAATTGTCACCGATAATTACACCTTTACTATCCACTAAATAAGTTGCTGGAATGGTTTTTACATTGAATGCTTTACTTACTTTATCATCATCATATAAATTTGGCCATTGCATGTTTTCTTGACCTAGCGCTTTCTGCCAAGCTTTTTCGTCTTTATCAATTGAAATACTTAAAATTTCAAACCCTTTATTTGAATATTCTGTGTAAGCTGTTTTTAAATTCGGAATTTCTTTTCGGCATGGACCGCACCAAGAAGCCCAAAAATCTACCAAAATGTATTTTTTTCCTGCTACAATGTCTTTTGCATTTAATGTTTTTCCATCTTTATCTTTTAATCCGAAATTTGCAATGCTTGTTCCGATTAATGATTTCGGATTCAAATCTTTATCTACTATTTGTCCGTAATAGCTTTTTTTTGCCGCATCTGAAAATTGTTCGTAAATCGGTTTTTGTTCAGGAGTAAAATAGCTGTATTGCGTCATCATAAAAAATGGTCCCCACCAATTTGTTTTATGTCTAGTTATAAGATCTAATGTCGTTTTTTCTACTTTAGCAAAAAAAGCTTTTTCTTTTGCTTCAAAAGCTTTCCATTCTGGGGAATTTCCGATGGAATCCATTGTTTTTTTATTTCCAGAAACTCTAGCTTTTGAATACAATTTCCCTAATTCTTCGGTACCTTTATGGTATTCCGCATAATCTTTATTCAGTTCTTCTTTAAAAGCAGTTTCTTTTAAATAATAATCATGAGATTTTGATCCCGTAATTACTACATTTTTAAATGAAATCCATTCTCCTTCGTTATCTGAAACTGTTCCAGCCGCTGTAATTTTTATTTTTGAATTTTCGACCATTACAGAAATATTTCCTTTGTTTTTACCAAAGACAACATAGAAAAAACGAGGTCCATCTAATTTTCCTGTGAAAGTAAATTTCCCGTCTTTTAATGCCGTTTCAGCAACTGGCAGTTCAGATGAATGTGTTGCGTCTGGAACCAATTTTACAGCTGTTCCGTCAGTTAAACCAGTTATATTTCCTTCAACAGTATAAGAAACTGAACCTGGTGCTGTTTTTTTCTTTTGTGCCTGAATGTTTATTGAAACCATAAACAAGCAAATGCACAATCCTATTATTTTATTTTGAATTGCTTTCATTTTTGATTGATATTTTTAGAAAAAGCTTCCCTTTCGGGAAAATCTAATCGGGAAGCTTTTAGACTATTATTTGTCTACATTTTGTGTAATGGTTCCGTTTCCAGGATTTTGCGTTGCTCCTTGCGGGAAAGGCGATGTCCATAAATGAGAATCAGATTTTAATGTGTAAGTAGTTCCATTTACAACTTTACTAAAACTAACTTTATAAACGCCTTCTGCATTTAAACGTCTTGCATCTGCATAAGGAATAAGAGTCTGTACAGATTCATTATTTTTTGTTTTGAAAATGGCATTCAACGCAGTTGTTTTATCTGTAGTTGCAATATCCTGATACGATGCTGGAAGAATACGTGTTTTACGAATTGCATTTAAAATTGCTAATGCTTCGTTTATTTTATTGTCACGTGCCAAACACTCCGCTTTTATTAAATAAACTTCAACAGTTGTAATTCCTCCAAAATTGTACATTCCCGATAATATCGAATAGTAATAAGTATCAGCGCCCACGGTTCTTATTTTCCAACGAGATTTTAAACGTAAATCTCCCGTTTCAAAACGTGCCGCTCTTTCTACTGGTATACTTGGCTCTCTTCCTAATGAACGGCTTGAACCGTGTCTAAAAAGATAGTTTTCAACATTGTTATAGCCCATTGGCGATACAGCTGTTGTGTATGAATTTGGCACATCAATAATGGCTTTATTTGCTTCATAAAAAGCTACCCAGTCAAACAATTTATTGTTTTCTGCTAATGCCAAATCTGCATATTTTAAAGCTTCTGTATAGTTATTCATTTGCAGATAAACTCTTGAATAAAAAGCGTAACCTGCTCCTAAATTTGGATGTAAAGCAGTTTGAGAAACTTTAGGCAAATACGGCAATGCTTCTTTAATGTCATTCAGAATAAAATCATACATTTCCTGAATGGTTACCTGTTTGCTTGGTGCATTGATATTGGCGCTTGTAATTAACGGAACTGATAATTTTGTTGCCGCTGTAGAAGCTACATAAGTATCGGCATAAAAATTAGTCACGCAAAAAAAGTTCATGGCACGCATTATTTTTGCTTGTGCCCAAACTACTCTTTGTTCTTGCTCTGTCGCTTTAGTTGTCGAAAGTGCATTTTCAATAATTAAATTGAATGCTGAAATTCCGCTATAAGTCGTATAGTATGTAGATTCATCTGATACTTTCAATGCAATACGATCTGCATTTTCATCCCACATATAATTGGCATTATACAATCTATTGCTAGTTAATGAAGCAGCTGTTACAAATTGGTCATTTAGTACTTGATTTGCACCCAAGATATCTAATCTTGTATTGTATTCGTCACGTAAAAAAGCTTCATAATCTGCTAATGTTTCTGGCGATTTTGCTCCTTTTGGCACATCATTCAAGTAATCGTCGCAAGATGCTAAAGTCAATCCTAAAGCCAATAAGCACACTACTTTTATATATATATTTTTCATCGTCTAGTCTTTATAAATTAGAAATTAACATTTACGCCCATCACAAAACTTGGAGATATGAAGCCGCCTAACATGTATTTGGCATCTCTACTTTTAGCAAAAGTGTATACGTTTTCTGCATTCAAATTGAATCGTACTCCGTCTAGTTTTACTCTTTTAATAATATCTTTTGGCATTTGATATGCTAACGAAATATTACTCAATCGTAAATTTGAAGCATCCAAAATATTAATGTCTGCATAAGAATAAATAGTGCGAGATTCTGAATTAAAATCTGCTTCATATTCGTAAACCGCTCTCGGAACATTAGTAAAAGCCTCATCTCCTGGCTTCATCCAACGGTTTGCAATATTGTTGTTTACCACTGTAATATCTGTTACATAACCTCCAAGTGCGCCATTGTAATTGTTACTCAACATTGGCAAGAATGTGTTTCTAACTTTATGTCCTAACTCATAAATGAAAAGGGCTGAAAGTGAGAAGTTTTTATAATTGGCTGAGGTATGGAAAGAACCGCTGTGTATAGGAACTGTTGAACCATAATCTTTAATTGCATCTATCTGACCTGGATTGTATTTAACTGCAGTTCCTGAAGCATCGTAAACTTGAGGAATTCCTGTATTGCTTAAACCAGCCCATTGATAACCATAAATACTGTTAAAGCTTGTTCCAACTCTAGGATAAGCCATCGGATAATCTAACTGTAAATAATAAACAGGAGCTTTTACATTTACAAAATCTACTTTGTTTTTATTGTAGGCATATAAAACAGTTGCATCCCAAGAGAAAGAAGGCGTTTTTACAATTGTTCCTCTTAAAGTAGCTTCGACACCTCTGTTGGTCATTTCTCCATTATTAAGCGTGTAAGAAGAATATCCGAATCCTTCTGTTGGAATTCCTTGACTAGTAGCTAACAAATTTTGACCTTTTTTGTTGTATAAATCTAGCGTTCCGCCTAATCTGCTTTTAAAGAAAGAGAAATCAAAACCAATATTGGTCGTAGTTGTTTTTTCCCAAGACAATTCAGGATTTGGACGTTGCCCCACACTTCCATAAGTTCCTCCAACATTAGGATTAGCATAATAAAAAGCTGTTAAATATGGCGCTGTATCTTTGGCGATGTTTCCGGCAATACCATAAGATCCACGCAGTTTAAGAGCATCTACCCAAGCAACATCAAAAAATGATTCGTTGTTGATATTCCACCCCGCACCTACAGACCAGATTGGCTTGTTTTGGTATTTACTGTCTGTTCCCCAAAGGTTAGAACGATCCCAACGAATACTTCCAGATAGGGTATATCTTTTGTCATACGTGTAACCTCCTGTTGAGTAAACCGAAACATAACGATTTTGCAATTCTTTTTCTAATCCAAAATCATTTTGTGACATATAACCACCAAAAACAGATCCATATACTTTTAATAAATCGGCTTGATTTATTGCCGTGAATGCTAAAGCTTGCGAATCGTAACCATAGCGTGTGTTATCGTTATATTCTTGTTTAGAATGACGAATTTCCATACCTGCAATTGCAGAAAAATCATGCTTTTCAGCAAAAGTCTGATTGAAATTCAATTGCTGACGGAAATTATAAGCATTAGAAAACTGATTGGTTTCTTTGATAATATCTCCATAAGGCAAATTGTAAACCGCTTTATTATTCACAATTGTCACCAAGCTATTTACTTTATATCTCACATAATATGATTCTCTATCAAATAATTGGCTTGCGCGATCTGAAGCAAATTCATATTGGAACATGGCATTGTAAGTAAATGCTTTGCTGAATTTCACATTAAACTTAGCAAACGTTCTGTTCAAGAAATTTTTATTTTCAGTTAAATTTCTTCCTAATTCATCCATTGGCGTAATATCCATATTGTAAAGACCATACGTTTGCATCGAATTAAGCGTAAAATTATTGTAACGAGAAGCAGCTGTAGAAACAAAATTAGTTCCATCAGCATTAACCAACTGATTATATGGCTGCCATTTATAACCTGGATTAGCTGGTATTGTAGTTGGATTAAGAGGATTATAATACTGAGTATCTCCTATTCCGTAATTTAAATAAGTTCCCAAATCTAAAGACAGCCAGCTGTTAATTTGCGTTGAGTTTTTTAAATTAATTCCAACCGATTGGTTTTCAGAATATCGATCTTCTAGCTGATTGTCTTTGTAAGTTATAGAGGCATTAAAAGTATTGCTTTCACTAGCTTTACCTAAACTAAGATTATGCTGCATAAAATACTGATCGCGTTTTGCGTATTTTGCTACATCATCATAATATTTATAACCTTGAGAACCCAATTGATTCAAGCGATTATTCATATCTGTTTGAGAAATATTTCCTGCATAGCCATTTAAAATAGTCTGCATTCCTAGACTTTGAAATACTGCATTATTCAATAAAGACTGTGCATAAGTAGCTGAATTAGCCGTTTTTAAATTAGGATTTCCATCTGCCCATCCCTTTTCTAAACCAATAATATCAGCAGAATTAGTAAGATTGTCTGTATAATTTCGATAAGGCGTAACAGTTAAATTACTTGAAAACGAAATAGTTGTTTTTCCTTCTTTTGCTTTTTTCGTTGTAATAACCACCACTCCATTTGCAGCACGAGCACCATAAATAGAAGAAGCTGCGGCATCCTTTAAAACTGTAATCGTTTCAATATCTTCTAAGTTTAAACTAGGAAGATTTTCTTCTATACTTGCATAAGGAGTTAATCTTGTATTTTCGACAGGAAAACCGTCAATAACATATAAAGGTGCAGTTACCCCTCTCATGGAAGTTGTTCCACGAATTCTTCCATCCTGATATCCAACAACACGTCCTTCTAAAATTTTATCTAAACTGTTTAAACGTTGTTCTTGAAAATCCTTTGCTTTTAAACTTGAGAAAGATCCTGTTGCTTTTTCTGCAGATATATCTTGGTAACCAGTTTTTAAAACTAGTCCTTCAAGTTCAAGGACATCTTCTTTTAAAACGACATTAATAACACTTCTTCCCTCAACTTTTATTTCTTGTCTTACATATCCTAAATAAGCAAATGCCAAAGTAGTTTCGCTGCCTACCGTGATAATTTGATATTCTCCATTGAAATCAGTCTGAACTCCTCTACCCGAACCGTTATCAGAAATTGCAGCACCAACTAAAGGCATCCCTTTTTCATCGGTTACGCGACCTTTTACAATAAAATCTGCAACAGTTTTTTTCTCTTCCGTTTTTTCTTCAGAGACCTTTCTAGGCGTCAGGATAATGTGGTTTCCTGATACTTTAAAATCGGTACTCGTATTATTAAAAATTTTATTTAAAATAACTTCTATTGAAGCTTCGTATGCATTTACGTCGATTACTCTGTTTAAATCTACAGATCTTACATTGTATACAAATCTGTAATCTGTAGTATATTCAAGTCTCTCAATCACTTTTGCAACAGTCATGTTGCTCGCATTAAAAGAGATCTTGTTTTTTTGAGAATAAGTGGTTCCGGCGTGCATTACTGTTAAGGCAGTTAGCAGAAATAATGTGGTCAATTTCATTTTCAAATCAAATTTCAAAAAAGGCTTATCAAACCTGATTTTGTTCAAGAGTTTTTTCATACTTTTAAATGTTTTTTTTAATGTTGGTTGGTTAATTAACTGACCGCATATACTCTACCGGGAAATGTTGGCGCATTTTCCGGTTTTTTTATAACGATCCTTTTCTTTTTGGATTTTTGTTACATAGGCCTGTTGATTTTAGATTTTAGATTTCAGATTGTTGATTTTAGATTTCTCAATCTTATTTCTTCGCTCTTTCTTCTTTCTTCTTTCTTCTTTACTCTTTCTTCTTTACTCTTTCTTCTTTACTCTTTACTCTTTCTTCTCTCTATTTAATAGTAATCTTATCTCGGTCAATTTTGTAATCAATCGCATAACTATCGCTAAAATATTTCAAGACAACTTCAATTGGTTCATTATCAAAGCGGGCGTTGAAAATTTCTTTTCCGAGTGTTTTATTTCTGTTAATGAAAGTCACATTGTATTGGCGTTCTAACTTTTTGATAATCGCATCAAAAGAAGCATTTTTAAAAACCAGACTTCCTTTTACCCAATCGGTATAATAATCCGTATTAACCTGTTCGATTTCAATTTCGCTCTGTCCTTGTTGAGCCGAACCTTTAAAACCTGGTGTTAAATAAACCTGATTGTGGTTGGTCTTCTGATCCTTATATAGCGAAACTTTACCTTCGACCAACACAATATCTGTACTGCTATTATTACTATACGAATCTACATTGAACTTAGTTCCTAAAACCTCAACATTAACTTGCTGCGTATTTACCGTAAACGGATGGCTTTTATCTTTACTAACTTCAAAATAAGCTTCACCCGTTAAATACACTTCTCTATTTTGTTTTTTGACAAACTGAACTGGATATTTAAATGACGTTCCAGAATTCAAATGCACTAAAGTTCCGTCTGATAGCTGCACCTCAAATTTTTTGCCGTACGGAATTTTTAATGTATTGTAAACCAATTCTCCTTCAGCAAAAGCTTTATTGTAAACCAATCTGTTTTTCTCTTGTTTTCCAATAATATTTCCGTCTTTATCCGTAACATTTTTTTCTCCAGAAATATCAATAGTTTCAGATGCGCCGTTATCAAATTGTAAAACAATCTCATCAACTCTCGGCACAATAACATTTTGTTTAACTTGTTCTGCCGTAGAATTTTTATAGAAATAAAAACCTCCCAAAGCCACAATTAAAACCGCAGCATATTTATAATAAGATGAAAATCTTCGTTTGTAAAAAACATTATTTTCCTTATTGATTCTTTCCGAAAGCTGTTTTCTAACTTCGGTCGAATCAAAAGTGTTCAAAGCAGTATCAATTGCATAATTGGTTTGCACAAAATCCTTAAATGCAATTTGATTCTCTTCTTCTTTTAACCACTCTGTAAGCTGCTCAATCTCTTCTTGAGAAGCCTGATTTGTGATAAATTTAACAATTAGTCTCTCTGACTTTTTTACTGTCATTTTAGTTGTTTTTGATATTATTACGAAGCCAAAAAACAAAACCCTAACAATTTCATAAAGTTTTTTTCATTTTACTGATTTTTTTATTTTTCGCAAGTGTTTTCTCTCAATAAAACTCGACTAATTTGATAGATATTGCAAACTAAAAGATTTATATTTGCATTTTTCTTCCTTTTTTATTTGTAATAATTTTCAAATAGAAAGACAAAAAAAAGGTCGATTTGAGCAAATTAAGTTTACTTTTTAACCTCAAAAACTATTAATTTATATATTTGTTTTTATGAAGATTGATGATTACAGCGATAATACTATTCTAATTGAGTCTCTACGAAATGGAGATGAAAGTGCATACACGTATCTTATCGACACCTATCATCATAAACTTTGCGTGTATGCTAACAGCTTGGTAAAGAATGTTTACAGCGCCGAAGATATTGTGCAGAATGTTTTTATAAAAGTTTGGGAACAACGCACAAGATTAAAAACAGATCATTCTCTAAAAAGTTTTCTTTACAAATTGGTATATAATGAGTTTATCGATTTGTATAGAAAAAATCAATCTTTATTTTCTCTTGAAAAATCATATCACGACGCTTTAAACGGAATTGTTCAGGAAGAAGATTCTGAATCTTTCCAAAGGGTTTTGAATGCCGTAAATAAAGAGATACAGAATTTACCGCCAAAATGCAAAGAGGTTTTTATTTTAAGTAAAAAAGAAGGTTTAACAAATATTGAAATAGCAGAACATTTGGATGTTTCCATCAAAACCGTTGAAGCGCAGATTACCAAAGCATTCTCGATCTTGCGTAATTCTTTGGAAGAAAAAGTAAAGAGTGTTTTGTTTCTTTTGTTTTCTGCTAAAAAAAAATTCAGACTAAATAATTTAATCTGAATTTTCCTTTTATTGTTTCAAAGCATAAATGTATCCAATTCCTTTTTCTCCATTTTCCAGCTCATATTCGGTTTGAATTCGCGTATAACCATCACCTTCAAATTCATCGAGATAATTCCAATGCGAAGTCAAATCTTCCGAAAATAAAACATACGCCTTTATTATTTCGGCTTCTTCATTATTAACAGCAATAAAACCGTTATACCCTAATGAAGAGCCCCAACCTCCTTCTTCAAGTTTTCCTTTTATAATTGCTTTTTTCCATTCTCCCTTAATCGGATCCATAACCGAATGATTGGATTCTCCAGGTGCTAAAGATCCGTAAATAATTAAAGCCGGAATTGTTTCTATATTTTTCATCTAATAATCTTTCCTCTTTATTCTTTCCTCTTTATTCTTTCCTCTTTATTCTTTCCTCTTTATTCTTTCCTCTTTATCCTACACAGCATCTTTCATCTCACTTCTTTCTTCGGCAAAATCTAAAACAGGTGTCCTCATATCATGATACAAAAGCACTTTCCAATTCTCTTCTTTTGCCTGCTGTTCCCATTTCTTACGAGATTCCATAGCACGCTTTCCATCAAAGTCGGTTTTGTAGGCAACAGGAAATTTTAAATATCTTTTTTGTGGCAAATCATCTGCTCCATAAAAAACAATTTCGTCATCGGTTTTAATCCAAAATACTTGTTGAAATTTGGTATGTCCTGCTGTAACTTCAAAATAAACTTCGTCGGTAATTTGCCCGCTGTCCTCATTTAATAATTCAACATTTGGCAATTGTTTCAGCACATTTAATATTTCAGGAACGTACGACGGATTTTGCAATTGTTCTAAAGCAAAATCTATTTCTCGTTCTTGAATGTAAATCGTAGCATTTGGGAAATTTTGAACAAATTGATTATTTTCAAAATAACCAATTCCTTCTATATGATCTTTATGTAGATGTGAAACCAGAATTTTAGTAATCTGTCGAGGTTCGATATTATTTTTTGCCAGCATTTCGTAAATAAACGGAACACCATTATTAACAAATCCTAAACCGAAATCTATTAAAATAACATCATGATCTGTAATAACAAGAAAAGGCTGAATTGCCATTTTTAAACCAGAATCGATTATATTTTCTGTTAAAAGCTGAAATTCTTTTTGAGAATTGACAATGTAATTTCCTTCTTGTAATGCTATAATTTTCATTTTGTTTTGTTTGTAATTGTATAACAAAGCAAAGTTCTTAAGAATTTCTATATTTGTAAAACCTTATTTTTCGATATAATCAATCGATAAAACCGATTTAGAAATGGAACTTCGCCAACTTAAATATTTTCTGAAAGCAAAAGAATTACTGAATTTTACCGAAGCGGCTTCTGCGCTTTATATCAGTCAGAGTACTTTATCGCAACAAATTAAACAATTAGAAGACGAACTTCAAGTTCCGCTTTTCAATAGAATTGGAAAACGAATTACATTGACAGAAGCTGGAGAATTATTTTCGTTCTACGCGCAGCAATCGGTTAACAAAGCCTCTGACGGACTTCAATTATTAAAAGATTTAAATAAACTCGAAACTGGAAAAATTGCCATTGGCGTTACATACGCTTTACGACATGTTGTTACAAAAGCTTTGATTTTGTTTAGTTCGGAATACCCTAAAATTCAATTCGAAATTATCTTTGGAACTTCGCAAGAACTCATTCAAAAACTAAATCATTTTCAGCTTGATGTTATTCTAACTTTTGAAGAAATTGCTTCTGAGGCTCATTTTAAATATTTAGAATTGTTTACTTCGCCAATGGCTTTGGTTACTTCTTCTGAAACTTCTTTAAAAAATAAAAAGACAATTTCTCTTGAAGAAATTAGTACGTTGCCTCTTGCAATGCCTGCTGGCGGTTTTAGCACAACTCAATTTATCAGCAAGGCATTCGAAAAAAATAATTTGCATCCAAATGTTACGATTGAAATAAATGACATTCCAACTTTACTTGAATTAATTAAAACAGGAAAATGGCACACGATTTTAACGAAAACTACAATTGAAGACGAAAATGATTTGTATGCCATTCCGATAAAAGGAGAAAATATGACCCGAACTGCAATGCTGATTTCTTTGAAAGAAGTGTATGAGAAAAAAGCAGTTACTGCTTTTTTGAAGACATTGGTGGAGAATTTGAAATGATTTTTTTTAGCCACGACCCGAGCGATAGCGAACAGGCGAAGCAATTCACGGATTACACTAATTCTTTGCCGATTAAAATTCAATTTCACTAATTTTTTTAATTCGTAAAATTCGAATAAATTAAAACACAAAGTGAATAAATTAGTGTAATTCTTGAAATTCGTGGCTAAAAAAAATGAAAAAAAACTACTTAAAACTAGCTTCAAAAGGTGAAGCCGGTAAGTTTTCTTTATTGTATAAATTAGCTTCAACTGGATTATCTGCCCAAGCGTAACGCACTTTTACTGGATTTGCAACCGCATCATTCCAAACAACGATTTTATCTCCTTCAATAATTGCATTCGCCCAAACAAATTTCCCATCGGTTCCTGCAATGGCAAATTCTTTCAGTTCATTTCCGTTTTTGATTTGCAATCCTGTTCCAATATCTGAAAAACTTAAAATCAGTTTATTCCCATTTTGTTTGATCGATTGAAAAAGCGGACCAGAAGCAGTTAAATTTTTCTCTCCGTAAACCAATTTTCTTGCTTGTAACGCTAACCTTTTCCCAACATCATATTTGTTTAAAGGATGAATATCATTCCATTCGCCTAAATCTATTGTTATCGCCAAGCCTGTATTTGGAACTTTCAGCGTATTTAATTGCTGTTGTCTTAAAGCCGCCCAATTGCTTTCTGTTGGTTCTGTTTTTGGTTCCATAAAATTTGGAAGTTGCACCAATAAAAATGGCAATTTTTCTTGTTTCCATTGCGCGCGCCAATTAGAAATTAAGGCTTCCATTAGAAGACCATATTCTGATGGCTTTTTAGTATTGGCTTCACCTTGATACCATAAAACACCTTTTATTGGATAATCTTTTAGTGGCGCAATCATAGCATTATAAAGCCCGACAGGTTTCCACCGTACAAAAGTCTGTCCTGGTAGCGGTTCCATTTTTGAGCCTAATTTGTATTTCCAATTTCCTTTTAAATCAATAGTTTTATCGCCTATAATTAATTCGTAAGGTTTATCTGGCACAAAGCCTCCTTTTCCAGAATTGTTGATGATTCGAACTGTAATTTCGTTTTTTCCTTCTTTTAAAACATTAGCATTAAAAGAATAAATTCTTGGCGGATATTGATATGAAGTGGTTCCAACGAAATGTCCGTTTACAAAAACAGAGTCGGCATCTACAATTCGTCCTAAAATCAATTTTGCCTGATTTTCTTTTACTTTTTCAAGAGCAAAATCCTTTTTAAACCAAACCGAACCATTTATTTTTCCGAGTTCGCCATCAGCCCAATAACCTGGAATATTCATTTCGTTCCAATCTGAAGTTTCAACCGAATTTCTCCATTTTTCCTTTAGTCCCAAGTCTGTTTCATTCAGTAATTTATACCAATTTGAACTTACTTTTCGGTCGTTTTCGTCGATTTGTTTTTCGAGTTTTCCGTCTTTGAATTTTAGATATTCCTGCTCATATTCGGGGAATTTTTTAATGTTTTCTTCGCTAATCCACGATTCTGCAGGAGAACCTCCCAAAGCACTGTTGATTAATCCAATTGGAATTTTATATTTATCATAAATTTCTGAAGCGAAAAAATATCCAACTCCTGTAAATTGTAAAACGCTTACAGGATTTGCTTCAACCCAAGAGCCAGATGAAAAATCGTTTCTTTCTTTAGCAAAATAATACTCATCGGGAACTAAAAATTGTCTAATATTCGGATTGGCAGATTTTGCAATTTCTTCTTTGTATTTGTCTTTCAATCGATCCATTGGAAGTTCCATGTTCGATTGTCCGGAACAGAGCCAAACGTCTCCAAAAAGAATGTTTTTTAATACAATGGTATTGGATGCTTTTAAAGTCATTTCATACGGTCCGCCTGCTTTTTGAGATGGAAGCTGGATCGACCATTTTCCATCTTGAGCGGTTGTTGTGTTGTATTTTTTTCCTTTAAAATTGAGTTCTATTTTTTCATTTGGCGATGCCCATCCCCAAATATTGACTTTGGTATCGCGCTGCAAAACCATTCCGTCGCTAATAAGTCTTGGAAGTTTTATTTGAGCATTGATGCTAAAAGTTATTAGAAATGCTAGTAATACTTTTTTCATTGCGTTTTTACTTTTTGTGGCGAGTTTTTTTTCTGCCACGAATTCACGATTTTTTTATATTCATTACTTTGTCTGCAACAAGCGAATTTCACGAATTAAAATTCGTTTAATTTGAATCATTTACACAAAGTAGGTATTAGAAAAATTCGTGAATTCGTGGCGAAAAAAAATATTACTCATACGTATATAATTTTATTTTTTGGATTTCGTAATCGCCCACTGAGATTCGTAAATGTCTGCCTTGATGGGTTTGATCTCCGTTGAAATGTCTTATTGTTTTCCATTTATCATTATCAAATCGGCCTTGATCTGTTTTTAGAATTCCTGCGTTTACATTTTCCTTTAAAGGTTTAAAAGTAACTACAATTCCTGATCCGGAAATATAAAATTCATCTTTGGCGATTTCTATAATGATTGCACTTGACATTGGCCAAGTTTCTGCTTTTGCTCCGTCTGACCAATTTAGGGTATAATCGTGTTTGAAAGTGAATTCGTAATCGCCCATTTTAATCATCTGTGTATTGTTTTCTTTGTCTAATAAAACACCATCAATTTTTCCTTGTCCTTTATATTTTTCAATTGTGGGAGTTAACTGTTGTATTAAATCGTATATTTTTCCTAAAGGTTCTTTTTTGGCATCGGCAACAGATTCTATCGAAAATGGAGAAAAACCAATGGCTTCGTAATGTCCAATAGCATACAAACCTTTAAATGGTGCAGTTTCATCAAAACGGTGTTCTGGAATAAATAACGGATCGCCTTGGCGGGTAAACAAATCGTTCCATTGTTTAAATGACGGATTGTAAAAATCGGGTGCTAAAAAATCAATTGAATTTCCAGCGGCTTTCCAAACGTCCATAATATGAGGCAACGGTCCTGCACTTGGATATTGTCCTGGCTTTTTTTCTGGAGCATTCAAAGCTGCATTTACAAACATCGGAATTGGATAAGCGTCTTTTCCGGCCTTTGCAACGATATTGGTGAACTTAGAAAAATACCAAGCCATGAAAATTTCGTCTGTATGTAAACCTTTTCCAAAAATTTCTTCCCAATTTCCTTTTGTTTTGAATCCGTTCTTCTTCCAAATTTCTAAAAATTCTGGAGCAAGTTTGTCTTTATTTTTTTGAAGATACTGCAGCAATTCTTTTGGAACTTCTCTTTTGAAAGCTTCATTGGCTAACGGATGATAATCTCTTGCGGTTGGCAGCATTCCGATTTCATTTTCAACCTGAATCATAATTACAGTTTGGTCATTTTGATCGAAATCTTTGATATGCGCCATCAGTTTTTTGAAAGCATTCAAATCGGCCTGAAGATTATTTTCGCTAAAAGGTGTCAGGATTTCGTGGCTTTTGTTTTTATCGTCTTTAACTCTAGGATATTTTTTCTGGTTGAGTTTTATCCATTCTGGCGCGTGGCTCGACATGCTGTTTTTCCAGGATCCAAACCAAAGAAAAACGAGTTTTAAGTTTTCTTTTCGTGCACGAAGAATCAAATCATCTACTAACTGAAAATCAAACTTGCCTTCTTGCGCTTCTATCAATTCCCAATAAATCGGAGTTAAAACAGTGTTGAGGTTCATATCGGTCAATTTAGACCATATCATTTCCATGCTTTCCATACTAGTTGCAGAGGAATTTCCTAACTCTCCGCCTCGTATTAAGAATGGTTTTTGGTTGACAACTAACTGTGTTTTATTTCCTATCTTTTGAAGATGAGGTATGTTTTGACTAAACCCAAATTGTATCGTACAGAATGCAATGAGAAACAATTTGCCTTTTGTAAAAACGCTTATTCGGTTTGTTTTAAGATTGAAAGCCATTTTGATTTGTTTTTTGCTTCGATAAATCTTGAGCAATAAAAGTTAAGAAAATAAATAATCCATAGTGCAGACCCTTTTACAGACTTGCACTATGGATATTATTACTAATTAAATACTTAAGGTTTTTGTAATTCTCCTGAGAAACCTAAACTCACATCTTTTCCTGCAAGACCATCTGCTGCGCCTTTGTAAGCGTGCTTACGAACGTAATTTGCATCCCAAAGATTTGGAGACTCATTTGGAAGCCAGTATTCATGTTCTTTAGAATTATCTGATACTCCCCAAATTGTAATTCCATATTTCTGAGCTGCAGGAATATATTTTTTGTACATATCAATAACATACTGATACATTTCTGCCTGAGAAGCTTGCTGTGCAACTGTTGGTGTCGCAGTTCCTAATCTGATGTCTAATTCAGAGATTTTGATCAATTTTCCAGTGGCTGCCAGTTTTTGGAACATCTGAACAATTTTATCTTTCTCTGTTGTTAAACCAATGTGCATCTGTGTTCCGATTCCGTCAATTTTAGCACCTTTCTCTTCAATATATTTTACGTACTCGATTAATCCGTCACATTTATCTAATCTCGATTCTAAGTTATAATCGTTGATGAAAAGCTTATCTGTTTCGTTTCCATATTGACGCGCTAGTTTGAAAGCCGTTACAGCATAATCTTTTCCAAGATATTTAACCCATGAGAAATAATCTGAAGCCGTATCGCCTTCTGTCCCGTTTCTTAGAGTTCCATCTTCTTTCATTGGTTCATTTACCACATCCCAAGAGAAAACGCTTGTTTTATAATGCGTCATCATTTTAGAAATCCAATCTGTCATAGCATCGCTAATAATTTTAGTTTTCTCTGCATCTGTTTTCTCAATTGTAACTGGAGCTGTCGCGCCTCCGCCAGTTGCAGCGCCATCGGTTACCAAAACATTATCGATATAATATGTTCCTGCCGCTCCTCCTAAATCGAAACCAAAACCTGTTTCACCGCCTTTTGCTGTGATTTTCCACTCGATTTGTTTCCAACTTGTAGCAGTTGCCTGATCGCCTTGATAACTTGCTACATCTGATGGAGTTGTTGAACATCTTACAGAACCTGCAGCTTCAGAACGAATCATATAAGAAATGGTATAACTTTTTCCTGCTACTAATGCAGAAGTAAAAGTAGTCTGAATTTGCGTTTTCCATTGGTTTCCTGCGTCAGATGTGGCATTGACTACTTTCATAGCTCCACTTCCTTCGTAAGCGTCTGACGCTCCTGCTGCGCTTAATGCATCTGTTGCTCCATTGGCTTTGCTCCATCCTGTTATTCCAGAATTAAATGTTCCGTTAGAAACTAAATTAACTGGTCCTGTCACAGCATCAAGATCGACAACTGCTAGTGTATTAGCATCAATCAGATAAGTTACATTTGGAAGATATCCTAAATCTAAATTAAACTGAAAACTTGTACTACCTGCTTTAAAATCGCCTGGCGCTAATTTAATTTTAACTTGCTGCCAAGAAGAAGTGGTTGCAAAAGCTTCTGTCCATGTTCCGCCTGTGCTAAACCAATCTTTGTATGGATACTGATTTGCCAATGAAGCATTAAATGAAATACGTCCTTTTCCTGTTACATCAGATTTGATATAAAATGAGATTTCATAATTATGCCCGTCCACAATTGGAATGTTTGGCGAGGTCAATTGCAAATTGTAAGCTGCCGAAGAACTTGCGCTAGATTCTAACTGAATTGCTGGCGAAGTACTTGTTAATCCAGCATTCGCAACTGTTGCAATGCCTTTCCCTGGGTTATTTCTAGCCCATCCTGTAAAAGTTCCGCTTTTAATAGGGGTTAGATCCAAGACATTTGTTCCGCTTGAACCTGGAATTACGGTTGGGGCAATAATACTGTTTAGATAACTTGCATTTTGGTTGGAATGCCAAATCAAAGTGTGCCCGAAGACTTTTAATCCTGCGCTTTTTGTTGCTGCAATAAAAGCATCTACACTGGCAAAATCAATTTCTCCTTTGGAGTTTACCATTGCCCCATGTTTCATTTCATAACCTGGCGTTACCTCATCAAAATTTTCGTTTACAATTTTTCTATAGTTAGCATCGTTCATGTACAAACTTATTCCTATTCCGTTTCCTAAAGAAAAATCAGAATAGTTTTTTAACGGTTCGTAACGGCTTATTTTTTCTACTAAAGCCAACGGAAGTTCGGCTCCTGTAACTTCTCCGTGCTCTGGGTCTTTTCCCCACTCCATCAAATTATCATCGCAGGATGACAAAATCATTAATGATGAAGCAATTATTGGTATGATATATTTAGATTTCATTTTGTGGCTGTTGGGTTAGTTAAAATCATTGTATACTGGCGTATCTAATGGTACAATTCTCCAATTGTCTGTGTAGACTTTTACAGAAGTTGCTTTTGAAGGAAATTCTACTTCGCTTGCGTTTCCTGTTACATTAGATAGTTTTACATCAGAATTTTCGAAGTAAATACCAAAGTTTTGATACGTTGCCGCTTCGCGATAAGCTAGAACAGTTTCGAAAGTAAATGGCTCTTTAGACCAAGCGTAAAATTTGTTTAATGGAATTGTAACTGTAATCCATCCCGTTGTATTTACTCCAATTGATTTACCATCTTTAATCCAAGGAACATAGTTGTAACAAGCTCCTGCCCATTCTCCACCATTAAAATTATTGATCATACAAATTTTTAAGAAACCAGAATCTCTCCAAACATCTGGCACATAGATATCAAATTGAAATCCTACTTTATCTAATGGGGTACTTGCCGGAATGTATGGCGTTAGCTGTGCTCTCCAATTGTCTACTCCATTTCCTGCTGTCCAAACTTCAGAACAACGGTTTTTTGCTGCATCAAAAGAAGCAATACGAGCTGGACGATGAGGTACGTATTTTCCTTGAGATACATTTCCAGTTCCTAAAGCTGCCGATTCTAAATCTTCTGGCTGAATCATACTTGTTGAACTTCCCCAATATCCGTGTGAACCTTGTCCGTCAAAATTAAGCAGTAAACCTTTTTTGAAATTGAAATACGCTGGAGAGTAAACACCTCCATTTGATGTTTCGGCATAAATTGAACCTCCTAAATCTGAAATTCCGCTTGGAACCACAACAGTAAACGATTCTCCTTCTTCATCTGAAGTGATTCCTGTTGTAACTTCAACATTCCCTGGAAAAACTACTTTGCTCACTTCTGTCAAACCTGTTCCTGAAACAATAATTGTCTCTCCGGGATTTGGCATTGTATTCGACATACTTAAAATAGTTGGTTTTCCTGAACGAATTTGAAAAGGAAATGTCACTTCGTTTGAATCATTTACAAAACGAATTGTATTTCTTACCGATGGATCTGCATCTGTAATGGGTGTATCTGCAGAAATGCTGACCAACATTGAATTGTTAGAAACAAAAACTACATTGAAATAGGTCGAATATCCGTTAATATAAACTTTTTTAAGTCCTTCAAATCCAGAACCTTCTATACGCAATAGCTGTCCTAAACGGGCAAAACTAACTTCTCTATCTGGTACGGTCGAATTTACATCTTCTAAAAACACTTTTGTAATGGTCATTGCGCGTCCTTCAGAATCGTTGTTATCGCAAGAAGTAAATAGCATACCGAAAACCATCATGCTTAAAAGTGCAATAGGTGCCCAATACTTTTTATTTAAAATATATTTCATATTTATGTCTTTTAGTTTTTTATTTCTGAAACTAGAATAAGTCTTTTATTTTCTCTTCTGTAAACTGATATGGAACAGGATTTTCTCTCAATAATGGATTCTGAACTAATTCAGATTCTGGGTAAGGCAACGTAAAGATTGTCGCATCGATTACACCAATTGCTCTCGGACTTGTAGCTTGTGAAGCATCAACTGTAACGGTATTAGTTGCGGCGTCGTACAAAATTGGAGTTATTGTTCCTCTGTTTTGTCCTGTCACATAGTTGATTACTTCCTGCTGTTTGTAATAAGCTCTTCGAACTAGATCGTACCAATATTGCCCTTCCATACATAATTCTACTCTTCTTTCATGAATAATATCGGCATAAGTTAAAGTTGTTTTTGGATCTAAACCTGCTCTCGTGCGAAGTCTATTTACAACCGAAATGGCTGTTGCATCTGCAGTTGAAGCATTGTTTCCTAAAGCTGCTTCTGCGTAATTTAAATACACTTCTGCCAAACGTAACATGTATGTATTTAAAGCAGAATTCATACGTGTAATTTTAGAATTGTCTTTTGTAGAACCTACAACTCCTTTTTTAACAGTAAGGAAATCTGGTGTATGATCTACTGTATAACCGCCATTTGCTTTATTAATTTCTGCATAATGATCGCCATCTCCCATAAAAGTTGCTTTACGACGAAGATCTTTTGATTCATATTCTTGTAAAACATTATAAGAAGCTCTTGTCCAATATCCCCAAGCGGCATCATCTCCTGTAATATCAGAACCTAATGCAAAATAAGCCTGTTGTGTATTGTTTACTCCATAATCTCCGTTTGGAACCCATTGCAATGCAAACATCGATTCGGTGTTGTTGTTATTGTCAATCATAAACAAATCTTCATAATTTGTCATTAAGGTGTAAGGCCCAGAACTCATTACTTTTTCTGCCGCTTTTTTGGCTAAATCAAGATATTCTTGATTACGGGTTCCGCTGTTTGGGTTGTCGCTAACTCCTGAAAATGATAAGTAAACACGAGAAAGCATTCCGTATGCGCTGTATTTTGTTAAACGTCCAGCTTGTCCTGCCGTCTCTGGAAGGTATTTTGCTGCAAATTCTAAATCACGCATCGAAAATTCGTAAACATCTTTCATTGGATTTTTGTTTACGATTGGATTTTTCACCAATTCTCTCGGATCTGTAGAAATAATCACATCTCCCCATAATGAAGCTAAATACCAATATGCTGTTCCTCTCATAAAACGGGCTTCAGCAATATATTTGTTTTTAATAGTCTCGCTCATTGAGCTTCCAGAAATTCCGATGATCACATTATTAGACTGCTGTATTACATTATACAAAGATGCCCAAGCCGAAACCAGAGGCCCTGTTAATCCAGTTTCTGTTAAATCTGTAAACGGATAAACATAATCTGAGAAAGGCGCATACATATTTGCGGCACGTCCGTCTCCTAATCCGTAGTAGAATTTATCATTAAAATCAAACCATACTTTATTGTATAATGGCCCTGTTGCAGCCTGAAAATCAGATTCTGTCTGATAAAAATTTTCTTTTGTAATTACATCATTTGGTTCAACGTCCAAAATGTCGCTGCAACTCGTCCAAACAAATGGCAATGCAATAATTAAAGCCGTGTAAAATATTTTCTTTGTTTTCATTGTGCGTTTTTTAGAAATTAACAGTTAATCCAAGCGTAGTTACCATAGGTGAAGGATAGCGCCCGTTATCGATACCATTTAGAAGTTGGTTTTGGTACATAGCACCTACTTCAGGGTCATATCCTTTATATTTGGTAAAGGTTAAAACATTCTGCATGTTGGAATATACTTTGATGTTTGAAATTCCGTATTTAGAATACAAATCTTTAGGTAGATTATAGCCGATTGAAATATTCTTAAGTCTTACATAAGACCCGTCTTCAACAAATCTATTGCTTAAACGATAATTCGAAGCCGAAGCTGCTGATGACGCCGCAATTCTAGGCATGTAAGGATCTCCGCCCACAATCTGCACATTACGATAATCGTTTGGTCCATTCGGATCGATTAATTCTAATTGTGCATATCCTAAAGCTGATTTCAATAAATTGGTATTCTCGCGTGGGTTTTCAAGCCATCTTCTTTGGTAATTTAAAACATCATTTCCGTAAGAACCTGTAAATAAAATGCTCACATCAAAGCCTTTGAATGAAAAACTATTATTGAAACCGAAAGTGAAATCTGGATTTGGGTCTCCAATATAACCAGCATCTTTTTCGTTAATCACTCCATCTTTATTTACATCTTCGAACATATAATCTCCAATCCAAACTCCATTTTCACCAATTGCCATTCCTTCCGGCAATGCTGTTGGTTTTACGGTTCCTGTGGCATCTTTATAATAAAAATCTGTTGCTTTTTCAAAACGCCCAATTACTTTATAACCATAAAATTGTCCTAATGTCTGTCCAACAGCCGTACGAGTAACTACAGTTACATCTGAGCCTTGCTGTAAAGTCTGATCGTAAACTCCAGATTCTGAATTCAATTTCAATATTTTAAATCTGTTCATTGAGATATTGAAATTTGATTTCCAAAGAAAATCTTTTCTCTGCATGTTTATCGTGTTTATCGTAAACTCGAAACCTTTGTTTTCAAGAGATCCAATATTAGCAAAAGGCGGTGTTGTAGCTCCTTGACCTGTTGTTCCTACATAAGCTGGAAGTGATAATCTTAGTAATAAATCATCTGTTCTTTTATAATAAACATCTGTTGTAATTTCAATTCTATTGTCTAGAAGTCCGATATCTAAACCAATATTAGTCTGGTTTGATTTTTCCCATTTAAGGTCTGGATTTGCTGTATTAGTTGCAATTTGCCCGCTTCCCCAATTGGTAGCAGAAGTGCCATAAACAGAAGTATAAGCATTATTGGGTACGCTTGAATTACCTGTAACACCCCATCCTGCACGTAATTTTAGATTGCTAATGGTCTGATTTTCTTTTAAAAATGATTCGTTTGAAACTTTCCATGCTAAAGAAGCAGATGGAAACCAATCCCATTTATTGCCTTCAGCAAATTGCGAAGATCCGTCTCTTCTGATTGTTCCTGTTAGAATATATCGATCATCAAATGTATACGTTGCTCTTGCAAAATAAGAACTAAGCGATTTTGTAGAACTTGCATTTGAGTTTCTAGCCGTTGTTGGATCTCCAGCATTTAAATCTGTAGCTCCGTTTGTTAAATAACCTGAACGGTATCCATACAGATTTTCCCAGTTTTGCTCTTGAAATTCTTGAGCAACCAATGCATTAACATTATGTTTTCCAAATGCTTTATTATAAGTCAAAGTGTTAGTCCACATCCAGTTTTCGCTGGTAGATTTTGTTCTTGACCCTTCTCTAACTTCATTTGATAATGCTCCAAAAGTGTAAGATGGATTAAAAGTATATCGATTTCCAAAACCGTAATCTATAGAATACTGGGTTCTCAATTTTAAATCTTTTGTAAAACCAATTTCTGCATACACATTACCTCTAATTCCGTAATCTTTTCCATGATTATCTTTCAGCATTGCAATTCCTAACGGATTGGTTTGAACGAATTCTGTTGTATCTGGTCCGTCAAAAGTTCCGTCAGCATTTCGAGCCGCTACGTTTGGAGTCTGTTTTAAAGCGGTTAAGATTACCGAATCATCATTTACTGTAGTGACCTGATTGGTTTTGTAAGCATTTAAATTCACTCCAACTTTCATCCATTTTTTTACCTGAGAATCAACTACAGCACGAATGGTCATACGATCAAAAGAAGAACCGATGATAGTTCCTTCCTGATCAAAATAAGACATTCCTAAAGCATAAGTGGTAGTATCTGAACCGCCTGAAGCAGATAAATTGTAGTTCTGAATTAAACCTGTTTGAAATAATTCATCTTGCCAGTTTGTTCCTTCTCCTAATAAATCAGGACGAATAAAATAAGGGTCTCTTTCAACGATTCCTAAATCTGATCTCGTGTTTTTCAGCGTCCCATATTCTCTTAAATTAAGCACCTGTAATTCTTTCGGCATTTGTTGCCATCCTACATAACTGTCAAAATTTAAGGTCAAATCCCCTTTTCTACCTGTTTTAGTAGTCACCATAATTACCCCATTTGCTGCTCTAGAACCATAAATAGCAGTTGCAGAAGCATCTTTCAAAATATCTATAGAAGCAATATCATTAGGGTTAATTCCTGAAAGCGGATTTGTATTTAAAGAACCTGAATTACCATCTATAATAACACCATCAATAACATAAATTGGTTCGTTAGAACCTGTAATAGAGCTTATACCACGAATACGTACCGAAGAGCTTCCTCCAGGCGTACCGCTATTTTGCTGTATCTGCACCCCAGCCGCTCTACCTTGCAATACCTGATCTATAGTTGTAGAAACAGATTGTGTTACTGCTGAACTGGATATCGAAGAAATTGCGCCTGTTAAATCTGATCTTTTTGATGTTCCGTATCCAATAACAACAACTTCTTTTAAGTCATTTAAGTTCTCTTCTAGTACAGCATCAATTTTAGTTTTATTATTCACTGCAACTTCATACGGTTTATATCCAATAAAGCTAAACACCAAAATACTATTATTGGGAATAGCTTGAAGTGTGTAAGTCCCGTCAAAATTTGACACAGTACTTGTTTTGGTTCCTTTTACAATAATGTTGACACCTGGTATTGGTCCTACACCATCAGATACAGTACCTGTAACAGTAATTTGTGCATTTACTGCAGCAGAAAATACCAGCATCAGGATTAAGAACCCCAAATTCTTAAAGTATTTAGATCTGCTTTTAGTAATTAAAAAGTTAGTCATAAATAATTGGTTTAATGAGTTAATAGTATGGTTTAGTTAGTTTTCTTTTGGATGACTTTTTATTCGTTTTTATTTTAACATTTCAAACAAATAAGTAGCTTATAGTCAAAACAAATATATGCAAAAAACAACAATACGCAATCGGTTGTGTGAATTTTTATTTCTAATTTCAAAAAAATAAAGCCAAAAAAAAGAATTATCCGTATTAATAATTACAAAATATTAAATAATAATCAAAAAGACTATTTAATATCACGAAAACGTTAGAGATAATAAATCATTTGATTCAAAATCTTAAAAAAAATATAAAATGTTAAAAAATGAGATTTTTTCAAAAAAAACTAAAACGTTGTAGTAACCGTCCAAAAATTCATCATAAATTAAATCTTTCGCTATCCCTTATAAAATCTGACTTAATAAATCTTATAAACTCAAAACCAAGACTATATCATTAAAATATTATAATTCTTACAAAATTAAAAGAAGAGACAATCGGTTGCTTCATTTCATAAAAAAACTCTCTCCCAAATAATTGGAAGAGAGTTTTTTAAACTATAAAAACAGAAATGAAAAAGGTTATAAATTCATCTTTTTCGCATCTTCTACAAACTGCTTTAATCCGATATCTGTCAAAGGATGTTTTAAAAGACCTTTTATCGCAGAAAGCGGTCCAGTCATTACATCTGATCCAATTTTGGCACAATTGATAATATGCATTGTATGTCGCACAGAAGCCGATAAGATTTGAGTTTGATAATTGTAATTATCGTAGATTTCTCTTATTTCAGCAATTAAATGCATTCCATCAGTAGAGACATCATCTAATCTTCCTAAAAATGGCGAAACATAAGTTGCTCCTGCTTTAGCGGCAAGCAAAGCCTGACCCGCCGAAAATACTAAAGTTACATTGGTACGAATTCCTTTTGAAGAAAAGTATTTACAGGCTTTTATACCATCGCCAATCATAGGTAGTTTCACTACAATCTGAGGATGCAAAGCTGCCAGCTCCTCTCCTTCTCTTATCATTCCTTCAAAATCAGTCGAGATTACTTCAGCCGAAACATCGCCATCAACGATATTACAAATATTAAGGTAATGTTTCAGGATATTTTCTTTTCCTGTAATGCCTTCTTTTGCCATTAAAGACGGATTGGTGGTTACACCATCTAAAACGCCTAAAGCCTGCGCTTCTTCAATATCTTGAAGATTGGCAGTGTCAATAAAAAATTTCATAAGTTTGTGGGTTTGTGGTTAATTGTAGAGGCGCACTGCAGTACGTCTAAATTCTAGTAAAAAACTTTATCAAAGTTTAAAACTTCAACAAAGTTCTAAGCATGTTGTAGCGAGTGAAAAATGTGCATTTCGATTGATTTTGCTCTTCAAAAAACCTTCAATAAAAAATACTCACTATTATTTTATCAAACTGAACTTCTATTCATTTCGATTTTCAAAAAATAGTAACTAAACCTTCAACCTATTTTTCTTAAATCTCAATGTAAAAAAGCCATAATCTTAATGCACATTTTCGAAGTTTCTATCTAAAAATATTTTTAACTTTTTACGACTATCATACTTAAAGTTAATTTCTTTTCAGATATTTTTTTTCTCATTAAATATTTTGTAGAAACCTAACAGGTTTTATAAAACCTGTTAGGTCGGATATTAAAGTCTACACCAATTAAATATATTGGTTAATGATATTTTCAAACAATTCTTGTTTACCGCTTTGAAGATTTAATTCTCCATTTTCGTGAGCGATAGTATAAAGATCTTTAAGGTTTAATTTTCCGTCAGCAAAATCTTTTCCTTTTCCAGAATCAAAAGAGCTGTATCTTTCAGTTCTTAATTTTTCGTAAGGAGAAGAAGTGATGATTTTATCTGCAGTCAATAAAGCTCTTGCAAAAGTATCAGCACCTCCAATGTGCGCTAAGAAAACATCTTCTAAATCTGTAGAATTTCTTCTGATTTTTGCGTCAAAATTAACTCCACCACCTTGCAATCCACCAGCTTTTAAGAAAACCAACATTGCCTCTGTTGTTTCTTGAATGTTGTTTGGAAACTGATCTGTATCCCATCCGTTTTGATAATCTCCTCTGTTCGCATCAATACTTCCTAACATTCCTGCTTTTGCCGCAACTTCCAATTCGTGTTGGAAAGTGTGCTGTGCCAATGTAGCGTGGTTTACCTCGATATTGATTTTGAAATCTTTATCTAAACCATAATTTTTCAAGAATCCAATTGCTGTAGCCGAGTCAAAATCGTATTGGTGTTTAGATGGCTCCATTGGTTTTGGCTCGATGAAGAAAGTTCCTTTAAAACCTTGAGATCTTGCGTAGTCTCTAGACATTGCCAAGAATTGCGCCATGTGGTCTAATTCTCTCCCCATATCTGTGTTTAGTAAAGACATATAACCTTCTCTACCGCCCCAGAATACATAGTTTTCACCGCCTAAAGCGATTGTTGCATCCAAAGCCAATTTTACTTGCCCTCCAGCTCTTGCCACAACATTAAAGTCAGGATTTGTAGCTGCTCCGTTCATAAATCTTGGGTTTGAGAAACAATTTGAAGTTCCCCAAAGCAATTTAATTCCAGAATCTGCTTTTTTCTGTTTTAAATAATCTGTGATGAATGCCAAACGTTTTTCTGATTCTGCGAAAGTTGCTCCTTCAGCAATCAAATCGTAATCGTGGAAACAGAAGTAATCGAATCCCATTTTGCTAATGAATTCAAAAGCAGCATCAGCTTTATCTTTTGCAGCCTGATAAGGATCTGATGAAGCATCCCAAGCGAATTGCTGTGTTCCTGGCCCGAATGGATCACTTCCTTGTCCGCAGAAAGTATGCCAATACGCGATAGCAAATTTAAAGTGCTCACGCATTGTTTTTCCAGCTACAACTTGGTCTGGATTGTAATATTTAAATGCCAACGGATTATCAGATTCTTTTCCTTCAAATTTAATTTGGCCAATACCTTTGTAGTATTCTTTATCTCCTAAAACTATCATTTGATTTTTTTATTTATTTGTTAATATTAATTCTAATTCTTGTTTCCATTTTTTATAAGCCGTTTCGTAAGGGGCTGCGTTGTGAAGCGGTAAAAACGTCATTACGTGATCGTTATCACTTACATTTGCTCCAAACTTGCTGTAATCACCGTCTTTTAAACCCACTGCCCTTGCTGCTCCAACTGCTCCAGTCGTATTGTAAATTTCGATTTCGTGACCAATTAAAGTTGCTACCGTATTCGAGAAAATCTCTGAACGAAACAAATTATCGTTTCCAGCTCTAATGACATTAATCGTCGCATTATCATCTTTCAGACATTCCATTCCGTATACAAACGAAAACGCAATTCCTTCAAGAGAAGCTCTAAACAAATGCGCGCTATTGTGAATATTTAAGTTGAGGTTTAAAAAGTGAGTTCCAATAGTCTTATTGTTGAACATACGCTCAGCCCCATTCCCAAAAGGAATTACTACAACACCTTCAGATCCAACCTCAATGTTAGAAGCTTTTTCATTCATTGCTTCATAACTTTCATTGCCCATATTATTGCGAAGCCATCTGTATTGAATTCCTGCTCCGTTAATATTTAAAAGTTTACCAACTCTAGGCGTTTCTAATTCGTAATTTACGTGAACGAAATTGTTTACTCGTGTACTCTTTCCAGATGACATTTCGCTTATCGCATAAAAAACTCCAGATGTTCCACCTGTTGCCGCTACTTCTCCTGGATTTAAAACATTTAATGAAAGAGCATTATTTGGCTGGTCTCCTGCTCTATACACAATCGGAATTCCAGCTGGAAGTCCTGATTCAGTAGCAGCTTTTTCAGTAACAACTCCTTGATTCGTAAAGTTTTCTACTATTTTTGGTGTTAAAGACTGATCGATACCGTAGTATTCTAAAAGCCAGTCGGCTACTTTATTTTCTTTATAATCCCAAAGCATTCCTTCGGACAAACCATTTTTGGTTGTCGTTACTTCGCCTGTCAATTTCAAAGCGATGTAATCTCCCGGAAGCATGTATTTGGCAATTTTATTATAAACTTCTGGTTCGTTTTCTTTTACCCATTTTAGTTTCGAAGCTGTAAAATTCCCTGGCGAATTCAATAAATGAGACATGCATTTTTCTTCTCCAATTTCGGCGAAAGCCTTATTACCAATCTCAACTGCACGGCTGTCACACCAAATAATTGAATTACGAAGTGCATTTCCAGCTTCATCCACAATTACCAATCCATGCATTTGGTACGAAATACCAATTCCCTGAATTTTCGATGCATCAATATTCGCTTCTTTAATGGCTCTTTTCGTTGCTGTACAAATGTGCTGCCACCAGATTTCAGGATCCTGCTCTGCCCAATCTGGGTGAATAGAAAGGATTTCCATTTCATTCTGCGGTTCATTTAAAACAATTACTTTTTTACCTGTTTCTGCTTCTACCAAGGCTGCCTTGACAGAAGAACTTCCAATATCATATCCGATATAATACATACTTACAATGATTCTCTTATTATTAATTTTGTCGGCACATAACACTGAGTATCTTCATCATGCGTAATAAATGCCGCTGCTTTGGTTCCCATTTCTTTAAAATCAGTCGAAACAACCGAAATTCCTTTGTAAATAAATTTCTTCATCGGGGTTTCGTTGTACGATAAAAATCCAACGTCTTTCCCTGGTTCAAAATCCTTCTCTTTGCACTGTTCCAAAAAGTGCCCTAAAATCCTATCGCTTACACTGATATAAGCAATTCCTTTTTCGATGCTGAATTTCTTCGGATCTGTAACTACCTCATATTCAAAACCAAAATCGGAACAGAATTTCTTAAAAAACTCTACCGTTTCCCACGGATGATTTGTAAAATCTGGATACACAAACTGTATCTTTTTGTACTTTTTAAACAAATCAACTGCCTCTGTCAATGACTCATAAAACGCTTTTCCAAAATCCTGAAAAACATAATTACTGGTTTTATCAGCTCTAATATTCCAGTCAATCAAAAGCAGTTTATCTTTTGAAATCGCTGATAATGCCGGAGCGATTTCCTTGTGATCAAAATTCATCACGACATATTTGTAATACTTTCCAATTCCGTTATTAATGATTGTTTTAAAAACATCAATATTATAATGATGAAACTGTACATCAATAATCACATTATCTGGCAAATTATTCACAACCGAATGATATAAAACCTCCTTATAAGCCTTAAATGTATCTAAAACCAAAAGCACTTTTCTCGTCTCGCCAGCTACGTAATAACCTTTATTTGGCACAGAATCAATTACTTTTTGATCTTTCAGAATAGAATAAGCCTTAAAAACCGTATCCCTTGAAAGCTGATAGGTCTTGCAGATTACATTCACAGACGGAAGTAAATCTCCTTTCTGTAAAATATTCTCGGCAATAGCATTCGTAATTCCGTCCACCAACTGCTGATACTTCGGAATATCACTTTCGTGATTCATTATAAACTCAAATTTTTCTTCTTCTTTTAGCATACCGTTCTGTTCCGTTCTGTTATGCTAAAGTAGTTAAAAAACTTTTACAAAAAATTATTTTTCGTCTTAATTATGTTATTTTTAAAACTGTTTATTCTAATAATCGGGGCGTGTTTGTGTAGCAGCAAATCGGGCTATCCTTTCAAGTCCTCACTTCCTTCGTCAGGCTTTAGGTTTCCGTTTCATTTTCTAACCAATTTGCCATTTCTCCCTTACGTCGAAATGACAAATTGAATGAAAAGAAGCAAAATCGCAACACAACCGATTGTAATTTTTGCTAAATTTTTTTACATCAAAAATCTTAATCAATTAATCTTCTTATTCCATACGGATCAATCGTAATAATCGAACCATCTTCTAAATAATCGATTTTGGTTACTTTCATGCTTCTTAAATGTGTTACTCCTTTTGACAAACTCGAATCATGATAAAATAAATACCACTCCCCTTCTACTTCACAAATTGAATGATGCGATGTCCAGCCCACAACAGGATTCAAAATTCTTCCCTGATACGTAAACGGCCCATACGGATTGTCGCCAATCGCATAACAGATAAAATGGGTGTCTCCAGTTGAATAAGAGAAATAATATTTTTCGTTGTATTTATGAACCCAAGAAGCTTCAAAAAAACGACGACTATTATCTCCTGCGAGAATCTCATTTCCATTTTCATCCAAAATTTTAATCTCTTTCGGGTCTTCTGCAAATTCCAACATATCATCTCTTAGCAAAGCTACGATTGGCCCAAGAGCTTTTTCATCTGCCAAAGGTTCTTCGTTATTTTGATTGTACTGGTTATTACGGTACTTCTGAAGCTGTCCGCCCCAGATTCCTCCAAAATAAATATAATGCTTGCCATCTCCGTCTTCAAAAACGGCAGGATCAATACTGTAACTCCCTTTTATCGCTTCTTTTTCGGGAACAAAAGGACCAATTGGTGAATCTGAAATGGCAACACCAATCTGGAAGATTCCGTTAGCACGTTTAGCAGGGAAATACAAATAATACTTTCCGTTTTTATGGGCTGCATCAGGTGCCCACATTTGCTTCTCGGCCCAAGCAACATCATCTACATGCAATGCAACACCATTATCAACTACTTCTGATGAAATGTCTTCCATAGAAAAAACATGATAATCTTCCATTCCGAAATGATCTCCGTTGTCGTTAAAAGGAATTCCTGCATCAATATCATGAGATGGGTAAATGTAAATTTTTCCGTTGAATACATGTGCCGAAGGATCGGCTGTGTACATATGGGATACTAAAGGCTTTGAAATCGCCAAGTCATTAATTTCTTCAAAATTAATGTGTTCAATGCTATCTTCAGGCATACTAATATTTTGTTTAAATAATTAAGCTCTTCTTTCTTTTAATTCTGTTTCAATTTGCACTTCCATTTCTTTATTGATTTTATAGAAAAACAACAATCCAGCTCCAATTAAAAAAGGGATTGCAGGGAAAATACTCACTAGTAATTTTATTCCATTTATGGCTGTTTGAGACTGCTCTGGGGCATTTGGAACGTAGTGAAAATAACCTAAAAACAAAGTGGTCAAAGCACCTCCCACGCTCAGCCCTGTTTTTAGTCCAACCATCATTGCAGAGAATATAATAGCGGTTGCACGACGGTTATTTAACCATTCTGAATAATCGGCTACATCGGCAATCATTGCCCAAAGAATTGGGATAGTTATTCCGTAGAAAAATCCGTGTAGGATTTGAGAGAAAAACATCAGACTAATTGATGTTGGAGGATAAAAATAGAATGCAATAATGAACAAAGTCGAGATGAATAAAAATACACCAAAAACATTTCGTTTTCCGTATTTGTCAGCGAGATTTTTAGACAAAGTAATTCCAACAATCATAAAAATGATTCCGCCCGCATTAAATAAACCGAAACCTGCTGAAACAGGATCATTTCCAAAATGATTCAAACCAATATTCGATAAAGTATCTAGAATAGGCTGAATAAAAATGGCTAATTGCTCTTTATCAACATAATTCTCAAAATAATATACATAAGAACCGCCTTTCATCGCCAAAGTCACAAAAACTAAAGTCGTCAGCGAAAGCATAATGATCCAAGGTCTATTTTTGACTAAATCGCTTAAATCTTCTTTTATGCTTGACTTTTGTTCTGGTTTCGGAATAATTCTTTCTTTGGTAGTTAAAAACGTAATTAAAAGCATAATCGTTCCAATAATCGCTAATGCGGTCATGACTTTTTCAATTCCAACTGCTTTATCGCCGTTTCCAGCACTTTTTATAATGCCAAGCATGAAAACCTGAACAAAAAACTGAGCAAACATAACCGCCACAAAGCGATAAGATGACATACTGTTTCGTTCTTTCATATCGCCCGTAATAACACCACTTAAAGCAGAATAAGGCAGATTGTTTCCAGCATAAAAAAACAATAATAAAGTATAGGTTACAACGGCATAAATCACTTTTCCTTTATAGGAGAAATCAGGAGTTGAAAAGGCTAATAGCGCCACTACTCCAAGTGGAATTGCCGTTATTAAAATCCAAGGTCTAAATTTCCCCCATTTGGTACTGGTTCTGTCTGCCAAAACCCCAATAATCGGATTAAAAATAAAAGCGGCTATTAATCCAACAATAAGCATGATTATGGAAGAATCTGTTGGTGATAATCCGTAAATGTCGGTGTAGAAATACGCCAAATACGTCATCAAAGTTTGAAAAACCAAATTGGCCGCTAAGTCTCCTAAGCTGTATCCAATTTTTTCTTTGATGGATAGTTTTTGTGAAATGTTTGTCATTTGTGGGTTTGTGGTCATTTTTTGATTAGTTATGTAAGCAAAAGTGGTTTTTTAAAAAATAATGTTAGTGCGTTTTTTGGTCATTTGTCATTCCTCGTAATGACCATTTTCTATTGATTTTTATTTAAACAATCGGTTGTGTAAAATTAAACAAAAAAACATATTATGCAAATTTAGATTGCTTTATTTAAGTTATTTTTCATATCACAACCGATTGTTGATTGTTTTTTCAAAACTTTGGCTTTTTTAGTGTTTATTCTTTAGCGTCTTTCAACTTTAAGACGCTTTCATAAGCAGGTTTGTGTTTTAAATCTTTGTCAAACAGAAGCGGATAATTGGTTCTTCCTTTAATCGGCCAATCGTTTAACCACGATTGTCCATCATGAACACCCCAAAATGTAACTCTACTGATTTTATCTTTATGTTTTAAAAATAGTTTAAAAATCGATGCATAACGCTCTGATAATTTAGTTTGAACAGAATCCGGCAATGCTTTAGGATAGGGATTCATTTTGGCACTTCCTTCGAAATTCTGATTTACATCGGCTCCTTTTAAATCCCACGGATTTGGTAAAACAGTAATATCCAACTCTGTAAAAGCAACTTTGATTCCTAAAGCCGAATAGTCTAAAATACTTTTCTCAATTTCTTCAATAGATGGACTTTCCAATCTCCAGTGCCCTTGAATACCTACTCCATCAACTTTTCCGCCTTCAGCCTTTATTTTTTTAATTAAAGCGATTGCTCCAGCTCTTTTTGCGGGTTCTTCGATATTATAATCGTTGTAATATAACTCCGCTTTGGGATCTGCTTTTTCTGCGAGTTTGAAAGCATCAACTAAATATTTTTCGCCAAGCGTATTCAAAAAAACAGATTTTCGTAAAGTTCCGTCCTCGTTCAACGCTTCGTTTACAACGTCCCACGAATTGATTCTTCCCTTATATTTTGAAACAATCGTAGTAATATGATCTTTCATAAACGCTTTCATTTCTGTACTGTCAGCAATCTTTTCCATCCAAGGCGCCAATTGACTGTGCCAAATCAAAGTATGCCCATGAATAAACATTTTATTCTTCTCGCCATATGCCACAAATTTATCTGACAAAGTAAAATCGTATTTATCTTTCTGAGGATGTGTAAACATGGATTTCATTATATTTTCTGCCGTAATTGCATTAAATTCTTTTCGAATCAAGGAATCTTCTTTTTTATCTTTTTCTTCGATTTGGTTAGCGCTTAAAGCAGTTCCAATATAGAAATCATTTTTGTAAACATCTTTTAATGAAGCGGTTTCTTTTTGCAATGTACAGCTAACAGCCAGCAAAGTCGTTACGGCAAATAAATAAGGTTTAATACATTTCATATCTTTTGGTTTAAATAGTTAATTGTTTTTATTCGTTTAGTTTTCTTATTTCGAGAAACGAGGAATCACATTCGGGAATCGACAAAGATTAGCTCTAGTGCGATTCCTTGTTTCTCAGAATGACAACCAGGACGTTTTTCTTTTCTCATCCCAGACCAGACAAGTTTTAAAAACCTATCTGGTCTAACATGAAAAAATATTTACAAATTCAGTTTATAACCAATTCCCATTTCCAAACCTCTTAACTCAGCCAAACCTTTTAATCTTCCTGTTAAAGAATAACCTGGATAAGTTTCTATTTCTTCATCAACTTGATGAAGAAAACCATGATCTGGGCGCATTGGCAGACTTATTTTGGTTTTATCCATCAATAAAAGCAACTTCTCAACAATCAGTTCCATTTTAACATCGCCATCTAAATGTTCCGATTCCCTAAATATACTTTCGCTTTCGCGGATGGTGTTTCTCAGATGCAAAAAATGAATTCTATCTCCAAAATCATCTATAATTTTCTCTAAATTATTTTTTGGATCAGCACTTAATGATCCTGTGCAATAACACAATCCGTTTGCTATTGATGGAACGGCGGTGAAAATAGCTTTCAAATCGGCCTCTGTTGAAACAATTCTTGGAAGACCTAAAACCGAAAATGGCGGATCATCTGGATGAATCGCTAACTTTTGTTCATTTTTCTCCGCAATCGGAGTTACTTTTGATAAAAAATAAATCAGGTTTTCTCTTAATTTTTGATTATCTATTTCAGCATAATTCTCTAAAAGGGACAAAATCTGCTCTGCCGTAAAATGGATTTTACTTCCTGGCAATCCTAATAAGACATTTTTAAACAAAAGTGCTTTTTCATCTTCAGACAGTTGATTTCCAAACTGCAAAGCTTTTTCTTTTTCAGTCTCTGAATAATCGTTTTCTGAATTGGGTCTTTTTAAAAGAAAAACATCAAAATAAGTAAATGCATCCTGATTGTACAGTAAAGCTCTACTTCCGTCTTCATTTATAAAATTATGATTAGTTCTTACCCAATCCAGAATCGGCATGAAATTGTACGTTATAATTTTGATGCCGCACTTCGCCAGATTTTGTAAACTGATTTTATAATTTTCAATGTATTGCAGATAATTTCCAGAAGCTCGTTTGATTTCTTCATGAACAGGAAGACTTTCAACCACAGTCCATTCCAACCCGTTGTTACGAATAATCTCTTGCCTTTCTTTTATTGCTTCAATCGTCCATACATCGCCAACAGGAATTTGATGCAATGCGGTTACAATTCCCGTTGCGCCAGCTTGTCGGATGTCAATCAACTTGACATTGTCGTTTGGACCGAACCATCTCATGGTTTGTTGCATTTTTATCATACTGCTTTTTTTATGCCACGAAGGTGCTAAGTCACAAAGTTTTGCTCTTCAAAGTATTTTAAATTAAAACTTTGTGACTTAGCGACTTTGTGGTATTTTCACAATTAAAAACCAATACTATTTCCGCCGTCAACAGGCAACACTGTACCAGTAGTATATTTTGATTCGCTTAAAGCGAAATAATAAACCGCATCTGCAATGTCTGATGGTTCTCCTAAATATCCCATTGGTGTTCTTCCCAACACTTTATTTTTTCTTTCTGGATCATTATCAAGTGCTGTTGACGACATTTTAGTTTTAATAAATCCTGGAGCTATACAATTTACTCTAATACCAAATTGAGCCAACTCAACCGCCATAGCACGAGTCATTGCTTCAATTGCACCTTTGCTTGACGAATAGGCAATAACTTTTGGAATTCCGTACTGCGAAGCCATCGAACTAATATTGATTATACTTCCACCTCCATTATCTTTCATATTTTTCACCACTTCTCTGCTTACAGCAAAAACGCTTAAAAGATTGGTATGGATTATCGATAAAAAGTCTTCGTCTGATACCTCTGGAATTTCTTTTTTCATATTAATTCCAGCGTTATTGACCAAAATATCGATTGGGTTATTTTTTGTAATACCTTCAATCATCGCAGGAATTCCTTTCAAGTCATTTAAGTCGAAGATTACTGGAATAGCATTTTCTCCAATTTCTTTACAGGCATCTTCTGTTTTTTCTTTGGATCTTCCAATAATGTAGGTTGTGATTCCGTTATCACATAATTTCTTTGCAGTTGCAAATCCTAAACCAGAATTACCTCCAGTTACAATTGCTGTTTTTTTGCTCATAATTTTTACAATATATTTATAGTACACTGATCAAACATATTCACTATCGTGAAATCGTTGAGTTAGTTTTTTTTATTTTCATTGCTTTAAAATCTGTTTTTTTTACGCGTCTTCGGGATAGCGAATCCGTTTTAACTGCGTTCAATTCTTAATAGTTTATCCATTCCCTGGTGCAAATGGAAATTTTAATGATTTAAAATATTCCAAAGTCTGTGTTGGTTTTTCAACTCCATCAGGAAGTTCTTTTCCCGAAAACTGCTGAAAATACAGCAAACACGCATCACGCCACCATTTTGCTTCTTTGTTCTGAATTTCTAATAACATTTTCACCTCATTGAAACGTTCATTGTCAACATATTTTTCTACTTTATTCCAAACGTTCTGCATTGCTGCCACCTGATTTACACCTTCTTGATATTTGAGTGCCAAACCATTCCAAAGTGTTTGTCCATTTTTTAGTTTATAATTCCACGAAACATGATGAAACCACAAAAGATCTTTTTCAGGACAGGTTTCTAAATTATCAAAAATATTTGCGACTTCTTGCGCATATTGCGAAACGGCATTTGTTCCTGATCTGGATCTATCGAAACCAATTCCGTTTTTGTCTGCTTTATGATAGTATGTCGGATTCCATTCTGGTCTTGACAAATTAGAAACCCAAGGGCCTGGCCCGTAATGATGTCCTGTATCCATAATATGATGCAACCCAAGCGGTGTCATATAATTGACAACGGCTTCACGAGATTCCATCATCATATTTTTTACAGGTTTAATGAAATTTTCATCGTTTGAAAAAGTACTTCTTAACCATTCATCAGCAATAGTTTCAGAATCTAAATACGGATTCCAAGCCAGTCTTCCGAAGCCATACCAATTTGCTTGTAAAAAAGGATGTCCTGTCCAGTTTAGATCATTCCCAATATTGGCAACGCCTGCAATTCCGGTTAATTTGTTTTGATATAAAGTACCGTCAACAACTTTAGCAACGATTGAACCTTTTCCTTTTTGGTACGTATCAGATTCTAAAACTTCCTGAAATAATTTAGGCAGAAAGACCAAATGTGTACTAAAACCTAGATATTCCTGTGTAATTTGAAACTCCATCATCAAAGGTGTTTTCGGCATAGCTCCGAATAACGGATGAAAAGGTTCTCTCGGCTGAAAATCGATTGCTCCATTTTTAACCTGAACAATTACATTCTCTTTGAATTTTCCATCATACGGCTGAAATTCGGCGTAAGCTTGTTTCGCACGATCATTCGCATCGTGTTCTGAATACACAAACGCTCTCCACATAATTACTCCGCCAAAAGGAGCAACAGCATCAGCCAGCATATTCGCACCATCAATATGATCTCGTCCATAATTTTGCGGACCAGGCTGACCTTCTGAATTGGCTTTTACCAAAAAACCTCCAAAATCTGGAATTCGTTTATAGATTTCAGCCGACTTACTTTTCCACCAATTAATGACTTCAGGATCTTTTGGATCGGCAGTTTTTAAGTTCCCAATTTCGATTGGTGCTGAAAATCTCGCGGTTAAATAGACTTTTATTCCGTAAGGTCTAAAAACATTGGCTAAAGCTTCCACTTTTTCTAAATACTGCGGAGTTAGGATTAAAGCGTTTGCGTTTACATTGGTTAAAACAGTTCCGTTAATTCCGATTGAGGCATTCGCTCTGGCGTAATCAATGTAGCGTTGATCGATAAAATCAGGAAGTTTCTGCCAGTTCCAAAGCGAAAATCCGGCGTACCCCCTTTCAACTGTTCGATCTAGATTATCCCAATGATTTAGGATTCTTATATTGGTTTTAGGAGAATCGACAATATTTAAATTTTTAACCGATTTATTAGTTTGTAAAATTCTTAAAAAATTAAAAACACCGTACAAAACTGCAACGTTATTTTTTCCTGTAATAATGATTTGCTTTTTGTTTTTAAAAGAAATTTCTTTAATGATAACCCCTTCCTCATTTACTTTATCAAAATCAGATTTCAATTGATTTTTTAGTTCGATATTTAAATTCGATTCTGAACCAATGATAAGATTATTTTCTCCTTTTATATCTGATTTGATTTCAGGAATATTTCCCAACAGATCTAAAAATCCTGTTTTGATTTCTTTCTCAGCAATTTTAATAGTTTCAGAGTTTCCTAAAATAATAATTCCTTTAAAATTATTTTTGTATTCTAAAGCTATTGCAGGATTAGCAACTACATTGTACTGAAGCCACAATTTATAATCCTTTTGTGCCAATGCCGAAAAGGAAATCAAAAGAAAGAAGAAAAGAAATCGTAGTAAAGCCATGGTATTAATTTATTCTTTATAACCTCATTTTTATAACATCAACATTTTACAATTGATTAAAAGCATTTGATAAAATTTTAATTTAAAAAATACATTATCTTAAATAAAACAACAAATGCAATCGGTTGCGTAAAAATATAGGATTGTTATTTAAGAAAAAAATTTTACGTTGATTTTTTTCGAAAAATATATTTCTATAACAAATAAAAGCAGGATAATTATAAAAACTATCCTGCTTTAACTGGTGGATTTACTATTTTAATCCTTTATTTTGATTCTATTTCTGCGAAGATTCTCTTGCCAATACTTCCGTATTTAAGAATGTAATTTCTTTGGCATCATCATCATTTTTAGATGATTTCAAATTTTTTATTATAATATCAGCTGCTGCTTTTCCCATCTTTTCGGCAGGATGCGTAATAGTCGATAAATTCGGATCTATAATCTGCGAAATCGGGTCGTTGTTAAAGCCAATTACTTTGAATTCTTCTGGAACTTTAATTCCACGTTTTTTAGCGGTTTGAATAGCACTTACTGCCAAAATATCCCCAGGCGCAAACAAACCGTCTGGAATTGGTTTTAAATCAAATAAAGCATTACTGGCTTTTACTCCGTCTTCATAAGTAACAGAATTTAGATTGATAATCAATTCTTCTTCTACTTCGATATTATGATCTTTTAAAGCTTCGATGTAACCTCTTTTTCGTTCGTTGTACAAATTTCCTAATTCTGAACCAGCCGTTAAATGCGCAATACGAACACATCCTTGCTCAATAAGGTGTTTGGTAGCTTTGTAACCTGCTGTATAATTGTCAATTACAACTCTAAAAGTATTATAGCCTTTTGGAACCCTATCAACAAAAACTAACGGAATATTATTGTTCGAAAACTGATGAAAATGCGCTGTATCTCTGGTTTCCATTGCCAGCGAACAAATTACACCGCTCACACGATTGGAGTACAAAGATTTAGCCATATTTACTTCTTCTTCATACGAGTCATGCGACTGCATAATGATTACAGTATAATCGGATTTTTGAGCCGTGATTTCAATTCCGCTGATTAAAGATGATAAAAAGGGCTGTGTAACGGTGGGAATTAAAACACCAATAGTTCTGGTTTTATTTCCGCGCAAACCTGCAGCTAAAGTATTGGGAACAAATCCCATTTCTTCAGCGGTTTTTTTCACTTTCTTAATCGTCTTGTCACTTATGGTATGATGATCTTTTAAAGCTCGTGAAATAGTAGATGTGGCCAGATTAAGTCTCTCGGCAATATCGTAGATCGTTACATGCTTATTTTCTTCCATAAAATAAAAAATAAAGATGTAAATATAAGCTATTTTCGTTCAAGATGTTCTATCGCAAAAATTGACATTAAATAAAAAACTGTCCGAAAAGCAATAACAAACCTTTTCATTTAATATCTTAACTTTTATAAGCCTCAGAGGTATAGGATATTTATAGAAGTCTAATCCTATTCAATACAAAAGAGCTCCATCTGAGCGAGATATTTTAAATGCTATTATATTTCGTTCTGCTGGAGCTCTTTTGTTGTAATAGTTAATAAATACATTTCTATAAATATTTCGCTTCTCCGAAGCTAGTATTTTAAAATTGAATGTCTAGTATCTATTTTCTTTCATTAGGACAGTTGACAAAAAAAAGTTTTGCTTTTGAGCAGGATTTCTTTTCTAAACTACTACTTTTTTATATCGTTCTTTTTGTCTTTTAAAATTTTACCATCTTTGGTAAATTCCAGATCAATTTTGTTTGTTAAATCGACATCAAGATCTTTGTGCCCATAGTCGATGTGCGTTATTTTTTCATTCGGATGATTTTTAGCTACATAAGCTTTAATATTATCTGGAATAAAATTAGTAGGAATTGGGTTGTCTCCACCGTCAACTTCACGGTACGAACCATCTTTCCAAAACTCAACTTCTGTTCCATCTTTGAGTTTTACTTCATAACCTTTTTCTCCATGTTCAGGATCTTTCTGTACCTTTTCCACCAAAGTGTGGCTAAAATATTTTTCTAAAAATTCCTGCGCTGGTTTTGGCAATTCCGTTACTTCAATTTTCTTCTGTGCACTGGCCGAGATTGTTGCAATTAACAATGCTATAGCCGAAAATAGCTTCATTTTCATAATTCATTTATTTAAGTATAGTATTACTAATTTACTGCTTCAAAAAATGAATTCAAATGGTTTTAAGAAACTTTTAGTTTTCTTAAAAAACCATAACAATCTGATTTACAATAACTTTAAATTATAATTTCTCTCTAAAATATTTCACAACTTTGCCTAAATTCATCACTAACGCGCTCCCCAATCAGTCGGAAGCCGCCATCCGATCATGGGGGAGCTTTACTTTGCCAACCCGTTCAAAAGCCAGAAAATCCCTTCCGACGGGTCGGGAGGGATTTCTGGAGGAAGGCTGGGCTCTTGCGCAGCTCCAATATTTTACAAAAGCAGAAAACCCCATCCGATTTGGATGGGGTTTTCAAAAGAAAGGCGACGACATACTCTCCCACATAACTGCAGTACCATCTGCGCAGGCGGGCTTAACTTCTCTGTTCGGGATGGGAAGAGGTGAGCCCCGCCGCAATAACCACCTTAAGGTTTTTAGTCTAAAGCCTAAGGTCGTAAAGTCTAAAGTTTTCACTTGAGGCTTTCAACTTTCGTCTTTAAGACTGCCCGCGACGGGCAAATATTTTAACATACTGAGATAAAGAAAAGCAAATATATTTTAGAAAGTTTCCTCCCGAGCCTTGCGGCCCGGGAAAAGGGTGTGCATAAGCTTACGGATTATTAGTACTACTCGACTATGACATTACTGCCTTTACATCTGTAGCCTATCAACGTGGTCATCTTCCACGATCCTTAAAAGAAATCTCATCTTGTGGTGGGTTTCGCGCTTATATGCTTTCAGCGCTTATCCCTTCCAAACGTAGCTACTCTGCGGTGCCCCTGGCGGGACAACAGATACACTAGAGGTTTGTCCAATTCGGTCCTCTCGTACTAGAATCAGATCCACTCAAATTTCTAACGCCCGCAGTAGATAGAGACCGAACTGTCTCACGACGTTCTGAACCCAGCTCGCGTGCCACTTTAATGGGCGAACAGCCCAACCCTTGGGACCTTCTCCAGCCCCAGGATGTGACGAGCCGACATCGAGGTGCCAAACCCCCCCGTCGATATGAGCTCTTGGGGGAGATCAGCCTGTTATCCCCGGCGTACCTTTTATCCTTTGAGCGATGGCCCTTCCATGCGGAACCACCGGATCACTATGCTCTACTTTCGTACCTGATCGACCTGTATGTCTCTCAGTCAAGCTCCCTTATGCCATTGCACTCTACGCACGGTTACCAAGCGTACTGAGGGAACCTTTAGAAGCCTCCGTTACTCTTTTGGAGGCGACCACCCCAGTCAAACTACCCACCAAGCACTGTCCTCTTCTTTGAAGAGTTAGGCCTCAGATAAACAAAGGGTTGTATTTCAACAATGACTCCACAACGCCTGGCGACGCCGCTTCATAGTCTCCAACCTATCCTACACATCATTTATCCAAGGTCAATACTAAGCTATAGTAAAGGTGCACAGGGTCTTTTCGTCCCACTGCGGGTAAACGGCATCTTCACCGTTACTACAATTTCACCGAGCTCATGGCTGAGACAGTGTCCAGATCGTTACACCATTCGTGCAGGTCGGAACTTACCCGACAAGGAATTTCGCTACCTTAGGACCGTTATAGTTACGGCCGCCGTTTACTGGGGCTTCAATTCAATGCTTCTCCGAAGATAACATCTCCTCTTAACCTTCCAGCACCGGGCAGGTGTCAGGCCCTATACTTCATCTTACGATTTTGCAGAGCCCTGTGTTTTTGATAAACAGTCGCCTGGACCTCTTCACTGCGGCCCCGATTGCTCGGGGCGACCTTTCTCCCGAAGTTACAGGTCTATTTTGCCTAATTCCTTAGCCATGAATCTCTCGAGCACCTTAGGATTCTCTCCTCAACTACCTGTGTCGGTTTACGGTACTGGTTCTTACTGCCTGAAGTTTAGAGGTTTTTCTTGGAAGCCCTTAGGCGCACTATCTCTTTGTCCGAAGACTCCGAGTACTATCGCATTTCACCAAGATCTCCGGATTTGCCTAGAGACCCTATAGCTAGGTGCTTTAACGAACTATTCCGTCAGTTCGCGGCGCTTTCATCACTCCGTCACCCCATCACAGCAATAAGAAGTACGGGAATATTAACCCGTTGGCCATCGACTGTCCCTTTCGGGTTCGCCTTAGGTCCAGACTAACCCACAGCTGATTAGCATAGCTGTGGAAACCTTAGTTTTTCGGTGTGCGGGTTTCTCGCCCGCATTATCGTTACTTATGCCTACATTTTCTTTTCTGACCGGTCCAGCATACCTTACGATACACCTTCAGCCCTGTCAGAATGCTCCCCTACCACTTTGCATTGCTGCAAAATCCATAGCTTCGGTAATATGCTTATGCCCGATTATTATCCATGCTCGTCCGCTCGACTAGTGAGCTGTTACGCACTCTTTAAATGAATGGCTGCTTCCAAGCCAACATCCTAGCTGTCTGGGCAGACAAACCTCGTTCTTTCAACTTAGCATATATTTGGGGACCTTAGCTGATGGTCTGGGTTCTTTCCCTCTCGGACTTGGACCTTAGCACCCAAGCCCTCACTGTTATCAATCATTATATAGCATTCGGAGTTTGTCAGGAATTGGTAGGCGGTGAAGCCCCCGCATCCAATCAGTAGCTCTACCTCTATATAACTAAAATAACGCTGCACCTAAATGCATTTCGGGGAGTACGAGCTATTTCCGAGTTTGATTGGCCTTTCACCCCTACCCACAGGTCATCCGAAGACTTTTCAACGTCAACCGGTTCGGTCCTCCACTGTGTGTTACCACAGCTTCAACCTGCCCATGGGTAGATCACACGGTTTCGCGTCTAACACTACTGACTAAAGCGCCCTATTCAGACTCGCTTTCGCTGCGGATCCATGGCTTAACCACTTATCCTTGCCAGCAGCGTTAACTCGTAGGCTCATTATGCAAAAGGCACGCCGTCACCCCACGAAAGGGCTCCGACCGCTTGTAAGCGCATGGTTTCAGGATCTATTTCACTCCGTTATTCACGGTTCTTTTCACCTTTCCCTCACGGTACTGGTTCACTATCGGTCTCTCAGGAGTATTTAGCCTTAGCGGATGGTCCCGCCAAATTCAGACAGGGTTTCACGTGCCCCGCCCTACTCAGGATACCGCTATCCATTATGCTCGTTGCCCATACGGGGCTGTCACCCTCTATGGCGCTCCTTTCCAGAAGCTTCCGGTTCCTTGCACATGAAATGTCGCGGTCCTACAACCCCAGCTATGCCGTAACATAGCTGGTTTGGGCTAATCCGCGTTCGCTCGCCACTACTTACGGAATCACTTTTGTTTTCTTCTCCTCCGCCTACTTAGATGTTTCAGTTCAGCGGGTTTGCCCACCTATCGGTGTGCTATATCTTCAATATAGCGGGTTGCCCCATTCGGGTATCTGCGGATCAATCAATGTGTGCTTGTCCCCGCAGCTTTTCGCAGCTTATCACGCCCTTCATCGCCTCTGAGAGCCTAGGCATTCCCCATGCGCCCTTATTTTGCTTATTGCACCAATCCTGATTATTAAAACAGGACCGTTTTTGTTTGTTTTTTATATTTTGCACGGATGCTCAATAAAAAACGCTTTCTACTTTCTTATTATTTTCTTATCTCAATATGTCAATGAACTTTATTTAGTCGAATGTCAAAAGTCGAAAGTCGTAAAGTGAATCACTTTAGGCTTTATGACTTTAGGCTTTCTCACTAAAATCGTGGAGAATAACGGAGTCGAACCGTTGACCTCCTGCGTGCAAGGCAGGCGCTCTAGCCAGCTGAGCTAATCCCCCAATTTTTAAATCTCAGATTTTAGAATTCAGATTTTAGATTTCCTTTTCTTCTCTAATCTCCTTTGGCGAATCCCAGCTTCCAGAATTTCCTTCTTTAAGTCAAATAGTAGTCCCGGGCAGACTCGAACTGCCGACCCCTACATTATCAGTGTAGTACTCTAACCAGCTGAGCTACGAGACTCTGTTTTACTTAAGTTTTATCATTTTTTTAAATTAACAGCAAGAGCAATACAATCTCAGATTCCAAACCCACAGTCCGGCATCTTATTTCCCCAGCGTGCGTTGTCGCTAACGCTAAGGCTCTAGAAAGGAGGTGTTCCAGCCGCACCTTCCGGTACGGCTACCTTGTTACGACTTAGCCCTAGTTACCAGTTTTACCCTAGGCAGCTCCTTGCGGTCACCGACTTCAGGCACCCCCAGCTTCCATGGCTTGACGGGCGGTGTGTACAAGGCCCGGGAACGTATTCACCGGATCATGGCTGATATCCGATTACTAGCGATTCCAGCTTCACGGAGTCGAGTTGCAGACTCCGATCCGAACTGTGACCGGCTTTATAGATTCGCTCCTGGTCGCCCAGTGGCTGCTCTCTGTACCGGCCATTGTAGCACGTGTGTAGCCCAAGGCGTAAGGGCCGTGATGATTTGACGTCATCCCCACCTTCCTCACAGTTTGCACTGGCAGTCTTGTTAGAGTTCCCGACATGACTCGCTGGCAACTAACAACAGGGGTTGCGCTCGTTATAGGACTTAACCTGACACCTCACGGCACGAGCTGACGACAACCATGCAGCACCTTGTAAACTGTCTTGCGAAAGATCTGTTTCCAAATCGGTCAGTCTGCATTTAAGCCTTGGTAAGGTTCCTCGCGTATCATCGAATTAAACCACATGCTCCACCGCTTGTGCGGGCCCCCGTCAATTCCTTTGAGTTTCAAACTTGCGTTCGTACTCCCCAGGTGGGATACTTATCACTTTCGCTTAGCCACTGAACTTGCGCCCAACAGCTAGTATCCATCGTTTACGGCGTGGACTACCAGGGTATCTAATCCTGTTCGCTACCCACGCTTTCGTCCATCAGCGTCAATAAATTGGTAGTAACCTGCCTTCGCAATTGGTATTCCATGTAATCTCTAAGCATTTCACCGCTACACTACATATTCTAGTTACTTCCCAATAATTCAAGTCCTGCAGTATCAATGGCCGTTCCACCGTTGAGCGATGGGCTTTCACCACTGACTTACAAGACCGCCTACGGACCCTTTAAACCCAATGATTCCGGATAACGCTTGGATCCTCCGTATTACCGCGGCTGCTGGCACGGAGTTAGCCGATCCTTATTCTTACGGTACCGTCAAGCTGATTCACGAATCAGTGTTTCTTCCCGTACAAAAGCAGTTTACAATCCATAGGACCGTCATCCTGCACGCGGCATGGCTGGTTCAGGCTTGCGCCCATTGACCAATATTCCTCACTGCTGCCTCCCGTAGGAGTCTGGTCCGTGTCTCAGTACCAGTGTGGGGGATCTCCCTCTCAGGACCCCTACCCATCGTTGCCTTGGTAAGCCGTTACCTTACCAACTAGCTAATGGGACGCATGCTCATCTTTCACCGTTGTGACTTTAATAACCAAACCATGCGGTCCGATTATGCTATGAGGTATTAATCCAAATTTCTCTGGGCTATCCCTCTGTGAAAGGCAGATTGCATACGCGTTACGCACCCGTGCGCCGGTCTCAAAGCCCGAAGACTTCTACCCCTCGACTTGCATGTGTTAAGCCTGCCGCTAGCGTTCATCCTGAGCCAGGATCAAACTCTTCATCGTATATTTTAATATTATATTGCGATGCTCTTCCTATCGGTTCTTTCGAATCTTCCGACTCTACTGCTCTTATTCTTTTTGTTCTGAAATCTCTTTCAGAACGGCTGTCAATTCAATATGTCTACGAACGTGTGTTTCTTTTTGTTTCGCCTGTATCTCAAAGCGGGTGCAAAACTAAAACTTCTTTTTGTTTCCTGCAAGAAAAAATTGAAAAAATTTTGAAGCTTTTTTTTCGCCTCTTTTTCTCTATTTCCCTCTCAGCATCTCAATGAACTTTTCCGTGTTTTGCGGGGTGCAAATGTAAAAAGCATTTCTCAATCTCGCAAGCTTTTCAGAATCTTTTTTTTTGAAAATTTCTTTTCTTCAGATCCCCAATTCCTGCCAGTATTTCGATGAACGCCTTTCGCTGTTGCGGGTGCAAAAGTAGAACCTTTATTTACATTTGCAAGACTTTTTTTTATATTTTTTCCATGTTTTTTCCGTTTATTTCTTAACTTTCTGATAACAGAGCATTTGCGCCCCAAACTTTTTTACGCCATTGTAGGCTTTTTCTTCTTTCATCTGTTGTTTCCTCAGTTTAAGCCCGCTTTACCATTCCGTTTTTGCAGAGTTTTTAGTTTTCAGCGCCCTTTTCCGGCGCTTTCCATTCAATTGTTCTTTTGAAAACAGATGCCATAGCCCCGATAGAAGCGGAAATCCTTTTGCTTTTTCCTTTAAAAAGCAAAAGATTGGAACGGATAGCGGGATTAAGCTCCTAATAGATTCAATATTTCAATTTTTAAGATCCAAATTCCAAAAGCTGCATTAAAAAGGGCTTGGGCTTCCCTCAGACTGAAAGAGTTTATATATACATATATATGTATAAAAACCAAACCCGGCAGGTTTTTAAAACTGTCGGGCTCAGTGAATGCGACCTACTCTTCTATATAGTATACTTATATATGTATACTTTCGTTTAGGCTGTCGATTGCTTCTTTTGTGATTTGAATACTTTTTAGTTTTGCCTGATGATCGAAGATCGGGCTTGTTACCATGAGTTCGTCAATTCTTGCATAGTCGATGAACTTTTTTAAATCGGTAACTAGTTGTTCTTTGTTTCCTGTGAAGGTTCCTGCCGTCATTTGATTGACATGGAAACGTTCTTGCTCGTTCATAATGTCATCTAATGATGGAACTGGAGGTTGTAAACCTTTACGATCGTTTCTAATTAAGTTCAAAAACATTTGATACAAACTTGTAGATAATAATTCGGCTTCTTCATTTGTATCTGCAGCAATTATATTGACACAAGCCATTGTTTGGGGTTTTTCTAAATATTCTGATGGCTGGAAATTTTCGCGATAGAATTCAAATGCCTGAATCATCAATTTTGGCGCAAAGTGTCCTGCAAAAGCATAAGGCAATCCGTAAGCTGCTGCCAAAGCTGCACTATCCATGCTTGAACCTAGAATCCAAATTGGGACTTTCAAACCTTCGGCTGGGAATGCACGCACTTTTCCTGTTTCATTTTCGGAAGAAAAATACTCTTGAAGTTTGCTTACATTTTGTGGAAAACGTTGTGCCTGTTCAAAAAAGTCTTTTCGAATTGCTTCGGCAGTTGGCTGGTCTGTTCCAGGCGCTCTTCCTAAACCTAAATCGATTCGGTTTGGATAAAGTGTTTCCAAGGTTCCAAATTGTTCTGCCACTACTAGAGGAGAATGATTCGGCAACATGATTCCCCCAGAACCTACACGAATATTTTTTGTCTGACTTGCGACATAACCAATTAAAACAACTGTCGCTGTACTTGCAACGTGTGCCATGTTATGATGTTCTGCCAGCCAAAATCGCTTATATCCTAAATTATCTGCTAATTGCGCTATGTCTTTTGTTTTTTGAAATGTTTCTGTGGCGTTGCTATCCTGAGTAATGATAGCGAGGTCTAATAATGAGACTGAAATTGGGTTTTTCATATAAAAAAATGCTAGTATACAAAATTAACTCATTTATCTGGATGCCTTTTGTTTTCTAATGTTAATAGAATTATAATATTCTCATTACTGAAAAAACAATTACTTTTTGATAATTAATTATTGTTTTACGATAATTAATTATACATTTGCAATATCAATTTAACTTTTTCATATATGAAGACAACTCATATTGTATCTCGAATATTGTTTTACTTTACCCGATTTTTGTCCGTTGTTTATTTCTTTTTGGCGGCATATTCTGTTTTTACTTTGATGACGGGATTGTTTTTGACCTTTAAAGATAACGGAAAGTATTTTCAGGTCTGTTATCCTTTTACTTCGCATCCTTTAATGTTAGGAGATTATAATATTCCTTATATTATTTTTGATTTTTTGTCACCGCTAAGTTTATACGGTCTTTTCTTTTTATTGAGCAGTAATGTTTTTAAAGTGTTTTTTCAGCCTAAATTATTTACTTCAAAAGGAATTTCTCATTTAAGGCGATTCTATTTATCGAATTTATTAATTCCGAGTATTGTGCTATTTGTGGCTTTCTTTTTTGTTCCTCTAGACAATGAAGTTTGGCTTTTTATTATACTGCACGGAATGCTTGGTGTTTTTGCTTACTTTTTAGCTGCTATTTTTAAACAAGGTTTAAACCTTCAGAACGAACAAGACTTATTTATATAACTATGCCAATAATTGTAAATGTTGATGTAATGCTTGCCAAACGCAAGATGCAGAGTAAAGAGTTGGCAGAAAAACTAGATATTACGCCTGCCAATTTATCGATTCTAAAGACTGGAAAAGCAAAAGGAATTCGGTTTGATACTCTCGAAGCTATCTGTAAAATTCTGGATTGTCAACCTGGTGATATTTTAGAATACGTAGCAGAATAGCTTTCTTTTAAATTTTAATTTCTAAACATAATAAATCGGTTTTTGAAGCCGACAGGTATTCTATTGCCTAAAATTTTCAAATCATAATTTCATTTAATCATCTAAATCAATCAAAAAATGAACAGTTTATCAATCAAAAATCTCAGCAAAACTTATGAGAACGGCACGAAAGCGATTGACCAACTATCGCTTGAAATCACAAATGGCATGTTTGGCTTATTAGGTCCAAACGGCGCCGGAAAGTCAAGTTTAATGCGAACCATTGCCGCTTTGCAGGAACCTACTTCGGGAATTATTGAGTTTAACGGGATCAATATTCTGGAAAATCCCATGTTTATCAGGCAAAATCTAGGCTATCTTCCGCAGGAATTTGGTGTTTATCCTAAAATTTCTGCTTATCGCCTGCTCGATCATTTGGCAGTTTTGAAAGGGATCATCAATAAAAAGGAACGACACGATCAAATTTTGTATTTATTGCAACAGACTAATTTATTACAGCATAAGGACAAAGCAGTTCATTCTTTTTCGGGAGGAATGCGTCAAAGGTTTGGAATTGCACAAGCTTTACTTGGAAATCCGAAGATTATTATTGTGGATGAACCAACGGCTGGACTTGATCCGGAAGAAAGAAACCGATTTAATAATTTACTGAGTGAAATTGGCGAAAGTATTATTGTCGTTTTATCAACTCATATTGTAGAAGACGTTCGAGATTTGTGTCCAAAAATGGCAATTATTTCCAACGGAAAATTGATTTTAGAAGGAAAACCAAATGACGCAATCGATTCTTTGAAAGATAAAATCTGGATGAAAGCGATTCAGAAAACAGAATTGAAGGATCATCAATCGAACTACAATATCATTTCTTCGCACTTAAATTCGGGAAAAATCAATATTCATGTTTTCTCAGATCGACGCCCAGATTCTGGTTTCGAATTGATTTCTCCAGATTTAAGCGATGTTTATTTTAGTGTTTTAGGTAAAAATCAACTTCAAAATTAAGGTTATGTTTTCTAAATTAATTCAATTTGAATGGCATAACAATACCAGAAGCTGGACTTTTTATGCCACATTTATTATTTATCTGATTCTTGGATTTTTTGTCAGTGGGTTTGCGAACTTCTCTTTTTCGGGCGCTTACAAAAATAGTCCGTATGTTTTAACCTATGCGATTGGTCTGATTTCGTTAATGACGATATTCTCGATTACGCTTCAGGCGGCACAAAGTTTTTTAAAGGAATATGAAACGAAATTCGATTCGATTATTTTCTCCTCTCCTATTTCTAAATTTCATTATTTGGCAAGTAAATTCATTACGGCATTTGTAATTGCCGTAGTTTCTTTTGGAATGTTTATCGTCGGAATGATCGTTGGACACCAAATGTCATGGCTTCAAAAAAGTGAACTTGGACCTTTTGAAATTATAAATTATCTCTGGCCGTATTTGGTCATTGTGATTCCAAATATTTTTTTGTGCCTTTCTATCTTGACTGCTTTGGCGTGGCTTACCCGAAGTAAACTTTTCATTTATGTTGGAGGTTTATTAATTTACATCTTATATATAGCAGGTTCGATTTTTTCGAATTCGCCCCTATTTGCAAATGCTTCTCCATCTTCGGCGAAAGCCATGTCTTTGGCAGCAAAAATAGATCCGTTTGGTTTGGCTGCTTTTCTGGAACAAACGAGATATTGGACTTCAATTGAAAAAAATAGCCAGCTGGTTTCACTTTCTGGTAACTTTTTACTTAACCGATTGTTATGGATTTCTGTTTCTCTCCTTTTACTTTTCGTTTCGTATCGAATGTTTTCATTCCGAAAAACGAAAATTAAAAAGGTAAAAACGTCTAAACTCATTCAAAAAGAAACAAAAGTATTTTCGGCAGCAATTCCTAAAAACATCGAAATAAAATCTTTCAGACATAATTTAGCTGTTTTTAAAAACAATATAAAACTAGATATTTATTTAATTCTGAAAGGAATCCCATTTTTGCTGATTGTACTTTTATTCTCTGGATTATTAATGATTGAGATTTCAGATGAAATTGATGGAGGAATTCGATTAGCTGAAAAAATTACCGATACTGCTTTAATGATTACCACCATCATGGATCGTCTTCCTTTTATTTTGATCCTGATTCTCCTTTTTTACAGCAGTGAATTATTAAACCGAAGTGAAAATTCGAGATTTGAAATGCTTGAAAACACTGCGCCTTATTCTCAATTTGTAGTTTTACTGGCAAAATTAACGGCACTTTTTGTTATTCCGTTACTCATTATTAGTATAAGTATTTTGATTGGATGCGGATTTCAAATCATGAATGCAAATGCCCCGATCGAAATTGATCTTTACTTTTCTTTGTTTTATTTTATTGGGTTTCCGTTGTTGCTAATTTCAATTTTGATCATTGCGATTCAGACTTTTATTAAAAATAAATATATCGGACTTGCGATTTCGGCTTTTATCTGCATTTTGTTTTGTACTGGAATTGGAGAGCAATTAGGAATTTCACATCCTTTATTTCGTTTTGGAAATGCTTTTAAAACAGAATATTTTGATTTGAATGGTTTCGGAAAATATACAATCCCGTTTCATATTTCGATGTTCTACAATTTCGGATTAGCTCTAATTCTGCTTACTTTGACCAGAATTTTATGGAAACGAAATGCTTCAATCGTAAAAACCTTTCGTAGAAATTCATTTAATACTATTCAAAAAACAACTTTAGTATTTGGAATTATTATTTTTATTGGTTTTGGAAGTTATCTTTTTTATAAAACCAATATTGAATATCCGTATTTAACCGAAGACGATCAGAATAACTGGAGCGAGAAATATGAAAGTCAATTCAAAAAATACACCAATCTGTCTCAACCCACAATTGTTTCTGTAAAAAGTAAAGTTGATTTATTTCCAGAAGAAAACCGTTATCAAGTAAACGGCAGTTATGAATTAATCAATAATTCTGAAAAAACAATTGATAGTTTACTCCTATATATAGATCGAAATTCAAAACTGACTTCTGTTGAGATTCCGAATTCTAAAAACTTAGACGATGTTTCTGATTTTCAACATTATTGGTTTCGATTAGAAAAACCTTTACTGCCGAAGCAAAAACTGAAAATGAATTTTTCTTTTGAATCATCTTGGTCACCTTTTAAAGGACATACGGCTTTTAATTCTATAATCGAAAATGGTTCTTTTATGCGAATCAGCCGTTACTTTCCGCTTTTTGGTTATCAGGAATCGAATGAAATCAGCAGTAAAAAAGAGCGTGCAAAAAGACATTTGAAACCTCAGACGCCTCTTAAAAAACTGGAAGATAAATCTGAAATCAAATATGATTTTATTGATTATGATGCTGTAGTTTCGACATCCAAAAATCAAACTGCTATTGGTGTTGGAGATTTAATTGGAAGTTGGAAAAAAGACGATCGCAATTATTTTCATTATAAATCAAATGGAAAGATTCCGTTTCGATTTGCTTTTTCTTCTGCCGAATATCAAATTCAAAAAACAAATTATAAAGGTATTTCTCTTGAAGTTTTTTATGATAAAAAACATTTCAGAAACGTTGAGAAATTAATTCAGGATGTAAAAAATACTTTAGATTACTGCCAGAGCAATTTTGGTAGATATCCATATAAAACGATTCGATACGCCGAAGTTTCTGCTTTCGCGGACGGATTTGCTGCGACTTCTTATCCGTCGACTGTTTTCATGAAAGAGAATTTTGGTTTTTACAGCGATCTCAAAAACAAAGATAAAGAAGACGTTATCAATCAATTAACGGCTCATGAATTGTCGCACGAATGGTGGGGAAATTCGCAGATAAGCCCAGAACAAAAAGAAGGAAGCTGGATTTTGACCGAAACTTTGGCTCAATACACAGAATTGGTGCTTTATGAAAAAGAACATGGTTTGGAAAAAACTTTGGAAACTTTAAAAATTCATCTTGATTTATACTTGAGCAGCAGAAGTTACGATCCAGAAACCCCTTTGTATAAAACCAATTATGATACGCCGCATTTACCTTATGACAAAGGAATGCTCGTTATGCATCAGCTTAGAATTTTAATTGGTGAAGAAAAAGTAAATCTGGCTTTGAAAAATTTCCTGAATCATTATAAATATCCAAATCCGTTTCCTGATTCTGAGGATTTATTAAAAGAATTTTATGCTGTTACAGATAAAAAACTATATCCAAAATTAGATGAAATGTTTAAGCAGATTATTACTTATTCGTCTAAAATAGAATCGGTTTCAAGCATAAAAAAGAATGATTTTTATGAAATTTCTTTTAAAGCTTCTTCTGAAAAATATCAGGAAAATGCAACGGGAGAAAGAAAACAAATGCCAAATGATAGTACAATAAGTATTGGAATTTATGATGAAAACGGAAAGTTATTCCTTTTCCCTTTTGACATAAAAAATAATAAAGTTCAAGGTAAGATCAAACTTAAAACAAAACCTCAACGAATTGTTGTAGATCCTTATTTAATGAATATTGATACTTTTATAAAGGATAACGAAAAGGAGATTGATTAGATTTTTTTTGCCACGAATTTTTAATTTTAGTTTTCGCAAATGCTCAAAATACAGCTCACTGTTTCAACCACGGGAAACGTTACGAATCGGGTGTAATTATATATTGTGTACCCGTGGTTGAAACCACGTGCTATGTTTAAAATAAAAACCAGTAAAAAAATAGGAATTAGAGAAATTCGTGAATTCGTGGCAAAAAAAATCTTTCTAATCCTTTAATCTGTGGCAAAAAACTTTTATTTCAATTGAATCAAAATCTGTTTGTGAGTTGTTTTTCCGTCGTCTTTAATTTTTAAATCTTTACTTGATTCGATTTCGAATTTTGAAGAAGTATCAATTGTTAAAGAAACATCTTTATATCTAAAATTTTCTGGAATTTCAGGCAATTCAATCGTAACTTCAATTTCTTTATCTTTTTGTTTGTAATCGACTTTAATTCTGTCTCTTAACCAAATATATTCGTAAACTTCCTGCCACGGTGCCATCCAGATGGAATCGTTTCCTTTTGCTCCGTATTTATTGGCAAGCGTTGTCATATAGTATTTAAAATCAGGGAAACGCATGCTTAGATTCCATAAATTTGTATTTCCGGTTCCGTGTGTAAATTCGTTAAACCAAATCGCATTTGGTTGTTTTACAATTGAATCTAGTGTTTTTAAATAACGATCCATTGTTTTAAAACTAGTAGAATCTTTTGAACTCTGCACAAAAGTTCTGGCTGTAATCATTTTATCTAAATCGACTTTTGAATCGACATTAAAAACTGGCCCAACACCATAATAAGACGCTACCGAAAAATGTCCGTTATTAAGTGCCTCTTTTTCATATTCTAAATAATATTTCTCATCGCCTTCTCCGCCAGGAACCACAAAGTGTGACATGGTAAAATCAAGATTTTGTTTTATTGATGTAGTATTTTCGGTTACTTCTGTCAAATAATTTGTACCGTGTTTTGTAGCATGATGAAAACCGTGATTCAAAACATCCCAGCCAGCATTATACATTTCTTTAATTTCTTGCCAAGAAAGATGTCCGCGGTTTTCTGGTAAATCACGAATTGCACCTCCATTAATAGCCAGTGCCAATTTAAAAGGAATTTTATTTCCGAAACCGTCTGAATAAAAAAGTCCATTTGAAGTTGTTCCGTCTCCGCCTTGGTCGATTTTCCATTCGTTTTTATCAGGATTACTGATTTTTCCGCCATTCAATAATGGAAAGACTGTTAAATAAGCAGATCGATATCCATCATCAAGCGTAAAACTATAGGCAAAATGTTTGTTGAATTTTAAAGGAGCAGGTTTGATTTTAACCTCATCAGCCGATTTTAATTTGATTTTAAAAGAAATAGTTTTTGATTTTGAAGAATCTTTTTCAATCATTTCATTTGAAAAACCATGGAGACTACAGAACAATACAGCAGTTATTATAATGAGAATTCGTTTTGACATAAATTTTAGTGGTTCTTTTTCGATCTAAAAATACATTTCTTTTCGATGAAAATATTTTAAAACTGATTACATACTTAAAAATAATTTATTCCGAATTAAAAAAGGAAAGTGATTTAAAGCCTAAATTTGTACATCAAAACAACTTACTTCCTCAAATGACACACAAAATTTTAATTATAGACGACGAAGAAAAACTGAGAAGTCTGCTGGCGCGTATTATAAAATCGGAAGGATTTGAAGTTTTCGAGGCAAAAGATTTAAAATCTGGTTTTAAGAAACTGGAACAAACCGAAATTGATGTCATTTTGTGTGATGTCAAATTACCTGATGGAAATGGCGTTGATTTTCTTCAGAACATAAAAGCAAGTTTCCCGCTTGTAGAAGTTATTTTGCTGACTGCTTTCGGAAATATCCCAGACGGAGTTCAGGCAATGAAAAATGGTGCTTTTGATTATATTGTAAAAGGTGACGATAACGATAAAATTATTCCGCTTCTTTATAAAGCTTTAGAGAAAGTGGAATTGCAAAAAAAAGTACAGCAACTGGAAAAACGTATTGCAAGCAAATATTCTTTCGAGACTATAATTGGAAAATCTAAAGGAATTGAACAAGTTATTGATCTTGCACAAAAAGTTGCCAAAACAGATTCGACCGTTTTGTTAACTGGTGAAACCGGAACAGGAAAAGAAGTTTTTGCGCAGGCTATTCATGAAAACAGCAATCGTGTTGGGAAATCTTTTGTGGCGCTAAACTGCAGTACTTTTAGTAAAGAAATTCTGGAAAGTGAGCTTTTTGGTCATAAACAAGGCGCTTTTACCGGAGCATTAAAAGATAAAAAAGGTTTTATTGAAGAAGCAAACGGCGGTACTTTATTTCTGGATGAAATCGGAGAAATGCCAATTGATCTTCAAGCAAAATTACTACGTGTTTTAGAAACTTCTGAATATATTCCGGTTGGCGATACAACTCCGAAAAAATCAAATTTCAGGTTAATTGCGGCTACAAACAGAGATTTAAAAACAGAAAGTGACGAACATCGTTTTCGTTCTGATTTGTATTTCCGTTTGAATATCTTCGAAATCAAACTGCCTTCGTTGCGAGAAAGAATCAAGGATATTGGCGTTTTGACACATTATTTCGTCAAACAATTTTCTGAAAAAACAAACAAAAAAACATTACATATTTCAGATGATTTTCTGCAGAAATTAGAAAATTATTCTTGGCCGGGAAATATCCGTGAACTTAAAAATATTATCGAAAGATCGGTTATTTTAAGTAATGGCGATACTTTAACTTCAGATGTTTTGCCGTATGAAATGCAACATCAAGCTGAAAAAAGCACAAAATCAATGTCGGCTTTCTCGATGCAGAGTGTTGAAAAACTGCACATCCAAAAGGTTTTAAATTATACAAAAGGTAATAAAGCTGAAACGGCAAGATTATTAGAAATTGGAATTGCGACTTTGTATCGAAAATTGGAAGAATATGGGATTGAAAATTCCAAAATTTAAATTTCAAAACCAATTGCAATTTCAAATTTCAAATTAAAAGAAGGTTACATTTTACAATTCACAATTCACAATTAAATAAACCTTATCATTTCAATAAAAGCTTATCATTTTGATAGGCTTTTTTTATGCCTAATTTTTGGCACAAAACTACATTCCTTTTATTGACAGCACTTTAGCAGTTACCTTACTTTTTCGGAACATATTTTGGCATAAGGAGGGAGAACATAAAAATTCATTCTCATGAAAAATCAAGTCACCTCAATCTACAAACAAGCAGAACGCTTTGCCGAGATAACCAAAAAATCTATTATTTCTGGAAATATCGTTCGTGCAAAAAAATGCCTAGCTCTTGCTGAACGCTTATTTATCAGCGGAAGCATCGAAACTAAAAATGCCATTTCTAATGTCTATATTTTTTCGGTTTCTTCTTTTATGGAAATGCGCCACTGCAATATTTCACACCTTTTTCCTCAAACGCTTAAAGCGGAATACATCAAGCAGGTTAATACTTCTGGCGTATAAAAGTTTAATCGGAAAATCTAAAATCTAAAATCTAAAATCTAAAATCTGAATTCTAAAATCTAAAATTCCAAATAAATCCTATGATCACATTTCTTTTACTCGCATTGGCCGTTTTGCTGTTTGCTATTTGTTTTCTGTCAGTTGAATTCTTTGAAAAAATCTAAATCATGACTGCACTATTTATTATTTCAATCGCCGTTTTCGTGTATTTGGTTTATGTCTTAATCAAACCCGAAAAATTTTAAAAAAAAGAATTTTAGAATTTAAGATTATCTCAAAAAAATCTAAAATCTAAAATCAACAATCTAAAATTAAATATATGAACACAGAGTTATTAGGCGTCATTGGTATTTTTATCCTAACTATTATTTTAGCGATTCCTTTAGGAAAATATATTGCTAAAGTTTATTTGGGAGATAAGACACTTTTTGACCCAATTTTCAATCCAATTGAAAAATTTATTTTTAAAATCAGCGGTATAAATTCCACTGAAGAAATGAACTGGAAACAACACTTAAAAGCACTTTTAAGCATAAACATGGTTTGGTTCTTTCTTTGCTTTTTTGTCTTATTGTTTCAAGGTTCTTTGCCACTTAACCCAGATAACAACCCTTCAATGACGCCAGACTTGGCATTTAATACTGCTATTTCATTTTTGGTCAATTGCAACTTACAGCATTATTCTGGCGAAAGCGGGGTTTCTTACCTTTCACAAATCGTATTGATGTTCCTTCAGTTTGTTTCTGCTGGTATCGGAATGGCTGCCGCCGCTATGATTTTTACAGCAATGAAAGAAAGAACTACAGAACAATTGGGTAATTTTTATAATTATTTCATCAAAAGCTGTACTCGTATTTTATTACCACTTTCAGCAATTGTGGCTGTTGCATTAGTTTTTAGCGGTACGCCAATGACTTTTGAAGGTAAAGATGCTATTACAACACTGCAAGGTGATCATGTAGAAGTTTCTCGCGGACCAGCCGCAGCCTTTATTGCTATTAAACATATTGGTACGAACGGTGGTGGATTCTTTGGAGCCAACTCAGCGCATCCATTAGAAAATCCCACTTATTTTACTAACGGGGTTGAACTTTGGGCGCAGTTGATTATTCCTTTTGCGATGATTTTCGCATTAGGTTTTTTCCTTAAGAAAAGAAAACTGTCTTACATTATTTTTGGAGTCATGACCGTTGGATTTTTACTACTGGTAATTCCGACAATAATGAGTGAAATCAATGGAAATCCTGCTATTGAAAAAATGGGGATCGCACAAACAACTGGAGCGATGGAAGGAAAAGAAGTTCGGTTTGGCCCAGCAATTTCAGGATTTTGGAGTATTGCCACAACAGTAATTTCTACAGGTTCTGTAAACAGTATGCACGATAGTTCAATGCCGGTTTCTGGCGCAATGCAATTATTATCGATGATGGTAAATGCCTTTTACGGCGGATGTGGCGTTGGTATTTTGAACTACTACATTTTCATTATTCTGGCGGTATTCATCTCCGGATTAATGGTAGGTCGAACTCCTGAATTTTTAGGAAAGAAAATCGAAGCTCGGGAAGTTAAAATTGCTGCTTTTATTGCCATTCTACATCCTTTATTAATATTATCAGGAACTGCTTTAGCATCTTATTTTGCTGCACATGATACCGCAATGGGATATTGGTTCAGCGGTAACGCAACAGGTTGGTTAAACAATCCAGGAAATCACGGATTCTCAGAAATGTTATACGAATATACTTCGAGCGCGGCCAATAACGGTTCTGGTTTTGAAGGATTAGGAGATAATAATCCGTTTTGGAATATCACTACAGGAATTGTGTTATTGTTAAGCCGATTTATTCCAATCATTGGACCATTAGCAATTGCAGGTTTACTGGCAGGTAAAAAATACATTCCGGAAAGTGCTGGAACTTTAAAAACAGATACCTCAATTTTCGGAATCATGACTTTTGCTGTAATTGCGATTATTGCTGCTTTATCATTCTTTCCTGCTTTGGCTTTAGGTCCATTGGCAGAATTCTTTACTTTAAAATAAAAATGCTGGATAATTTAAACACATAGAAACATAGAATTTAAATCTATAAAAAAGAATAAAAAGAAAACTCGTTTTCACACATAGTTAGAATAACGATTTTACCATTCGCATTTCAATATAGCCCGTGGTTTCAACCACCTGAAACGAATTGCAGGGACAAAGATTGTGATATACGTTGCGTCCCAATGGTTGAAACCACTGGCTATGTTTTACAATCTGTGTGTTTTTTCAACGCATAACATTTAACAAATAACATTTAACTTTCTACAAGAAAATGACAACTAATAAATCCACATCATTGTTTGAAAGTAAGCAGGTAAAAGAAGCTTTAGTGCAGTCTTTTGTCAAGCTGAATCCAAAAATGATGATCAAAAATCCGGTAATGTTTACCGTAGAAATTGGAACAGCCATTATGTTTGCTGTCTGCATATCCATATTAATGGGTGCTAATGATCAGGGAAGTTTTACTTATAACCTAATTGTGTTCTTGATTTTACTGGCAACGCTTTTATTTGCCAATTTCGCCGAAGCAATTGCCGAAGCAAGAGGAAAAGCACAAGCTGACAGTTTAAGAAAAACACGTGAAGAAACTCCTGCCAGACAAATTATGCCAAACGGAGAAATCAGAAATATCAGTTCTTCGGCATTAAAAAAAGACGATATTTTCGTTTGCGAAGCCGGTGATTTAATTGCTGCCGATGGTGAAATTATCGAAGGTCTGGCTACAATCGACGAAAGTGCCATTACTGGAGAAAGTGCTCCTGTAATTCGGGAAGCAGGCGGTGACAAATCATCTGTAACCGGAGGAACAAAAGTATTATCAGATAAAATTAAAGTAAAAGTAACATCTGAACCTGGCGAAAGCTTTTTGGATAAAATGATTGCTTTGGTTGAAGGTGCGAGCCGTCAGAAAACACCAAACGAAATTGCCTTAACCATTTTATTAGCTGCATTTACTTTAATCTTCGTGATTGTGTGCGTTACGCTAAAACCGTTTGCCGACTATGCCAACGCACCCATCACGATTGCGGCTTTCATTGCTCTGTTTGTATGTTTAATTCCAACCACAATTGGAGGGCTTCTTTCTGCGATTGGTATTGCGGGAATGGACAGAGCGCTACGCGCCAACGTAATTACAAAATCAGGTAAAGCGGTTGAAACTGCCGGAGATATTGACGTATTGCTTTTGGATAAAACCGGAACCATTACCATTGGAAACAGAAAAGCAACCAATTTTTATCCAACCAAAGGAGTTTCTTTTGATGATTTTGTAAAATCGGCTGTTTTGAGCTCGCTTGCAGATGATACCCCAGAAGGAAAAAGTATATTGGAATTAAGCGAGATGATCGATGTAAAAAATGAGGTTAAAGCAAGCTTTTTGCAAACTACTTCTGATATTTCACACACCATCAAATTTACTGCCGAAACCAGAACTTCTGGAGTCGTATTAAAAGACGGAACCAATATTAGAAAAGGCGCACAAGACGCTGCTAAAAACATTGCGCAGCAAGCTGGAAATTCTTTTCCTGAAGATACTGCACAACAAGTTATTACCATTTCATCTAATGGAGGAACACCATTGGTAGTAATTAAAAACAATGAAGTTCAAGGTGTTATCGAACTTCAGGATATTATAAAAACCGGAATGAAAGAGCGTTTTGAGCGTTTACGCAGAATGGGAATCAAAACGGTTATGGTTACAGGTGATAATCCACTTACGGCTAAATTTATTGCCGAAGCTGCCGGAGTTGATGATTTTATTGCCGAGGCTAAACCTGAGGATAAAATGAATTACATCCGAAAAGAACAAGCCGAAGGAAGATTGGTTGCCATGATGGGTGACGGAACTAACGATGCTCCTGCCCTAGCGCAAGCCAATGTGGGCGTTGCCATGAACAGCGGAACTCAAGCTGCAAAAGAAGCTGGAAACATGGTCGATCTTGACAATGACCCAACGAAATTAATCGAGATTGTTGAAATTGGAAAACAGCTTTTAATGACCCGCGGAACTTTAACTACTTTTTCTATTGCAAATGACGTTGCGAAATATTTTGCTATTGTTCCTGCTCTTTTTATTACTGCGATTCCTGCGCTGCAAGGTTTAAATATCATGCATTTGCACAGTCCAGAAAGTGCGATTTTATCGGCTGTAATTTTCAATGCGATTATCATTCCGATATTGATTCCGCTTGCGCTGAAAGGTGTTGATTACAGACCAATTGGAGCCAGTGCTATTTTGAAAAGAAATCTTTTGATTTATGGTTTAGGTGGTCTAATTGTTCCTTTTATCGGAATCAAAGTTATTGATTTACTAGTAGCTCTATTTATGTAAGGTTCTGAGATGCTAAGGCTCTAAGATGCTAAGTTTTTTTCTTAGAGTCGTAAAACCCAAGAACTTTTAAAAACTCAATTAAAAACACAGACTTTAGATTACTAAGCTTCCTAGAAAAAAACTTAGAACCTTAGCAACTTAGTCTCTTAGAATCTCAAAAAAATGAAAACTATATTTTCACTCTTAAAACTTACCGTATTTACTTTGATTTTATTTGCGGTTATTTATCCTCTTGCGATTTACGGAATCGCACAATTGGCTCCAAATCAAGGAAAAGGAGAAACTCTTTCGGTTAACGGAAAAGTGGTTGGTTATCAAAAAATCGGACAAAAGTTCGATAAATCGAATTATTTCTGGGGAAGACCTTCGGCTGTAGATTATAATGCTGCTGGAAGTGCCGGAAGCAACAAAGGTCCAAGTAATCCTGATTATTTGGCTTTGGTTCAAAAAAGAATTGATACGCTTTTATTGGTTCACCCCTATTTGAAGAAATCAGACATTCCAGCTGATATGGTTACGGCTTCTGGAAGTGGTTTAGATCCGAATGTTTCTCCGCAAGGCGCGTTGATTCAGGTAAAACGAATTGCTAAAGAGCGAAAACTGGATGAAGCAAAAGTAAAAGCTTTGGTGGAGTCTAAAATTAATTCGGCTGTCGTTGGTCCTGAAACGGTTAATGTTTTGGAATTGAATGTGGCGCTGGATGAGCTTTCTAAAAAAGGTTCTGAGGTTCTGAGTCGCTAAGGTTCTAAGGTTTTCTTCTGCAAGGTTTTCAAAACCTTGTAGGTATAAAAATCGACATCAACTATTATCATGGAGTAACCATGTAGTTTGTCATCCTGAGGAACGAAGGATCACACGAGAAACTCCGTCTGCATGATCGCCAATCTTTGTCGAGCTACTAGTGTGATCCTTCGTTCCTCAGGATGACAAACCAAGCGATAAAACCAAAACTTTAAAATTAATACCTACAAGGTTTTAAAAACCTGTTAGGAAACAAAACGCCTTTTTTACCCCAAATGCCCTAGCCCCGATAGTAGTGGAAATCCTTTTGTGCCGGGGTTCGGCACAAAAGATTGAAACGGATAGCGGGATTAGCTCCTAAAAAAATCTACTAATAAATAATTGAATACCACAAAAAATGAAAAAAATAATACTTACTGCTTTAATCGTTTTTGGTTATAGCAATTTACACGCACAAGAAGAATCTAAAAGTCCGTTGACATTTTCAGGATATGTAGACGCTTATTATAGTTATGATTTCGGGAAACCTGAAAATCATACTCGGCCAAATTTCTTATACAGTTACAATAAAAGCAACGAGGTAAACCTGAATTTGGGTATGGCAAAAGTGAATTATTCAAAAGAAAATATTCGGGGAAATTTTGCCTTGATGGCCGGAACTTATGCAGAATATAATATGGCGGCCGAACAAGGTTTATTGAAAAATGTTTACGAAGCCAATGTTGGTGTGAAGATTTCGAAAAGCCATAATTTATGGATTGATGGAGGAATTATGCCTTCGCATATTGGTTTTGAGAGTGCCATTGGAAAAGACTGCCAGACTTTAACAAGAAGTATTATGGCTGAGAATTCTCCTTATTATGAAACGGGTGTGAAAATTGGCTATACTTCTGAATCTGGAGAATGGTATTTGGCAGAAATGTATTTGAATGGATGGCAGAGAATTGAGAAAGTTGAAGGCAATCAAACGCCTGCTTTTGGAACTCAGATTACCTACAAACCATCTGATAAAGTGGCTTTGAACTGGAGTACTTATGTTGGAAATGAACAGCCTGATATTGACAAAAAATGGCGTTATTTTAATAACTTTTACGGACAGTTTAAAATAACGGAGAAAACAAACATTACGGCTGGTTTTGATGTTGGATCGCAACAAGCGGCTAAGAACAGTAATAAATACGACACTTGGTTTTCGCCAGTTTTAATTCTGCAATACAAACCAACAGAAAAAATTCAGCTTGCAGCGCGCGGTGAATATTATAGTGATGAAAAAGGTGTAATTATCGCAACTGAAACGCCAAACGGTTTTAAAACTTATGGATTTTCAGCTAACTTTGATTACTTAGTAACTGATAATGTTATGTTTAGAATTGAAGCCAGAAATCTTTCGAGCAAAGATGAAATCTTCATCAATAAAGATAATCTCCCAACGGATATGAATACGTTTGTAACAACTTCGCTGGCGATTTCATTTTAGCTTTAGGCTATAGGCTTTAAGCAGTAAGCTTTTTAAAAGTTATACTGCCTAAAGCCTAAAGCCTAAAGCTTATTGCTTAAAGCATATTTTTATGGAACAGAAAAATAATAACGCACAGCACTTTCTCGATTTAATTCAGAAATCACGAAAAGGAAAGTTTAAAATCTACATTGGAATGAGCGCCGGTGTGGGCAAAACTTTTCGTATGCTTCAGGAAGCGCATTCGTTATTGAAAAACGGAATCGATGTGAAAATTGGCTACATCGAAACGCACATGCGAAAGGAAACGCATGAGTTACTTTCTGGCCTTCCGATTATTCCGAGACGGACTATTTTTTATAAAGGAAAAGAACTCGAAGAACTCGATGTTCAGGCAATCATCAACCTTAGACCAGAAGTGGTTATTGTTGATGAATTGGCACATACCAATGTTGAAGGAAGCAAAAATGAAAAACGCTGGCAGGATGTTCTGGAGATTCTAGAAGCTGGAATTAATGTAATTTCCGCTGTTAATATTCAGCATATTGAGAGTTTAAATGAGGATGTAAAACGGATTACAGGAATTGATGTTCAGGAACGGATTCCTGATAATGTTTTGCGATTGGCAGACGAAGTGGTCAATATCGATTTGACCTCGGAAGATTTGATTGCGCGTTTGAAAGAAGGGAAAATTTATACTCCTGACAAAATTCAAACGGCTTTAACGAACTTTTTTAAATCGGAACAGATTTTACAACTTCGAGAATTAGCTTTGAAAGAAGTAGCGAGTCAGGTCGTTCGAAAAGTTGAAAATGAAGTTCCGAATCTTCATGCTTTACGACATGAGAAACTTTTGGCCTGTATTAGCAGTAATGATAAAACGGCTAAAATTGTGATTCGAAAAGCAGCAAGATTAGCAAGTTATTACAACGGGTCGTGGTATGTTTTGTATGTAGAAACGCCGCAGGAAAGCAGTAATAAAATTGCTTTAGATAAACAGCGGCATTTAATTAATAACTTTAAACTTGCCGTACAATTGGGCGCAGAAGTTATTAAATTGGAAAATTCAAATATTGCCAATGCGATTTTAGCAACTGTTGAAGAAAAACAAATTACAACTGTGTGCATCGGAAAACCGCATTTGAATTTATTTAAAGTAATTTTGTCTACAACAATTTTCAGGCGTTTGCTAAACAAACTGTCTTTATCAAATGTTGATCTTGTTATACTGTCTTGAAAAATTTTTAAAACCATATAAGTTATATAAGTTCATTTAATTAGGATGTTTCTTTTTTTGCCACTAAGGCACAAAGTTTTTTTAATTTAATCTTTGTTGCTTTACGAAACCTTGCGGTTAAAAAAGATACAAAGTATTTCCTATACATCTTCTAATATTTTCTTATATCACTTATATGGTTCAATAAAAAATTAAATGTTTTATACAATGAGAATTAAAACCAAATTAAATCTGGGCGTTGGATTATTATTTTTAATGATCATTATACTTTCGCTCGTAAGCGGTTATTCTGTTTTTTTAATAAAAGCAGACACAGAGAATATTCTAAAAGCGAATTATAATACATTGGAATATTCGCGAAATATGATTTTGTCTTTGGATGAAATTAAAGCAAATCCAGATAATGAGATTAAGACTTTTAAAGAATATCTGGAAAAACAAACTCAAAATGTAACCGAACCTGGAGAAAAAGAAGCAACTGCAAACCTAGAGAAAAGCTTTGCTCTTTTAGAAAAAAATGGAGCAAATGAAGTTCTGAAAACACAGATCAGACAGGATATTTTTGCTATTATGAAACTCAATCTGGATGCTATAAAACAGAAAAGTGACATTGCTAAACTTACTGCCGAAAATGCTAATTTATGGATTGCCATTGTTGGAAGTTTATGCTTTTTAATCGCTTTTAATCTACTCGTTAATTTACCTAATAATATTGCAAACCCAATAAAGGAATTAACGCTGAGTATTAAAGAAATAGCCAATAAAAATTATTCAGAACGAGTACATTTTACAAGTCATAGCGAATTTGGCGATCTTGCAAAGTCGTTTAATACGATGGCGCAAAAACTTCAGGAATATAATGATAGTAATTTGTACAAATTATTCTTCGAAAAAAAACGGCTGGAAACGCTTATCAATAATATGCACGACCCGATTATTGGTCTGGACAATGAAGGAATTGTTTTGTTTGCCAATGATGAAGCATTAAAAATTATTGGTCTGAAACTGGAAGATGTTATTGGAAAATCGGCTTCAAATTTGGCATTATCGAATGATTTGATTCGGTCTTTGATTTTAAAAGATGATATTGATGCACCTAAAAAACAACCACTTAAAATTTATGCGCACGGAAAAGAAAGTTATTTCGAAAAAGAAATTCTGAATATTACCATAATTCCGACTGGTGAAGAAAAAGAAATCAATATTGGTGATGTAATTATTCTGCGAAATATTACACTTTTTAAAGAGCTGGATTTTGCCAAAACCAATTTTATTGCGACCGTTTCGCACGAATTAAAAACGCCGATTGCCTCTATAAAACTAAGTCTTCAATTGCTTGAAAATGCCAAAACGGGCGACATGAACGACGATCAAAAGCAATTGGTTGAAAGCATAAAAGATGATAGCCAAAGATTGTTGAAAATTACGGGCGAATTACTCAATTTATCACAATTGGAAACTGGAAATATTCAACTAAATATTGAAAAAAGCAATCCGCATGAAATTGTAAATTATGCTGTTGAAGCCGTAAAAGTTCAGGCCGATCAAAAACAGATTAAATTGGTTATTAATGCAGATGAAAATCTTGAAGATGTAAAAGCCGATAGCGAAAAAACAGGCTGGGTTTTAATTAATTATTTGTCGAATGCGATTCGGTATTCTTCTGAAAAAAGCACCATTTTTATCAAATTAAAAAAAGAAAACAATCAAATCGTATTTCAGGTCATCGATACCGGAAAAGGAATTGATACAAGATACAAAGACAAAGTTTTCGATAAATATTTTCAAGTACCTGGAAGTCAAAAATCCGGAACTGGATTAGGTTTAGCGATAAGCAAAGAATTTATAGAAGCCCAAAACGGAAGCGTTGGTGTAGAAAGTAATTTAGGATTGGGAAGTACGTTTTGGTTTTCGTTAAAAGTATAATTATTAGTACTACTTTGAAAAGAAATCTTTAATTTTGAGTATTATAAAGAATTTGATATGGACATGACAGCACAAATAAAAGAAAATTTGATCTCAAGAATTAGAGATTCAAAAGACATGAATTTTTTAAAAGCGCTTCAAACTATTTTTGATTCTTCCGAACAGTCTCTATATGAATTAAATCTTGAACAGCAATCTTCTATCGAAACAAGCCGAAATCAAATAAAAAACGGTGATTTTCATAAAAATGAAGATGTAATTTCAGAGATGAGAGAATGGCTAAAAAAGAAATAATCTGGTCGAATCTTGCCAAACTTGAATTTTCTAATGTTCTTGAATTTTATGCTTTTAGAAATGAAAATTCTGATTACAGCTTAAAAATTCTTGAAGAAGTTGAAGATTTATTAGAAACTCTTTCTAATAATGAGTTTATAGGAAGACTTACTTCAAATAAAATCACTCGCGTTATTCCCATGAAAATCTATTTGATTTTTTATGAAATTAATAACGATCAAATAGAAATATTATCTTTTTGGGACAATCATCAAAATCCGGAGAAAAGAAAAATAAAATAGTTATTAATCGCCTAATATTTAGCTAATCTTAACCGAACTACCCTATTTAAAACCAACAAATTAATATCCGCTTAAGGTTCAATTAAGACAAAAATAGTTAGATCATACATTCGTTATTATTATAACAAAAACAAAAAATAAAAATGTCCTGCAAAGCTATTCTTCTGGTATTTCTATTCGGATTGTTTTCTGTGAATGCACAGCAAAACGACTCGATTACAAAAATTGACAGTACTTCGCATCAGCTAAAATTCAATTACAAACAATTAATTATTCCAAGTGTATTAATTGGATATGGTGTTATTGGAATTGGAAATGATCAACTGTTGAGTTTTAATCATCAAATTAAGTCTGAGGTCACCGAAGATATTGACGAGAAAATTACAATTGATGATTTCTCGCAATATGCGCCTGCAGCATCTGTTTATGCTTTGAATGCTTTTGGTGTAAAAGGCAAAAACAATATGCGTGACCGTTCTGTTATATTTGTGACTTCGTATGTTATAATGGCTTCAACAGTTTTGGGTTTAAAATCGATTGTACACGAAGAAAGACCTGACGGAAGTTCGAACAACTCCTTCCCTTCCGGACATACTGCAACTGCGTTTATGGGTGCCGAATTTTTATATCAAGAATACAAAGACAAATCAATTTGGTACGGAATTGCCGGTTATGCCGTTGCAACTGGAACGGGATTATTTAGAATTTACAACAATCGCCATTGGTTAACTGATGTTGCCGCTGGAGCGGGAATCGGGATTTTAAGCACCAAAATTGCGTATTGGATCAATCCATACATTACTAAAAAATTATTCAAATCATCAGCCGAAAACAAATCGACTTCTATGATTATGCCTTTTTACAACGGGCAACAATATGGTTTGGGATTTGCGAAGATTTTTTAAGTTTTTTTGCCACAAAGGCACTAAGTCGCAAAAGTTTTTTTTAAGCTAAAGATCGCACAGATTAAAATGATTTTTGAAGGGCTTTGTGTAAATTTATTAGCCACGAATTGACGAGTTATTTTAAATCAAAATTCGTGAATTCGTGGCATTTTTTTTCTTCGAAATCATAGATTTATTTCCATAATCGGCATAAATCTATTTTTTATTGAAGTTTCAAATTCACCAATTTTTGTAAATCCGATTTTCTGGTAAAATTGTTCGACATTGGGTTCTGAATCTAAAATGATTTTTTGACATTTTTCATTTCGCATTCTTTCCACAAAATCATTCATTAAAAAAGAACCAAATCCTTTTCCGATATATTCAGGTAAAATAAATAAGTTGTCCAATTTTACCTGATTGTTTTCTAATCTAAAATAAGAATAATAGCCAATAATCTGATTTTCATCAACCAAATTAAAAACAGAATTTGTTTCTATATACTCTATCGTGATCGTAAGATTATTGCTCCATTTCTCCATTTGCTCATCCGAATATCCCCAATAGGCTTTTGACTTTTTGGTGATTTCCGTTAAACGGATATGATCTTCGATTTTGGCTTTTTGGATATTCATTTTATTTTAAATCAAAATTCGTGAATTCGTGGCGGAAAAAAAATTAAGCATTCGAAGTATTATTCTTAATCTCTCGAACTTCTCTTTTCAATTCTAAAAGCAAATCTTTCATTGCTCCAGTTTCCGTCATTTCTTGTTTTTTATCCGAACGGCCAATATTACATTCGTATTCCCAAATCTCCAAAATATCAGAAGCTTTCACTTCATAATTCGGATAAAAGCTGTTGTCGGATTCTAAAACCAAGGAGTTCTTTTTGTTTTTATTGAGACGCTTATACACCATTCCTTCATTCTTAGTAATCAAAATATAGGTTTTACCATCCATTACATCTCCGAGCTTTTCCACATAACGACCAATAATAATAGAACCATCTTCGTGCGGTGGCATCGAATCCCCTTCAACAGGAAATCCGCGGTGTTTTCCAGGACCTAAAAACGGAAGTGTAATTTGCTGTAAACTTTCGATATATTCTGGATCAGCATATCCATTGAGGTAACCTGCTTTTGCTTTTTGAGATACAATTTCAATAAAATTCTCTCCAAAACTATCCACTTGAATGGGTAAAATAAGTCGGTTGCCTTCTAGTTTTATCAAATTTTGCACATCAATCTTACGAATATCGACCGATAATATCAAGTCAATACTCATATGAAAATATAGCGCAATCTTCTTTAGAATATCATACGGTGCTTCCGAAGTTCCATCTTCGTATTTCACGTATCTTCCTCTGGTAATGCTAAGGTTTTCAGCTAATTTCTCCTGTGATATTTTATGCTTAACCCTTAACGCTCTGATGTTGTCTGAAAATAAGGACATAATAAATTTGTTATAATTTGGAACAGCAAATATACAAAAAAATGTTACCACCTGTGCTAATTTTGTTTCATACAAAAACAAAAAGGAAAAATGGCACGGGCAATTGTACATATGGATTTGGATACCTTTTTTGTATCCTGCGAACGACTCATAAATTCTGAACTAAACGGAAAAGCACTCATCGTGGGCGGAGGAGAACGCGGTGTTGTGGCTTCTTGTTCCTATGAAGCCCGCAAATTTGGAGTACGTTCTGCAATGCCTATTGCAATGGCGATGAAACTTTGCCCTGATGCGAAAGTTATCAAAGGCGACATGGAATTATATTCAAAAATGTCTCATGATGTAACCGAAATTCTTCAAGAAAAAGCACCTGTTTTGGAAAAAGCAAGTGTCGACGAATTTTATCTGGATATTACGGGAATGGATAAATTTCATGGAAGTTATAAATGGACGGATGAATTGGCACAAAAGGTAATTAAGGAAACTGGACTTCCGATTAGTTTTTCGTTATCGATCAATAAAACGGTTTCTAAAATTGCTACAGGCGAAGGTAAACCAGTAGGAAATCTTGAAATTCCAGAACATAAGGTACAGACTTTTTTGAATCCGCTTTCGATTCAGAAAATACCAATGGTCGGAACCGTAACTTTTCAACTCTTGTCCCGAATTGGTGTTCGTAAAATTCAGACTTTGGCCGAAATGCCTGCTGAGGTTTTACAGCAAATGATTGGAAAAAACGGCCTCGATATTTGGAAAAAAGCGAACGGAATCGATCATACACCTGTAGAACCGTATAGCGAAAGAAAATCTATTTCTACAGAACATACTTTTTCTCAAGACACCATTGATATTGCGAAACTCAAAAGAGTGCTTTTGGGAATGGTCGAAAAACTAGCTTTTCAATTGCGTTCTGAACAATGGCTGACTTCAACAGTTACGGTTAAAATTCGTTACGCCAATTTTGATACGGAAACCAAACAATGCCGAGTTGCTTATACTTCAGCCGATCATATTTTGACTAAGAATGTAATAGAGCTTTTTGAGAAAGTCTATCAGCGTCGTATGCGTCTTCGTTTGATTGGGGTTCGCTTTAGCGGATTGGTACGCGGAACGTATCAAATTGATCTTTTTGAAGATACTCAGGAAATGTTGGCACTTTATGCCGCCATGGATAAAATGAAAAGCCGTTATGGTTTTGATGCTGTAATGCGTTGCGCCGGAGCTCACTTTAAACCTAATACTAAAGACGAAATTTTAAAACGCACTAAATAAATCATGTACCTCAATTGTCATTCTTATCATTCTCTGCGTTATGGCACGATTCCGCTAAAAGATCTTGTTGGTCTGGCTGTTTCTTGCGGCGTAAAAGCAATGGCATTGACCGATATTAATACTGTAACTGGAATTTACGATTTTATAAGAGATTGCGAGAAAAATGAAATCAAGCCTTTGGTTGGAATGGAATTTCGCTGTAATCATCAATTTCGATATATTGGTTTAGCTAAAAATGCCGAAGGATTAGCTGAAATGAATCGTTTTTTAACTGAGTATAATTTCAGCGGAGAAACTTTGCCTTTACGAGCTCCTGAATTTAAGGAGGCTTTTGTAATTTATACTTTAGAAAATGCTCCGGAAACGCTTTATGAAAATGAATTCATCGGAGTTCGTCCTGAAGAAGTTTCGAGTCTTCTGACTTCTAAACATAAAAATAAAATTGCCAAAATGGTGATTTTACAGCCCGTAACTTTTAGCTGTAAAAGAGAATACAATCTGCATAAAGTCCTTCGAGCAATTGACACGAATATTATTCTATCAAAACTTACTGAAGCGGATTATTGCAAAACTTCTGATTTCATAAAACCATTAGAAGCCTTTTTGCCTTTCTATGAAAAATATCCTGAAATCATTTCGAACACACAACACATCATTGACGAATGTAATTTTCAATATGAATTTGGTGTTCCGCAAAACAAAAAATTCTTTACCAAAAGCCGTGAAGAAGATATAAAAATGCTTACTGGCTTGGCGCTAGAAGGTTTTGAACATCGTTATGGAAAAGAAAACACAATAGCAAAAGCACGTGTTGAAAAAGAACTGAAAGTTATTGACGAATTAAAATTTAGTGCCTATTTCTTAATTACTTGGGATATAATTCAATACAGCAATAGTCAAGGATTTATGCACATTGGTCGCGGAAGCGGTGCTAACAGCATAATAGCCTATTGCCTCGGAATTACTGATATATGTCCAATAGAACTCGATTTGTATTTTGAACGTTTTTTAAATCTTAACCGTAAAACTCCACCCGATTTTGACATAGATTGGAGCTGGCAGGAACGTAATGTAATTTTAGAATATATATTCGGAAAATACGGCAAAGATCATGTTGCTTTCTGCGGAACCAATGTTGAGTTTAAATACCGTTCTATTTTCAGAGAAGTTGGAAAAGTTTTTGGTCTTCCGAAAGAAGAATTAGATGTATTGGCAAAAAATCCAGAAGAACTTCATCCTACAAATAAGATTGTAAAATTGGTTCAAGAATATGGTTTTATGATGCAGAAATATCCAAACCAGCGCAGTATGCATGCCTGTGGAATTATTATTTCTGAAGAACCAATTACCAATTATACGCCTTTGGAAATGCCTCCAAAAGGTTTTCCAATTGTGCTTTTTGATATGCATATTGCCGAAGAAATTGGTTTTGACAAATTCGACATTCTAAGCCAGCGTGGTATCGGACATATTGATGATAGCGTAAAGCTTATTGAAAAAAATAGAGGTCTAAAAGTAGACATTCGCAATACTTCTATTTCTAAAGATGAAGCGGTTTGCAATTCTTATTTAGCAAAAGGAGATACGATTGGCTGTTTTTATATCGAAAGTCCTGCGATGCGCGGATTATTACGCCGATTGAATTGCGATAATTATAAAATTCTGGTAGCGGCTTCGTCTATTATTCGTCCTGGAGTTGCACAATCTGGAATGATGAAAGAGTATATTTTTCGTCATAATAATCCAAATCAGTTTGAATATTTTCATGAGGTTTTTAGAGAGCATCTTGGCGAAACTTACGGCATTATGGTGTATCAGGAAGATGTGATAAAAATTGCCCAACATTACGGCGGACTTCCCGCTCCTGATGGTGATATTCTTCGTCGTGCGATGTCTGGAAAAGGAAGATCTCTGGAAGCTTTACAAAAAGTAAAAGACAATTTCTTTGCAAGCTGTGCTCAAAAAGGGCATCCAGAAGCTTTGAGTCAGGAAATTTACCGCCAGATTGAATCTTTTGCGGGATATTCTTTCTGTAAGGCGCATTCGGCTTCTTATGCCGTTGAGAGTTATCAGAGTTTGTATTTGAAAGTTAATTATCCTGTAGAATTTATGACAGCGGTAATCAATAACCAAGGCGGATTTTATAGAACCGAAGTTTATGTGCACGAAGCTAGAATGTCGGGCGGAACCGTTCATAATCCGTGTGTGAATAAAAGCGAATATCAAACGACTTTATACGGAACCGATATTTATTTAGGGTTTATGCATTTGCAGAGTTTAGAATCTAAAATTGCGTATTTAATAGCATCAGAAAGAGAGAAAAACGGCGATTACCTTTCTCTAGAAAATTTCATCAATCGCATTCCAATTGGAATTGAAGGCGTTAAAGTTCTGATTTTTATTGGTGCTTTTCGCTTTACAGGAAAAACAAAAAATCAGCTTTTGATTAGTGCGAGTTTGCTTTTAAACAATTTTAAACCCGAAAATCGAGATTTGATGCTTTTGCAAGAACCGGTAAAAGAATTCAAATTACCTGTTTTGGAACGTTCTATTTTTGAAGATGCTTTTGATGAAATCGAATTGTTGAGTTTTCCTGTTTCTTGTACGGTTTTCGATCTTTTACAAACCAAACATCGAGGTGATATTATGGCAAAAGATTTAGTAAAACACCATAAAAGACAAGTTAGAATGCTGGCATATCTCATTTCCAGAAAACACGTCCCGACCAAAAAAGGTTCGATGTATTTTGGAACTTGGATCGATCATGAAGGCATTTATTTTGATACAGCACATTTTCCAGATAGTCTTGCAAAACATCCTTTTCAGGGTGGAGGCTGTTATCTTTTGTTAGGAAATGTTGAGGTCGATTATCATTTTCCGACCATTACGATTCTCAAAATGGCCAAAATGCCTTTTATTCCAGATCCACGATATATGGATTCTAAAGATCAATATAAAACACAAAATCAGATAAAAGAAGATGTTAGTTTGACGCATCGAGCGCCTTATCCGCAAGGACATGAAATTAATCTTCCGAGACATCGAATGAAGTTTTAGCATTCAATCGCAACATTCAGAAAACTGAAAGACCGAAAACTTAAAAAATAACTAAAGAACAACTTACGTTATACACAAATGAAGAAGCAAGAATATGCCATAGTCGATATTGAAACCACAGGAGGAAATGCCAGTGGAAGCCGTATTACAGAAATTGCCATTATTATTCATGACGGTACAAATGTATTGGATCGTTACGAAACACTTGTAAATCCTGAACAGGACATACCTCCTTCTATTTTTGGATTGACAGGAATTAATAACGAAATGGTAGCCAATGCGCCCATTTTTGATGATATCTCAGAGAAAGTTTTGGAAATGCTTACCGATCGTGTTTTTGTTGCCCACAACGTGAACTTTGATTATTCATTCATTCATCATCAATTGGAGCAAGCTGGTTTTAAATGGTCGGCCAAAAAACTTTGTACAGTTCGTGCAGCTCGAAAAATCAAACCTGGACTGGGTTCCTATAGTTTAGGAAATCTGTGCAATTCTTTAAATATATCTTTAGAAAACAGACACCGTGCCGGCGGAGATGCCGATGCTACTGCTCTTTTATTTTCGCTTTTATTGGAATGGGACGATGCTGGAGAAATTGATAAAATGATCAAGAAAACAGCACAGGACCAGCGTTTACCTCCAAATTTACCACAAGAAGATTTTAATAATTTGCCTGACAAACCAGGAGTCTATTATTTTTATAATCAGGCAAAAAAAGTGATTTATGTTGGAAAAGCAATCAACTTAAAAAAGCGTGTCACATCTCATTTTACAGGAAACAATATCAAACAGCAAAGACAGCATTTTTTAAGAGATATTCACGGAATTTCTTTTGAAATCTGCGCTACCGAACTCATGGCACTTCTTTTAGAATGTACCGAAATCAAAAAACTTTGGCCAACTTATAACAGAGCTTTAAAACGTTTTGAAGCCAAATTTGGCATTTATCAATACGAAGCCCGAAATGGCTACAAATATTTGGCAGTGGGTAAATTGAGTAAATTTCAGACTTGTATTCATGAATTTAATAGTCAATACGATTGTATTAATTTATTGCGAACTCTAGCCGAGCATTTTGAAATCGATCATCGTTTTTGTAAATACACAAGGCCCGAAGAAGGTGAGTTTTTTCAAAATAATGAAACCAAAGGTTTACCAGACGTTTCATTTCATAACCAACAAGTAGACAATGCCATCGAGTTTTTATTAAATAACAGACCAAGTTTTGCCATTATAGACAAAGGAAGATCTTCGGACGAAAGAAGTTGTATTTGGATCGAAAATGGTCATTTTCATGGAATGGGCTACATTCCGAGAGATGTTGCCATTAACGATTCTGATGAAGTAAAAAATTATGTTACGCCTTATAAAAGCAATCAATATATTGAACAGTTAATTTTTGCTTACGCAGAAAAACATCCGAGAAAAATATTCTTTAACAAACAACTTTTCATTTCCTAAACCAATAAAAAATAGAGCTGTAAAACTAAAATCTGAATTATGACACTATTTAGCGACACCGAATTATTTACCACAGGTTTGGGAGGAAAAAAAATATTTGACATTCCAGATTCTGAATTAATTTTAATCGATAACTTTTTCACCAAAGAAGAATCTGATGTTTTTTACGAGAGAATACTTCGCAAAACCAAATGGAGAGAGTATGAAATGGAAATTTACGATAAAACTTATACCGTTCCGCGAATGATTTCTTGGTATGAAGATAAAGATAATCCTGGCGCAGATCCAAACGGACCTGATTGGACTTATGAATTGTTAAAAATTAGAGGCCGTGTAGAAAAAGAAACACAGCTTGATTTTAATACCGTATTATTGAATTTATACCGAGACGGAAATGATGGCGTAGGTTGGCATAGCGACAAAGAACACAATACTGGCCCAAATCCTATTATTGCTTCCGTTACTTTTGGAGAAACGAGAATGTTTAAACTTCGACATAAATTCAGAAAAGAAATTCCGCCAATTGAGATTCCGTTGCATCATGGATCCTTTTTATTGATGGCTGGAACTACTAATAGTTTTTGGCAACATCAAGTTCCAAAAACAGCTCGTGATGTTTTGCCAAGGATCAATCTTACCTTTAGAAGAACCAATCGAAATCTTTGATTTTTATAGCATTGAATCTTTAAAAAGAAGTAATTTTTTTCCAAAACAACGTAAGAGATTCCTTCTTTAAAAAGTTAAAACATGCACTATATGAACCTTTTACTAGGCAAAACCTATCTTTTTTACTATTTTTGCAACCTTTTTTAAAATACAATACCGTAATGGCTTATTCGAACAATGATTTAGCGCGTTTCTTAGACGCACAGAACAAACTTTATCTTACCGCTCTTTCTGAAATCAGTAAAGGGAAAAAAGAAACACATTGGATGTGGTTCATTTTCCCGCAAATAAAAGGCTTAGGAAAAAGCGATACTGCAAATCTTTATGCCATTAATGATTTAAAAGAAGCTACAGATTATTTGGAACATCCAATTTTGGGAAAACATTTAATTGAGATTTCAGAGTTGCTTTTAACCTTTAAAATGAAATCGGCTGACGGAATTTTTGGAGATTTAGATGCTCGTAAATTGCGTTCTTGCATGACTTTGTTTTCATTGGTAGAAAATGCAAATCCGATATTTCAGGAAATTTTGGACGCTTTCTTCTCTGGAGAAACCGATCCGCTTACTTTGTCTATTATTAATTCAACTATAAAATCTGTTGATGAACCAGTTACAATATAACTAGAGTTTCAACGATTATTTACATTTAAAAGACACTAATTCAGTGTCTTTTTTTTGTTTGTACACTTAGCCATTTAGTAAAACTCAAACATAAATCATTCATTTAAAAAGAATTAATCTTAAATTGCATGATCAACCTCAAATCTAAACCAAATCATGACCGAAAAAATCAAAGCTTTACAAATTATCCATCTTGGCATTTGCGCAGGAACAATTATCGCTTATTTTATTGTGGGCAATATTTCGCTAGAAACACTACAAATTCCTATTGTTGATTCTGCTTCCATAATATATCTTGCAATTCCTGTTCTAGCTTTTGTTTTGAGCAGTATATTATTTAAAGCGCAATTAAAACAGATTGACCCAAAATTAAAACTTGAAGATAAATTGCCTATCTATCAAACAGCTTCAATTATGCGATGGGCAGTTTTGGAAGGCGCTGCTTTTATTATTTTATTTCTTAAACCCGATTTTATACTATTCGGAATTCTTCTCATTCTTTATCTTCTTTTTCTAAGACCGACAGAAGAAAGAATTAATAACGATTTATCCAATTATTAAACCGTCCATACCTTATATAAAAAAGCATCTTGAAAGATCAAGATACTTTTTTTATAGTAGTTTTTCAACTTCAAATAGAAATATTATTCGCTTGGTTTTGTTAAATAGTAAACTGGAATTCCAGTTAGCATAATTAATACTCCCCAGCCGCAGGTTGAAAATTTTGTAATTAATAATGAAATGCAAATTGCTGATGCCACAATAATATATATCATTGGCAAAAACGGATATCCAAAAGCTTTATAAGGTCTTTCTACATCTGGCATTTTTTTTCTTAGAATAAAAATTCCGTAAATTGTCAAAATGTAAAAAATCAGTACAATGATAATTACGAAATCTAATAAATCGCCATATTTTCCTGTTAGACATAAAGCCGAAGCCCAAACACATTGCGCCCAAAGTGCCCACGCAGGAACGCTAGAACTATTTAAAACAGCCGCTTTTTTGAAAAACAAACCATCTTTTGCCATTGTATAATATACTCTTGCTCCAGCCATAATTAATCCGTTGTTGCAGGCAAAAGTCGAAATCATGATCATAATTGCGATAATCAAAGCTCCGATATTTCCAAAAATATAATCTGAGGCTACAACTGCAACACGATCAAACTTTGCTGTTGCAATCTCATCAAACGGAATTACAGCCAAATACATCAGATTTGTCACGACATAAAGAGAAGTTACAATAAAAGTTCCTAGAAATAGGCTAAGGCCAACATTTCGTTTCGGATTTTTAATTTCCCCAGCGATAAAAGTCACACCATTCCAAGCATCACTAGAGAATAATGATCCAACCATTGCTGCCGAAATTCCAGAAATTAGAGCCGTTCCGCTAATTGGAAGCCATGAACCGCTTTCTTTATCAAATGTTCTTGTACTCCATCCGTCTGTCCAGTTTGCATCCCAAACAGAAGCTTTGGCGGCAAGCGTTAATCCAAAAATGACTAATCCAAGAAGCGATAAAATTTTAATTATTGTTAAAACTGTTTGCAGAATTTTACCATTTTTCACTCCACGGCTATTAATAAAAGTCAGAATGATAATGGTTAAAATCGAAACTAACTGCGCTGCATTCAGTTTAAAAGCGCCTAATTCGTAGAGAATATTTTCGTCACTCAAAGGCTCATACAAATAAGCCGCAAATTTTGAAAAAGCCACACCTACTGCCGCTATAGTTCCAGTTTGAATAACCGCAAAAAAACTCCAGCCGTACAAAAAGGCAATCAATTTGTTGTAAGCTTCTTTCAGGTAAACGTATTGTCCTCCCGCTTTAGGAAACATCGCACTCAATTCGCCGTAACTAACTGCTGCGACAACAGTAATAAATCCAGACAAAAGCCAGATCAAAGTAAGCCATCCTGCCGAGCCCACTTGTCGGGCTATATCGGCGCTTACAATAAATATCCCAGATCCGATCATAGAGCCAACCACAAGCATGGTTCCGTCTAAGAGGCCGAGTTCTCTTTTAAAATGTTCTTGGTCGTTTTCTTGCATTTTTATTGGTTTAGGTTGGCTAAAGATATACTTTTTTTGGAAATTTCAATTAAAGAAAACGATTTCATTATATTTATTAAAATGAGAAACTTTTAGTCTATTTAGTTAAAAAATTAGAGACTTTTCTTGTTTAAAATTTATTTGTCTTTGAACATTATATTGACTTATATTTATCACGAAACTAACTAACCTTTGAATTATACATTTAGACAATGTATTAAAATTAGCATTCCCCATGAAATTACGAATTTTTACATTTTTATTCTTTTTAATTACTACTATTTCCAATTCACAAATACCTGTCGCTGGTAAACTTGATACAAACTTTGGCGATTTAGGTTCGGTCTTTCTTCCTTCAGAAAAAGCATCATATCCCATTGGCATTAGTATACAGCCAAAAACAGGGGAAATAATAACGGTAGGAGAATATAATATACCTAGTAAATCAGTTGGATTTATTGGCAGATATGATTTCTATGGTAATCCAAAAACAGATTTTGGAACAAATGGCATCATTTTGACAACTGATTTTATAATTTCTTCCTTCTACAGAGTATATTTTGAATCTGAAGACCCAAAATCTTCTTTTTATGTAAGGGGAGAATCTAAAAATATTCCCATTATATGTAAATATTTCTCGAATGGCGCTTTGGATAAAAGTTATGGCTCTGAGGGAGCTATATATGGAATAAAAGGTCAAATTCATGGTGACTATATATATTCTTTACAACTTAACACTGCAACACAACACCAATCTTTTAAACGTTACTTTTTGAAAGATGGAACTTTAGATCCGTCATTTAACAATGGTGATTTACCATTCTTAAATTCAGAAACATCTTTTGAGCTAAATGCGTATGACAATATAAACATTCAACCCGATGGCAAAATATTATTATGTGGCAAGAGTGGTTCGGGAGGAATTATAGCGAGATATGATAATTTAGGGTATCTAGATAGCAGTTTCGGCATTAACGGCTACTATAAAACTGACCCATCCAGCAAGATTGTAAGCATTAGGCATACAAAAACGCAATCGAACGGCAAAATAATTTTTTTAAATACTGATAGGTCTGAGGGTACAATATCTGTTTTAGGACGCTTAAATGAAAATGGTACTTTAGATACTACATTTGGCACTTCTGGCTACTTTAAATATACTTTTCCGTTTTCTGGAAATTTTATTGACAACATGACAATCCAATCAGACGATAAAATTATTTTTTGTGGCAGTATAATTTCAAATCCAAATGGAAATTCTTTTCTATTTACAGCAAGGCTTTCTAGCTCTGGAGCACTGGATTTCTGGAGAAATGATTTTGAGAGCCAATATTCTGATAATTGGTCTCTTGCTTTGGTCAAAGATTCATATTTATACACATTTGGCCATAAATCTCCAGACCGCAATACTTTTTTTCCTATAATTCAGAAAATATTTTTAAAAGAACCCGAAATTTCAATTAATGGAAGTAGCCTTCCAGATAATGCAACAGATATAGTTCTATCTACAACTGACGGTATTTTGTACTCCATAGATAATGTAGTATTATCTCAAGGCGATATTAAATTTCGCTTAGACAAGTCAGACAGCTTATATTGGGGTAAATCAGAATCAGCACCTTTTCTTTCTGGAACATCTACTATGGGCGCCGAAACTATTAAGATAGACACGCCAGGAACCTACAAAATCAATTTTAATATAAAAACTGGTGCTTATAGTCTTACTAGTAACACACTAGGAACAGAAGATCTTAACAATCAAAAATCTAAATTTATTTTTTATCCAAATCCTTCAAAAGAAAAAATAACTTTTAATGAGAATTTAAAATCAATAAAAGTTTATGCTACAGATGGAAAACTAATAAACATCAATTTGGTTAATAACGAAATCAATATTAGCAGCTTTCCAAAAGGCGTCTATTATTTTCAAGTCGTAACAGAAAACGACAATATAATTGGTGATAAATTCATTAAAGAATAAAAGTATAATCAGAATTATAAAAAAGCTATAACACAATGTTGTAGCTTTTTTTTTATCTTTAATAAAACAATATTTATAGAATAATATCATGACTTGGGATCCGAAAAAATACAACGAATTTAAAGAAGAACGTTCTAAACCTTTTAATGATCTTACAAGTCATATTATTGACAAACCCAATCTGAAAGTTATAGACCTTGGATGCGGAACGGGCGAACTTACCCAAAAATTGCATCAAAAATTGAGTAATCCGTTTGTGCTTGGCATTGACAATTCTGCAGAAATGCTGGCAAAAGCACCAATACAAGAAAATCTTCAGTTTAAAGAAAAAACCATTTTAGAGCAGATCGATGATGAAACTAAATGGGATTTGATTTTTTCAAACGCTGCATTGCAATGGATTGATAATCATTACGAACTTTTTCCAAAAATTATATCGCGTATCAAACCAGGCGGGCAGCTGGCTATTCAGATGCCTCAGCAAAATGAAAATATCCTCAATAAAATACTTTTTCAATTGGTGCAGGAAGAGCCCTTTACATTGTATCTTAAAAATTGGACACGTCCTTCACCAGTATTGACTTTAGATGAATATGCTAAAATCCTTTTCGAAAATGGCGGAAAAGACCTAGTTCTTTATGAGAAAGTCTATCCTCTAATTTCTAATAAAAAAGATGATTTTTTCGACTTCATATCTGGTTCTGCATTAACTGTTTATCAAGAAAGATTAAAAGAACAAGAATTTGCTGCTTTAACGGTTGAATTTAAGAAAAGAATAGATTCCTATTTTCCTTCAGTTCCGTCAATCTACGCATTTAGACGATTGATTATTTACGCTAAATTTTAAAAGAGATATTCAAAGGCAGAAACCAATCTTTAAACAAAAACAAGATTTATTCTTTTTCATTTTAATGCCTTTTAAAATCCTTTTTTTACTTCAAAAATTGAAATCGAAAGTTTCCTTTTTAATAATCTCTTATTAGAAAAAGCTTTTTAAAAACATAAAAAACAAATACTTAAACAAAATTATTTAGAATCATACTATTTTTGCTTTACGGCTATTTTTTTTATTAAAACAATAAGATAAATTTTACTATATTTGAGAGAATCATTTCAAAAGCATTTATAAAGAGCAAAATACATTAACATGTGTTTAATGTTTAGTACGAATTTCTTTGCCCCATAATTGTTTATTCGCACTGACAAAAAAAACGCAAAAGGCATTTTTTCATTAACCTACTAATTTTAAGATTATGTCTAAACTGCAAGCTTTAAAAAACTTTCGTTTCCCAAATGTTTTCATCCTCATTTTAATAGTTTTTATTTCGTGCGCCTTACTAATCTGCATCAATTTTTTTACTATTAAAATTCTATCTGCTAACAGAGCCTATGTAAACGGAGAATCACATTATTCGAAAGGGCAAAAAGATGCATCGAGACACTTAATTACCTATTTATTTACAAAGAATCGCACACAGTGGAAATTATATCTTGAAGAATTAAAAGTGCCACAAGGAGATGGTATTGCAAGAATTACACTTTTGAAAGCTGGAGATAATAAGATTGCTAGAAAAGGATTTCTTGTTGGCCGAAACAACGAAGATGATTTAGACGATATTATTTGGCTATTTGAAAACTTCAAAAATGTAAGCTTTTTATCTAAAGCTATACACGAATGGGGACAAGGCGACAAACTAATTTTCGACTTGTTCGTTATTGGCCAGCAGATTAATGCTAAAATTGAACATAATATATTAACTGCTGACGATCAAAAAAAGTTTTTAAAGAAAATAAGCGCAATAAGCGACCGATTAACTATTAATGAGCGCAATTTTTCTAATACATTAGGAGAAGGAACACGAAAAATAAAAGACCTACTAATTATTACAAACATCTTTTTCATTTTGATTATTATCTGCAGCGTGTGCATGTATTATTCAATTATGGTCAAAAGATTATTGGTTTCCAAGAAGGAAACAGAAGTGAAAAACGAAAATCTTATTATCGTAAATCGCGAGTTGGACCGATTTGTTTACAGCGCCTCTCACGACTTGAGATCCCCAATTACTTCTTTAAAAGGTCTAATCGAAATAACTGCATTGGAGGACGATGTTCAGCAGGTTCGGAACTATTTAGAAATGATGCATCACAGTCTTGAAAGGCAGGATCAATTTATTAGCGACATTATTGATTATTCTAAAAACAAAAGAAAAGAAGTCATCTTAGAACCGGTAAGCCTGAAAGAATTGTGCAATGAAGCCATCCTTCAATTAATGCACATTGAAAATGCGAACAGAATAACATTCACGCAAGAACTTTTAGTAGATCAGATTGAAAGTGATGGTCTTCGTTTAAAAATAATCATCAACAACCTACTTTCTAATGCCATAAAGTATGCAGATTGTAGCAAAAAAGAAATGTTTATTACAATAAGAACCTATTTTAGCGAAGGCTTAAATAAAATTGAAGTAACAGATAACGGAATTGGAATTCATGACGATCATAAAGCCAATATTTTTGACATGTATTTTGGAACAAACAAAAATAAAGGCTCGGGATTAGGCCTCTATATTGTAAAAGAAGCTGTTGAAAATATTAAAGGAGATATTTCTGTTTTTTCAGAAAGCAGTGTTGGAAGTAAATTTATAGTAACAATACCAAGTTCATATGCCGTATAAATCTCAATTTATAATTATAGAAGACAATTTGATTGATCAATTTGTCACTAAAAAATTACTTAAAAAAGGACTTGATATCAATCCTATCTACATAGCTAATAACGGACAAGAAGGAATTAATTGGATACTAAAAAATCATCCACAAAACTCTTTGATTATTCTTTTAGACATTCAGATGCCTATTATGAATGGTTTTGAATTTTTGGAAGAATTTGATAGACTTCCAGAAGATTTAAAAGAAAGAACTGAAATTTTTGTGCTTTCTTCGACTTTAGATATCGATGAAATTAAAAAAGTAAAAGATAACAAATATGTATCTGACTTTTGGACTAAACCTTTTAGATTAGAAATATTGAAAAATGCTTTTCTAGAAGTTTAATTCAAAACGCGATTTACTTGAGAGAAGGCTCTCGTGTAATATGGTTCTTTTGTAGAAGAAATCATAACACCACCATGAGTTGAAGAATGTACAAATTTAATCTCACCATCAACATTTTCAACAACCATACCGACGTGATTTATATGACGTCTGCCGTTGGTTCTAAAGAAAATCAAATCGCCTTTTTGAGCTTCTTCCGAAGCTACTTTTGTTCCTATTCGAGATTGTTCTATTGAACTTCTCGGCAATTTAATGTCAAAATTGCCAAAAGTACAGAACATTAATCCTGAACAGTCAAAACCTGCTTTTGTGGTTCCGCCTGATCTATATCTAATACCTATATTTTCAGTTGCACTTGCTATTATCTGATCAATTAATCCAGAATAATCTCCTGTCCTCACAACGGTTGAATCTCTTTTTATTTCTGGAGCAGTTTCTGCTATTTGACCAGAAGAAACATTTGCCTGTACATTAGCTTCTTGCAAAGTTTTTGCTGCCTGAATCGCATCTGCTTTTTCTTTCGGAACACGAATTTTCAACAGATACCCAACAGGAACTTTTCCTTTAATTGATGGATTCTGACGTTCTAATTCTGCAACCGTGATGCCATATTCTTTAGAAATGCCGTATTTTGTTTCTTTAGGCTTAACTTCTCTTATAAGTTCAACGTCTGTTGAAACTACTTCTGAAGCAACTGGAGTTTCACTTGGCGAACTAATATTCGACGCTATGTTATTTGAAGGAATATTTATTTGTTGCCCTATTTTTAAGCCTTCGGTTTCCAGAGATGGATTTGCTTTCTTTAAATCCTCTATAGAAACCTTATATTTTTTAGAAATTCCCCAAAGCGTTTCTTTTGAGGCTACTTCGTGAGTTCCCGAAGTGTTAAGAGGGGTGTCGTTTACTGCAACTTCTTCATTTTTAACTTTTGCCTTTGCAGTGCTTTTATTTTTATTCGGAATTAAAAGCGTTGAATTTAGTTTTAAAACTTTAGGAGCATTCGGATTTGCATCTGCAATATCTTTTACTTTTACTCCATATTTTTTAGCAATAACAGAAAGATTTTCTCCTTTTGAAATCTTGTGCTTAATAAAATTATCTTGCGCAAAAGCTCCAACACTGAAAAAAAACAATACTATTATTAACCGATAAACCATACTCTATTCTTAAAGTTTTTACACTTTTTTAAATTATACATTTATTTCAACTCAAAAAAAGCAAATATATTGCCTAAAAGGCGAATTTAACTTTTTAAAGTAAAAAAATCGGTATTTTTAACAATTATTTTACCTCAAATTAACAGCCTCGGCATAAAAATTGAGCCAACTTTTTGAAACGCAGTTTTTTATAAAAATTCGCATTTTTAAAAATTTTCTAACCAAACTAAAACCTAATATTGTGAAAAAACTACTCTACATTGTCCTTTTACTGCCTTTTATTACAAATTCGCAAACAATAAACGGAATTGTTAAATCTGAAAGCACTAATTTACCGATAGAAGATGCAAACATATATGCATTACGAGCTCAAGTAGGAACTATAACCAATGACATTGGGGAATTTTCACTAAACAAAGCAAAAGCCAGCGATACACTTCATGTATCACATATTGGATACATCTCGACAAAAATTGCAATTGCCGATTTTAAAAAGTCAAATTTTATTATTTCACTTAAAGAAGACATCGAAACTCTTAATAATGTAGAGATCACAAATCGCCAAGCGAAATTAAAATCTAAACTTGACTTTACTAAGCTTAAATCTTTAGATAATGTTCTTTATTCTTTTGGTTCGACAGTAATAAATGGCAAAATTTATATCACAGGTGGTGATATCAGTGAAGAAGAGAATGTACTAAACATTTTAAAGGAAAGAAGCATAAGTTCTGACAACGATCCTAACTTCGAAAAAAAATATCGAGATTTACTTCAAATGTCAGTATCCAAAAAATTCTATAGAAAAGATTTACTTATTTACGATCCTAAAACAGATATCTGGGAGAAATCAGATACAAAATTCAAAGGAAGAGCCTATCATAACATAAATTATTACAACAATACGCTTTATGTTTTAGGAGGAAAAAGGATGTCTACAAACCAAAGATTTGAATTTTTAGAAAACGAAATTGAAGTTTTTGACCTTAATAAAAATTCAATTACAATTGACAAAACCAATCCACACACAGCTGCAGATTTTGCTTCTTTTGTATATAAAGACAACATCATTGTTATGGGAGGCTCTATAAAAAAGAATGAAAAAGGGCAAAAAACCTTCACTAACAAAGTGCACATGTACAATATCACTTCAGGATTATGGTATGAGTTAGAAAAAATGCCCGTTGCCAAAGAAGTAAAAGGAGTTTTGATTGGCGATAAAATTTTTACTGTTGGAAGCAAGGACAACAAAAGCTTATCTGAAATCCAGAGTTTTGATTTAACAAATGAAACCTGGAAAAATGAAGCGACTTTAATTTCTCACCTAGAAAATCCGGCAATTGCTTACAATCTTGATGACATTTACCTTCTTGAAGATGGGAAGCTGTCAATCTACAATACAAAATCAAAACAAATTAAAGAATATTTTGTTGATCTTCAATTAAGAGGTGCCACCATGCATTTTATAAATAACAAATTGTACATTATTGGAGGTTATTCATTTGGCTCATTCATGAAGATTCCTTCATCAAAGGCGTACAGCATTTCTATTGACGAATTTGACACTACCGCACCAAACCGCATTAGAATTTCATCTCAAAATAATGTCGCTCAAAGAAACTAACTCGTAATAAAATGTTCTGTAAAAAAACAGAACATTTTTTTTTGTCTTATTTTATAAAACAGAAATAAACTGTGGTTTTTAACCGAAAGTCCTTTTCATTTCAATTGGAACTCAAAAAATTTAATAGTAAATTTACTTCAAATCAGCCACTATAATTTAGAAGTCCACCTTTGAAGAATTAAATCCAAGATAAAACTTATTTACAGTGAAAAAACTACTTTACATTGCTTTACTGCCTTTTATTGCAAATGCGCAATTAGTAAGCGGGATTGTCAAATCTCAAAAAACCAACTTACCGATAGAAGATGCCAACATTTATGCATTGCATACTCAAATTGGAACTTTAACCAATGAGAAGGGAGAATTTTCACTAAACAATAAAACAAAACCAAACGACACCCTTCAGATTTCTCATATTGGATATTCAACAACAAAAATTACGATTACAGATTTAAAAAAGTCAAATTATGTTATCTCACTTGAAGAAGATATTGAAACTTTAAAAAATGTAATTATTGCCGATAATAGGTGGTCGAAATTAAAATCTAAACTTGATTTTACCAAACTATCACCTTTAGAATATGGTATTTATTCCTTTGGCTCCGTGGTAGCAAATGGCAAAATTTATGTTATTGGAGGCGATAATAGTGAACAATGGAATGTTTTAACTACTATAAAATCAAAAGACATTGGCGGCGGTGATCCTACTAGATTTAACGATCCTGTTTTTATAAACAAATACCTTCAAGAGATTGGAGGCGATCAAGGTAAAGTTTTTTACAAGGGAGACCTCCTTGCTTATGATCCTAAAACAGATGTATGGGAGAAATCAAATCAGAAATTAAAAAAACGAGCTTACCATAATATAAATTTTTACAATAACACACTTTATGTTTTGGGAGGAAAAAGAGGGCCACTAGGCAATAAAAAACATGAATTTCTAGATAATGAAATTGAAGTTTTTGACCTTAACACAAATCAAATTACAATTGACAAAACAAATCCACATAAAGCCGTAAACTTTGCTTCATTCACTTATAAGGACAACATTATTGTTATGGGCGGATCGATAAAATCAACTGTAAGAGGTGCAAAAATTTTTACAGATAAAGTACATCTGTACAATTTAACTTCTGGCCTATGGTATGAGTTAACAAAAATGCCTGTAGCCCAAGAAGTAAGCGGAGTTTTGATTGAGGACAAAATTTTCACAATTGGCAATAGCGACAATAGAAGTTTTTCTGAAATTCACAGCTTCGATTTAACAAATGAAAGCTGAAAAAAGGAAGCAACTTTACTCCTTCGACTCGAAAATCCTGCCGTTACACACAATGACGACACTATTTACCTATTTGAAGACGGAAAATTGTTCGTTTACAATACAAAATCAAAACTAATTAAAGAATTTTATATTAATCTCGAGCTAAAATGTGCTGCAATGCACTTTATTAATGACAAATTATATATCATTGGAGGATACGATTTTAGCAATTACTACACGTCTCCTTCGTCCAAAACATACAGCATTTCTATAGATGAATTTGAGACCACAAGACCTTACCGAATTAGAGTTTTATCACAAGATAGTTTAGCAAACAAAAACTAATTTTATCATATTGCTTATAAAAAACAAAAGCCCTGTTTTCACAGGGCTTTTACATTATATAAAATTTAAATATTAAGCTTTTCCGGCTGCAATTAAATTTAATGCAGAACCTGCAACAAACCAGCCAATTTGACCTGCGTTGTAGGTATGGTTTGCCAAGATAATATCTTTTGTACCATCTGCATGAACAAATTCTAATGTTAATGGTTTGCCTGGAGCAAATTCTGTTAAATCTAAGAAGTTAATTGTGTCATCTTCTTGGATTTTATCGTAATCTCCTTCGTTCGCAAATGTCAATCCTAAAAGACCTTGTTTTTTAAGGTTTGTTTCATGGATACGTGCAAAAGATTTTACCAATACCGCTTTAACACCTAAGAAACGAGGTTCCATAGCTGCATGCTCACGAGAAGAACCTTCTCCGTAGTTATGATCTCCAACTACAATAGATGGAACTCCAGCTGCTTTGTACGAACGAGCTACAGCAGGAACAGCATCATATTCACCCGTTAATTGGTTTTTAACCGAATTTGTTTTTTGATTGTAAGCATTTACTGCTCCGATCAACATATTATTTGAAATATTATCTAAGTGTCCACGGAAACGCAACCATGGCCCAGCCATAGAGATGTGATCTGTAGTACATTTTCCGAATGCTTTGATTAACAATTTAGCACCAGTAATATTTTTACCATCCCAAGCATCAAATGGAGCCAACAATTGTAAACGCTCTGAAGCTGGATTAACCACTACTTGAACACTTGAACCATCTTCCGCAGGAGCTTGAAAACCTGGATCTTCAGCATAGAAGCCTTTAGCAGGAAGTTCGTCTCCTGTTGGCTCGTCAAGCATTACTTCTTCTCCATCTTCATTGATTAATTTATCTGTCAGTGGATTAAAACTTAAATCACCTGCAATAGCTAAAGCCGTTACCAACTCTGGAGATCCTACAAAGGCCAAAGTATTTGGGTTACCGTCTGCACGTTTTGAGAAGTTACGATTGAAAGAGTGCACGATTGTGTTTCTTTCTTCTTTTTCTGCTCCTTCTCTATCCCACATACCAATACACGGTCCGCAGGCATTTGCAAAAACTGTTGCACCAATTTTATGGAAAGTATCGATAAATCCATCTCTTTCGATTGTAGAACGCACTACTTCAGAACCTGGAGTGATTGTAAATTGTGACTTTGTTTTTAAATTTTTATCAGCAACCTGTCTTGCTAATGAAGCTGCACGAGAAATATCTTCGTAAGAAGAGTTTGTACAAGAACCTATTAAACCAACTTGAATTTGTAATGGCCAATTATTTTTAACCGCTTCTTCTTTCATTTTAGAAATTGGAGTAGCTAAATCTGGAGTAAAAGGACCGTTTAAATGTGGTTCTAATGTAGATAAGTTTATTTCAATAACTTGATCAAAATATTTTTCTGGATCTGCATATACTTCTGGATCTCCTGTTAAGTAAGAAGCAATTTTATCTGCAGCATCAGCCACTTCTGCTCTATTTGTCGAACGTAAGTAACGGCTCATTGAATCATCGTAGCCAAAAGTTGAAGTTGTAGCCCCAATCTCAGCTCCCATATTACAAATTGTTCCTTTACCTGTACAAGACATAGCTGTTGCGCCTTCACCAAAATATTCTACAATAGCACCAGTACCGCCTTTTACAGTAAGAATACCTGCAACTTTAAGAATAACATCTTTTGGAGCCGTCCATCCCGATAATTTACCGGTTAATTTAACTCCGATAAGTTTAGGAAATTTAAGTTCCCAAGCCATTCCAGACATAACATCTACAGCATCTGCTCCACCAACACCAATTGCGACCATTCCTAAACCACCTGCATTTACAGTATGAGAATCGGTACCAATCATCATTCCACCTGGAAATGCATAATTTTCAAGTACAACTTGGTGGATAATTCCAGCTCCTGGCTTCCAGAAACCAATTCCGTATTTATTAGAAACAGAAGATAAGAAGTCGAAAACTTCATTACTTTGTGTTTTTGCTCTTGCCAAATCGGTTACAGCATCTACTTTTGCCTGAATTAAGTGATCACAATGTACCGTTGTTGGAACTGCCACTTTAGATTTACCAGCATGCATAAACTGTAATAATGCCATTTGTGCAGTTGCATCTTGACAAGCTACGCGATCGGGTGCAAAATCAACGTAATCAATTCCTCTTCCAAACGCCTTAGTAGGATTTCCATCCCAAAGGTGATTGTATAAAATTTTCTCTGTTAAAGTAAGCGGACGACCAACAATCTCGCGCGCTTTATCAACGCGACCTGGCATGTTTTCGTACACTTTTTTAATCATTTCGATATCAAAAGCCATAGATTTTTTGTTTTTATTATTCTTTTTTGAACATGACAAGTTACAAAAAATAGAACAATTATTACTAAAAAAGCCCGAGTTTTACGACTCGGGCTTTTAAGATATTATTAAATAATCTTTCGATTACATAACTAATTGTTTGTTAGAAGGTGCGAACTTAGTTAAGTTAATACCATCTACCGCAGCAGTGTATTCTTCCATAGTTGGAGTTCTACCTAAAATTGTAGAAAGAACCACAACTGGAGTAGAAGAAAGTAAAGATTCTCCTTTTTTACCTTCTTTATCTTCTACAACTCTTCCTTGGAATAAACGAGTAGATGTCGCCATTACTGTATCTCCTTTAGCTGCTTTTTCTTGATTACCCATACAAAGGTTGCATCCTGGACGCTCTAAGTACAACATGTTTTCGTATTCCGTACGAGCTGCGCCTTTAGGAGCATTATCATCAAATTCGAAACCTGAGTATTTTTGTAAAACTTCCCAGTCACCTTCTGCTTTCAACTCATCAACGATGTTGTAAGTAGGAGGAGCAACTACAAGAGGAGCATTAAATTCAACTTTTCCTGTTTGCGCTTCAACATTTTTCAACATCTGAGCAAGGATTTTCATATCTCCTTTATGAACCATACAAGAACCAATAAATCCAAGATCTACCTTTTTCTCTCCACCATAAAAAGATAATGGTCTGATAGTATCGTGAGTATAACGTTTAGAAACATCTTTATTATTAACATCTGGGTCAGCAATCATTGGTTCAGCAATTAGATCCAAATCAACTACAACTTCAGCATAATATTTAGCATTTGCATCTGGAGTTAAAGCTGGTTTTTCACCAGATTTAATTTCAGTGATTCTCTTATCTGCTTTGTTGATTAAACCTTGAAGAACTTGTCTATCGTTATCCATTCCTTTATCAATCATGATCTGGATTCTACCTTTAGCAATTTCCAATGATTCGATTAAAGTATCGTCTTCTGAAATACAGATAGAAGCTTTTGCTTTCATCTCTGCAGTCCAGTCTGTAAATGTAAATGCTTGGTCAGCAGTAAGAGTTCCGATGTGAACCTCAATGATTCTTCCTTGGAATACGTTCTCCCCATTGAATTGCTTAAGCATTTGAGCTTGTGTAGCGTGAACCACATCACGGAAATCCATATAACCTTTCATGTCTCCTTTGAAAGTTACTTTTACAGATTCCGGAATTGGCATAGAAGCCTCTCCCGTAGCCAATGCAAGAGCAACAGTTCCTGAGTCAGCACCAAAAGCAACACCTTTAGACATTCTCGTGTGAGAGTCACCACCGATAATGATTGCCCATTCGTCGATAGTAATATCGTTAAGTACTTTATGGATTACGTCTGTCATTGAGTGATAAACACCTTTTGGGTCACGAGCCGTAATCAAACCAAAATTGTTCATAAACTTCATTAATTTAGGAATGTTAGCCTGAGCTTTTTTATCCCAAACAGAAGCAGTATGACAACCAGATTGATAAGCACCGTCAACAATTGGAGAAATAACTGTAGCAGCCATAGACTCTAATTCTTGAGCCGTCATAAGACCTGTAGTATCTTGAGAACCTACGATATTTACTTCTACACGAACGTCTGATCCAGCGTGTAAAACTTTTCCTGGAGCAATCCCTACAGCATTTTTGTTGAAGATTTTTTCAACTGCAGTTAAACCTTGTCCTTCGTTAGAAATTTCTTTAGATGGAGCAAATACTGCAGGAGCTTCGATATCCAATACTTTAGCAGCGAAAGTTTGAAGTTTTTTACCAAATACAATTGCGTAAGACCCTCCAGCTCTAATGAACTCTTTTTTCTGAGGATTAAATGATCTAGAAATATCAATTAATTCTTGATCACCGTTGTATAATTTTTTAGTTTGAGTATTAATAGTAAGAACAGTTCCTGTAGCAACAGAATATGCCTGCTCAAGAATTGGCTCGTTATTTTCGTTCAATACTGGTTTTCCGTCTGCATCTAATTTTTTAACCCAGTTTTTAAGGTCAATTCCAATACCACCAGTTACGTCAACTGTAGTAAGGAAAATTGGAGAAATACCATTTGTACCTCCAACAATTGGAGCAATATTAACGAACGGAACATACTCACTTGCTTGTTTTCCTGTCCAAAGTGCCACGTTGTTTACACCTGACATTCTAGAAGAACCAACTCCCATTGTACCTTTTTCAGCGATTAACATCACACTTGCATCTGGATGTTTTGCCTGAAGCGCTTGAATTTCTTTTTGAGCTTCTGGCGTAATCATACATTTTCCGTGAAGTTCACGGTCAGAACGAGAGTGCGCTTGGTTTCCTGGAGATAATAAATCTGTAGAGATATCCCCTTCTCCAGCGATATAAGTAACAACTTTAATTTCTTCAGCTATTTCTGGAAGCTTAGTGAAGAATTCAGCTTTTGCATAACTTTCGATAATTTCTTTAGCGAATGCATTACCACTTTTGAACGCTTCTTTTAAACGGTCAGTATCTGCATCGTAAAGGAAAACTTGAGTTTTAAGAACGTCTGCAGCTTGTTGAGCAATTGCAGCATCATTTCCTAAAGCTAGATCTAATAACACTTCAATTGAAGGTCCACCCTTCATGTGTGATAATAATTCAAAAGCAAAAGCTGGAGTAATTTCTGCTACAATTGATTGACCTAAAATAATTTCTTTTAAAAACTTAGCTTTTTCACCTGCAGCACTTGTAGTACCTGGTAAAGTATTGTAAATAAAAAACTTAAGAGAGTCTTCGCGATTTGCGTTATCAACATCTTTAATTTGAGCAATGATTTCGCTTAATAATTCAGCTCCATCGATTGGTTTAGGGTGTAACCCTTGATTTTTTCTTTCTTCAATTTCTTGAATGTAATCCTGATAAATATTCATAATAAAAGCGGATTTATTTTTTTGAGGCAAATTTAAGCATTAAAGACGATAATTAAAAAAAATTTAATAGAACAAGCCTTTTCAAAAATTATTATTGCTAAAAAACGATTTTCACTGCTTGTTTTTGCCAAAAACTCAATTTTACATCAAAATAATGAATTATTAATATTTAAAGACCTTTTCTTTAACAAAGTCGAAATTTGATGTTAGAAAACAAGTAAGTTTTTACTTCTATTTTCAAGAAGAATCTTTCTAAATAAGCAATTATAACGTTATAGTTGGGATTTTAAACGTCGTTTGAGAAGAGTTTTCCATTTGCTAAAAACAAAAAATCCTGACAATAAATTATCAGGATTCTGAAAATGTAAATTTCAAATTTTACATTAATTTTTTAATAATAACTTCTTCAGTTATTCCTTCGGCGTCTGCTTTATAGTTTTTAATAATTCTATGTCTCAAAATACCTGTCGCAACGGCTTGTACATCCTCAATATCTGGTGAGAATTTCCCATTGAAAGCCGCATGCGCTTTTGCTGCTAGAATTAAATTCTGTGAAGCTCTTGGCCCTGCTCCCCAATCTAAATAGTTTTTCACAAAATCATTAGTCAAACTATTATCTGGACGAGTTTTGCTTACTAGAGTTACCGCATATTCTATAACATTATCTGCAACAGGAATTCTACGAATTAGATGCTGAAAATCAATAATTTCTTGAGCTGTAAATAATGGATTAATTTCTGTTTTCACATCAGAAGTTGTTCTTTTTACAACTTGAACTTCTTCTTCAAAAGTTGGATATTCCAATTTAATAGCAAACATAAAACGGTCTAATTGCGCTTCTGGCAAAGGATAAGTCCCTTCTTGCTCAATAGGGTTTTGAGTTGCTAAAACAAAATAGGGCAAATCTAATTTATGATGTTGTCCCGCAATTGTCACCGATCTTTCTTGCATTGCTTCCAACAAAGCCGCTTGTGTTTTTGGCGGCGTTCTATTTATCTCATCGGCCAAAATAATATTGGAAAAAATGGGTCCTTTAATGAATTTGAAGTTCCTATTTTCATCTAAAATTTCGCTTCCTAAAATATCCGAAGGCATCAAATCTGGCGTAAACTGAATTCTTTTAAAATCCAGACCTAAAGCCTGAGACAAAGTATTAATCATTAAGGTTTTTGCCAAACCAGGAACTCCAATTAAAAGTGCGTGTCCTCCAGAAAATATACAAAGTAAAATTTGATCTACAACGGCGTCCTGCCCTACAATGATTTTCGCTATTTCTTTTTTTAATTCATTTCTTTTTTGAACTAAATTGTGAATTGCTGTTACGTCAGACATTTATGAATATATTTAAAATTAAAAAGAGTTAATTCTATGAATTCATAAAACTAACTCTTTTTATTTATTTATTAAAACTTATTTTTTCAACCAATTGTTTGCAAAAGAACAGTCTTTATACTCGCCTATAATTTTGATGTAAGTATCTTTAATTTTAGCATCAAACCATTTTGCAATTGCATTGATCTGCTTTTCTTTTAATGCTAATTCTTTGATCTTAGTATAATCTTTAGCATAATCTGCAGTATGATCTTCAATTCTGTTGGTAACTGTAATTAACTTGTATGTTTTTTTACCTTTATCATCAGTATTTAAAAGTGGCTGAGAAATCTCATCTCCTTTTAAATTTGAAACCTGGCTGTATAAAGTCGGATCCATTTTTGTCAACTCAAATCGAGTATCTTGTGTTGTTGGATTTACCAATGTCCCTCCGTTTGCTCTAGTTTCCTTTTCATCAGATTCTGTTCTTGCAGCTTCAGCAAAAGTCAGTTCTTTATTGATGATTTTATTTCTAATATTTGTAATTCTTTCTTTTGCTTCTTTTAAAGCTGCTTCAGAAACAGTTGGAGCAATCAAAATATGGCGAAGCTCTACTTCTTGCCCTTTGATTTTTTCTACCATAATAATATGGTATCCAAAAGTAGTTTCAAATGGTTGGGAAATCTCACCCGCTTGCAAACTAAATGCAACATCTTTAAATTCTTTAACAAAAGGAGTTTTTCTTGTCATTTTATAATATCCTCCATTTGGTGCAGATCCTGGATCTTGAGAATATAAAACTGCTTTTGTTGCAAAACTAGAGCCTTCTAGAACGTCTTGTCGAATTGCATTTAATCTATCGATAACTTTTTGCTTGTCTTCTTTAGAAATTTTAGGCTCTACAACAATTTGAGCTACTTCCATTTCGGCTCCAAAAGTTGGCAATTCATCTTTTGGGATTTTCTTAAAGAAATTACGAACTTCTTCTGGAGTGATTTCAACATCTTTAACGATCTTATCTCTCATTTCCGATGCTAATTTTTGCTCCTTTAAGATATCAGCAAAATAAGTTTTAAACTCTTCTACAGAGCTTTTTTTGTAGTATTCAACTACTTTATTGATATCTCCTACCTGTTGCGTCATATAATTAAGACGATCTTCCATCATTCCTCTTACCTCCGCATCACTTACGATAATACTATCCTGAATTGCTTGGTGAGCATATAATTTATCTTCTAAAAGTTTACCAAGCATCTGGCATCTTGTAATATCTTTTACAGATCCACCTTGCGCAGTAATTTCTAAAAATCCTTTATCGATATCAGAATCTAAAACGATATAATCTCCTACTGTAGCAATAATTCCGTCGATTTTCAATTTTCCCCCAGAAGGAACTTCAATTGGTTTTTGGGCCACAACATCAGGAATAACTTCTTGCGCTGAGATAATTGGAGTAAAAAAAAGAAAAAAACAAATTGTTAGAGCAAACTTGTAATCAATTGTTTTTAGCTGTAATTTTTTTAATAGCATTATTTTAATTTTTATTTGAATGTAAGCCTGTTTTAGATAATTCCTCTGAAAATATGTATGTTCATCAAACATAAATAATTAAAGTATAGTTCTTTCGTAACTTATAACGAACAAAAATAACAATTCAATTACATAATCCAACTATCCGATATAGTATTAACAAAAAATTATAGGATAGTTCTCTTTCAATGTGCGAAATCATATATTCCAGTTTTTTTTATTTAATGAAAGACAGTTCCTAGGTGCTTTTAAAATTTAATTTTAAACAGCAAACAAATACCTAATTATAAGCACCATAAAAAAAGTTCTCAACACTACAACGTTTTCGTAATCATATATTTTCTTACAAATTAAAATTAAATCAAAAAAAAATTACTTTAGATGTGTAATTAATAATTTATAGGGTAAAAAAATATCAATATCAACATTTTTAACCCGAATAATTAAATAATTACAAAGCTCACTATTTAACTTAACCACATCTATTATGAAAAAACCTATTTTAAAATTATGCCTTATTACGGCCTTTAGCGCACTTCTGTATTCATGTTCTGAAAATGAAATCAGCGAATCGGGTGCAAAAACTGAAAGTCAAAAATTTAAAATCATCGATGTTACACATCACGACGGTAAACCCTTCAGTACAGGGGTTTCAAGCAATTCTACAACAGGTAAATATGCTGATAATCCTGGCGGAGGTGTTATGATGCAAGCTTTCTATTGGGATGTTCCCGCTGGAGGAAATTGGTGGAATACAGTAAGCAGTAAAGTAACTGCTTGGGGAAATGCTGGAATTGGCTCAATTTGGCTTCCACCTGCTTCAAAAGCGCAGAACGGAGCGTTTTCTATGGGATATGATCCAACAGATTATTTTGATTTTGGAGATTACAATCAAAACGGAAGCACTGAAACAAGATTCGGATCTAAAACTGAATTGGTGAACTTAATTACTGCAGCTCATAATGAGAATATAAAAGTATATGCTGATATCGTAATTAATCATAACAGCGGAGGGCAATCTGAAGCGAATCCTTTTACAGGAACAAATACGTGGACTAATTTCACAGGAGTTGCTTCGGGTAAATTCCCTCGCACCTATAATGATTTCTATAAAAATAGTTACGGAAATAATGACGAAGGCTCTTTTGGAGGTTTTCCTGATTTATGCCACGCTGCACCAAATGTACAAAACTGGCTTTGGCTTAGATCTGATGGCGTTGGAAAATATTATAAAAATACTATGAAATTTGATGGTTGGAGATTTGACTATGTAAAAGGCTTCGGTGCTTGGGTCGTAAATGCTTGGAATGCCAATGTAGGCGGATTTTCTGTTGGAGAATTATGGGATTCAAATGTAAATGTATTAAATGACTGGGCAAACAGTGCCAACAGCTCAGTATTTGATTTTGCTTGCTATTACAAAATGAATGACGCTTTTGACGGAAACAATCTTGCATTGCTAAATGATGATATGATGTGGAAACGTAATCCATACAAAGCAGTGACTTTTGTAACCAATCATGATACCGATGAAATTTGGAGCAAAATGCTTGCGTACTCCTATATATTAACTCACGAAGGTTATCCAACTATTTTTTATAGGGATTATGAAGAATGGTTAGACAAAAACAAATTAAACAATCTAATCTGGATTCACAACAACAAAGCAACAGGAACAACTTCTATTTTATATTCTGACAATGACGAATATGTTGCACGAAGAAACGGATATAATGGAAACCCAGGATTGGTAGTTTACATTAATAACTCAGACGTTTGGCAAGAAAGATGGGTTCAAACCAATTGGGCTAATACTCAAATTAAGGATTTCACAGGAAACTCAACTTGGTACCCGACTACTCAGGCAGATAAATGGGTAAAAATACAATGTCCTCCAAAAGGATATTCAATTTGGTCAATTAATCAGTAATTTTAAAAATGACTATTTAAGGCTGTTGTAAAACAGCCTTATTTTTTTGTTTAAAAATCCAGTTAGAAGTAAAGACTTCCAAATTTAAGAACTGAATATTTTTATAAAGCCGTAATTTAATAGTACTTTTGCAACCTATTTATACGAAATATGAGCTTTTTAAAAGAAATACAACGCAGAAGAACATTTGGAATTATATCGCATCCCGATGCCGGTAAAACGACATTAACAGAGAAATTACTTTTATTTGGAGGTGCAATTCAGGAAGCAGGAGCTGTAAAGAATAACAAAATTAAAAAAGGAGCAACGAGTGACTTTATGGAAATCGAACGCCAAAGAGGTATCTCGGTTTCAACTTCTGTGCTTGCTTTTAATTATAAAGATAAAAAAATCAACATCCTTGATACCCCTGGACACAAGGATTTTGCTGAAGATACATTTAGAACTTTAACTGCAGTCGACAGCGTAATTGTTGTAATTGATGTTGCTAAAGGGGTTGAGGAACAAACAGAAAAATTAGTTGCTGTTTGTAGAATGCGTAATATTCCTATGATTGTTTTCATCAACAAATTAGACCGTGAAGGTAAAGATGCTTTCGATTTGATGGATGAAGTAGAACAAAAATTAGGTTTAAAAGTTACACCGTTAAGTTTCCCAATCGGAATGGGTTATGATTTCCAAGGAATTTATAATTTATGGGAACAAAACATCAATCTTTTCAGCGGAGACAGCCGTAAAAATATTGAAGAAACAATTGCTTTTTCTGATGTACAGAACAACCCAGAATTGGATAAAATTGTGGGTGAAAAAGCAGCCAACAAACTTCGTGAAGAATTAGAATTAATTGATGAAGTATATCCTAAATTTGAACGTCAGGATTATTTGGATGGAAAAATCCAGCCAGTATTCTTCGGTTCAGCCTTAAATAATTTTGGAGTTCGTGAATTATTAGATTGTTTCATTACAATTGCACCATCTCCAAGACCAAAGGACTCAGAAACCCGTACAGTTGAACCTACAGAGGAGAAAATGACTGGGTTTGTTTTTAAAATCCACGCTAATATGGATCCAAAACACCGTGACCGTTTAGCCTTTATCAAAATTGTTTCTGGAACTTTCGAAAGAAATAAGCCTTATTACCACGTTCGTCAGAAGAAAAATTTAAAATTCTCAAGTCCGAATGCCTTTTTCGCTGAGAAAAAAGAAATTGTAGACATTTCTTATCCTGGTGATATTGTTGGTTTGCATGACACAGGAAACTTTAAAATTGGAGATACTTTAACAGAAGGTGAAATTATGAGCTTTAAAGGAATTCCAAGTTTCTCTCCAGAGCACTTTAGATATATTAATAATGCTGACCCAATGAAAGCTAAGCAATTAGAAAAAGGGGTTGATCAATTAATGGATGAAGGTGTAGCGCAGTTGTTTACTTTAGAGATGAATAATCGTAAAGTTATTGGAACGGTTGGAGCACTACAGTATGAGGTAATTCAATATCGTTTGGAGCATGAATATGGAGCAAAATGTACTTACGAAAACTTTCCTGTACATAAAGCTTGCTGGGTAAAGCCGGACGATGCTAAAAATGAAGAGTTTAAAGAATTCAAACGCATCAAACAAAAATTTCTTGCTCACGATAAATATGGTCAATTGGTATTCTTAGCAGATTCTGATTTTACAATTCAAATGACTCAAAGTAAATATCCAAGTGTAAAATTATATTTTACATCAGAGTTTGATTAAATCTAAACTTTAAATAAATAAAAAAAGGCTGTTTAAAATTTAAACAGCCTTTTTTTATTTGCATAATTTCTTCTATTTCAACTTAAAAAAAATTGCATAAAAAAAACGCTGATTCTAAAATCAGCGCTTCTTTATAATTTGAATTAAATCAACCTTACTTAGTTATTATATTTCAAAATTCAATCTTTTTTAGGTTATACCAAAGTAACACATTACACAATTGAAAAGAAATTTAGTCGACTAAAGTAAATTAAATCAGACAAACTGCATCTTTGCTTTGTTCCAAAAATAAAGCCCCTTTAAGGGGCTTTATAATTTATGCTTGTCCAGTTGGACCAAAATTAAGCGGAATTGGTGCTTGTTCCGTTTCTTTGATTTCGCCATGAGCGGCCTCAAATCTATGGATATTTTCACCTATAGCTCGCAATAACCTTTTAGCATGTTGCGGTGTCAAGACAATTCTCGACTTTACCTTAGCTTTAGGAATACCTGGCATAATGCTTACAAAATCTAAAACAAACTCTGATGAAGAGTGATTAATTATTGCAAGATTTGAATAAATTCCTTCTGCAATAGTTTCGTCTAACTCAATATTAATTTGCTCTTGTTGTTGTTTCGGATTACTCATAGCTTCCTAATTAATAAATATATTCTTCTTTATTAGCCATCATTTCGTTGTAATCATCTTTAGATCCTACGATAGTGTTATCGTATTCTCTCATACCAGTTCCAGCAGGAATTCTGTGTCCAACAATTACATTTTCTTTCAATCCTTCTAGATCATCTACTTTACCAGCTACTGCAGCTTCGTTAAGTACTTTCGTTGTCTCCTGGAATGAAGCCGCAGAAATGAATGATTTAGTTTGTAACGAAGCTCTTGTAATACCTTGAAGAACTGGCGTCGCAGTTGCAGTGATTACGTCTCTTGCTACAACAAGATTTTTATCTGTACGTTTCAAAAGTGAGTTTTCATCACGTAATTCACGAGGAGTAATGATCTGACCTGGTTTCAACACTGAAGAATCTCCAGCATCTTCAACTACCTTCATACCGTACAATTTATCGTTTTGAACGATGAAATCTTTAGTATGGATTAATTGATCCTCTAAGAATAAAGTATCACCTGGATCTTGAACTCTTACTTTACGCATCATTTGACGAATAACTACCTCAAAGTGCTTGTCGTTAATTTTTACCCCTTGCAAACGGTAAACCTCTTGAATTTCATTTACCAAGTACTGTTGAACAGCAGCTGGACCTTGAATTCTTAAGATATCATCTGGTGTAATTGCACCATCAGACAGTGGAACTCCCGCTCTTACGAAGTCATTTTCTTGCACTAAGATTTGGCTTGAAAGTTTAACTAAATACTTTTTAATCTCACCAAATTTAGATTCGATAACGATCTCACGGTTACCTCTTTTGATTTTTCCAAAAGAAACAACACCATCAATTTCAGATACAACTGCTGGATTAGAAGGGTTACGAGCCTCAAGCAACTCAGTAATTCTTGGTAAACCTCCCGTGATATCGCCCGCTTTAGAAGAACGACGAGGGATTTTTACTAATACTTTACCTGCTTTAATTTTCTCACCATTTTCAACCATTAAGTGTGCACCTACTGGTAAGTTGTAAGAACGAATCAATTCACCTTCTTTACCGTAAACCAATAAAGTTGGAATTAATTTTTTGTTTCTAGCCTCAGAAATTACTTTTTCTTGGAAACCAGTCTGCTCATCGATCTCAACCATGAACGATTGTCCTTGCTCTAAATCTTCGTAAGCAATCTTACCAGTAAACTCAGAAACAATTACACCGTTATATGGATCCCATTTACAGATTACAGTTCCTTTAGCTACAGTTTCTCCATCTCCAACAAAGATACTAGAACCGTAAGGAATGTTATGTGTGTTTAAAACAATTCCAGTTTTCTCGTCAACTAATTTTAATTCTGTCGAACGTGAAACTACGATATCAACAGAGTTACCTTCTCCGTCTTCTCCTTTAACTGTTTTTAAATCTTCAATTTCAAGTCTACCTGCGAATCTTGTAACAATACTAGACTCTTCAGAGATACCTCCAGCAACCCCTCCAACGTGGAACGTACGAAGTGTCAACTGTGTACCTGGCTCTCCAATAGACTGAGCTGCAATAACTCCGACAGCTTCACCTCTTTGTGTCATTTTACCAGTAGCTAAGTTTCTACCGTAACATTTAGCACAAATACCTTTTAAAGCTTCACAAGTTAATGGAGATCTAACTTCTACTTTTTCAATTGGAGAAGCTTCGATAGTTCTCATGATTGCTTCAGTGATTTGCTCTCCAGATTTAACCATTACTTCGTTAGTAAGAGGATTAATAACGTCTTGTAATGCAACACGTCCTAAAATTCTCTCTCCTAAAGATTCAACGATTTCCTCATTTTTCTTCAATGCCGCAACTTCAACACCTCTTAAAGTTCCACAATCTTCAATGTTAACAATAACATCTTGAGAAACGTCATGAAGCCTTCTTGTTAAGTAACCAGCATCGGCCGTTTTAAGAGCCGTATCCGCAAGACCTTTACGAGCACCGTGAGTAGAAATAAAGTACTCAAGGATAGAAAGACCTTCCTTAAAGTTAGAAAGAATCGGGTTTTCAATAATCTCACCACCACCGGCAGTAGATTTTTTAGGCTTAGCCATCAAACCACGCATACCAGTTAACTGACGAATCTGTTCCTTAGAACCCCTCGCCCCAGAGTCAAGCATCATATATACAGAGTTGAAACCTTGCTGGTCTTCTCTAATATTTTTCATTGCTAATTCTGTTAACTGAGCATTTGCTGAAGTCCATACGTCAATAACTTGGTTGTAACGCTCGTTATTTGTAATAAGACCCATGTTATAGTTAGTTGAAATACCTTCAACTTGCTCTCTAGCATCTGCAATTAACTTCGTTTTTTGTTCTGGAATTCTAATATCACCTAAAGAGAATGATAAACCTCCTCTAAATGCAAATTTATACCCCATATCTTTCATATTATCCAAGAAAGCTGCCGTTGTAGGTACATCAGTCACACTTAAAATGTGTCCGATAATATCTCTAAGGTTTTTCTTAGTCAATACGTCATTGATATATCCAGCTGCTTCCGGTACTACTTCGTTAAATAATACACGTCCTGCAGTTGTTTGAATAATTTGATACACTAATTCTCCAGCATCATTAAAATCTTTTGCTCTAATTTTTACACGAGCATTCAATTCTAATCTTCCTTCGTTTAATGCAATGTTTACTTCTTCAGCAGAGTAGAAAGTTAAATCCTGACCAATAATTTTGTGGTCTTCTGTAGAAATACGCTCTTTGGTCATATAATATAGACCCAAGACCATGTCCTGAGAAGGTACAGTAATTGGAGCACCATTTGCAGGGTTCAAGATATTGTGAGAAGCTAACATTAATAATTGAGCTTCTAAAATAGCCTCTGGTCCTAATGGTAAGTGAACTGCCATCTGGTCACCATCGAAATCGGCGTTGAATGCCGTACATACTAATGGGTGTAACTGGATCGCTTTTCCTTCAATTAATTTTGGTTGGAAAGCTTGAATACCAAGTCTGTGCAAAGTAGGAGCACGGTTAAGTAATACTGGATGTCCTTTAATTACGTTTTCAAGGATATCCCAAACTACAGGCTCTTTCTTATCAATTATTTTCTTAGCAGATTTTACTGTTTTTACAATACCTCTTTCGATCAATTTACGGATAACGAATGGTTTGTATAATTCAGAAGCCATATCTTTTGGCAATCCGCACTCATATAATTTTAACTCTGGACCAACGACAATTACCGAACGAGCAGAATAATCCACACGTTTTCCTAAAAGGTTTTGACGGAAACGTCCTTGTTTACCTTTTAATGAGTCAGATAATGATTTTAATGGTCTGTTTGATTCTGTTTTAACAGCAGAAGCTTTACGTGTGTTATCGAATAATGAATCTACAGATTCTTGCAACATACGTTTCTCGTTTCTTAAGATAACTTCTGGAGCTTTAATCTCCATTAATCTTTTTAAACGATTGTTACGAATGATTACACGACGATATAAATCGTTCAAATCTGAAGTTGCAAAACGACCTCCATCAAGTGGTACAAGCGGACGTAATTCTGGTGGAATAACTGGAACCACTTTCATGATCATCCATTCTGGACGGTTTTCGCGGTTTTCATTAGACTCACGGAAAGACTCAACAACTTGTAATCTTTTTAAAGCTTCAGTTTTTCTTTGTTTAGATGTTTCGTTGTTAGCGCTGTGTCTTAATTCATAAGATAAAGCATCTAAGTCAATACGAGCTAATAAATCCATGATACACTCTGCTCCCATTTTGGCAACAAATTTATTTGGATCTAAATCATCTAAATATTGGTTTTCTTGTGGAAGAGTATCTAAAATATTTAAATATTCCTCTTCAGTTAAGAAATCTAATCTTTGTAAAGATTCTCCATCTGCATTTTTAGCAATACCAGCTTGGATTACTACGTATCTTTCGTAGTAAATGATCATATCTAATTTCTTAGATGGAAGACCAAGGATATAACCAATTTTGTTTGGAAGAGAACGGAAGTACCAGATGTGAGCAATTGGCACAACAAGGTTGATGTGTCCTACTCTATCACGACGTACTTTTTTCTCAGTAACTTCAACACCACAACGGTCACAGATGATACCTTTGTAACGAATTCTTTTATACTTACCACAAGCACATTCAAAATCTTTTACTGGTCCGAAGATTCTTTCGCAGAAAAGTCCGTCACGCTCTGGTTTGTGAGTTCTATAGTTAATTGTTTCTGGCTTTAAAACCTCTCCTCTTGATTCTTTCAAGATAGATTCAGGCGAAGCCAATCCAATAGAAATTTTGTTAAATCTTTTTACTGGATTCTTTTCTTTATTGTTTCTGTTATTCATCATAGTTTTTACTATTGATTTATTTTGCAATTAAAAAATTGAATTTAGATTTATAATCTACTCTTAAAAAAATAAGAGTTAATCATTCAGCTACTACCTCGGGTTACTTCTCTAAACCTCAAATTAATTTGAAGTGCTAGTTATAAAATGCCTTGCATTGTTATAAAAAATCGGAACGGTTTACGGGTATAAATCTTTAAAAACTTATTATAAATGAGTAATCAGTCCCATTAAAAAATGAGACTGATTTCAAAACTTTTATTATTCTTCCAAACGAAGATCTAATCCTAGACCTTTCAATTCGTGCATTAATACATTGAATGATTCTGGTAAACCTGGTTCTGGCATAGTTTCACCCTTAACGATAGCTTCGTAAGTTTTAGCTCTACCAATAACGTCATCAGACTTAACAGTTAAGATTTCACGTAAAGTACTAGAAGCTCCATAAGCCTCAAGTGCCCAAACCTCCATCTCTCCAAAACGCTGACCTCCAAATTGAGCCTTACCTCCAAGTGGCTGTTGCGTAATCAATGAGTATGGTCCGATAGAACGTGCGTGCATCTTATCATCAACCATGTGTCCTAATTTAAGCATGTAAATTACACCCACAGTTGCTTTTTGTGCAAAACGCTCTCCAGTTCCACCATCATAAAGATAAGTATGTCCGAAACGTGGTACATTAGCCTCATCAGTCAAAGCATTGATTTCGTCAAGCGAAGCACCGTCGAAGATTGGAGTAGCAAATTTTCTACCCAAGTTCATACCAGCCCATCCAAGAACAGTCTCATAAATCTGACCAATGTTCATACGCGAAGGTACCCCAAGTGGATTCAATACAATATCTACTGGTGTTCCGTCTTCTAAGAAAGGCATATCTTCATGACGAACGATTCTTGCAACAATACCTTTGTTACCGTGACGTCCCGCCATTTTATCACCAACTTTTAACTTACGTTTTTTAGCGATATAGATTTTTGCCAATTTCAAAATTCCAGATGGTAATTCATCTCCAACTGTAATAGTGAATTTCTCTCTTCTTAAAGCTCCTTGTAAGTCGTTCAGCTTAATTTTGTAGTTATGAATTAAATCATTAACCATTTTATTTGTAGCGTCATCAGCAACCCACTGACCTTTGCTTAAGTGAGCAAAATCTTCTACTGCGTAAAGCATTTTTTGAGTATATTTTTTACCTTTTGGTAAAACTTCTTCACCCAAATCATTCATTACACCTTGAGATGTTTTTCCGTTAACGATCAAGAATAATTTCTCAACTAATCTGTCTTTTAATTCAACAAATTTAGTTTCGAACTCCATTTCTAAAGCGCCTAAAGCATCTTTATCTTGAGTACGTTTACGTTTATCTTTTACGGCTCTTGCAAATAATTTTTTGTCAAGAACTACACCATGTAAAGATGGAGAAGCTTTTAATGAAGCATCTTTTACATCACCAGCTTTATCTCCGAAGATTGCACGAAGCAATTTCTCCTCTGGAGTTGGATCTGATTCTCCTTTTGGTGTAATTTTTCCGATCAAAATGTCGCCAGGTTTAACCTCTGCTCCAATTCTAATCATACCGTTTTCATCTAAATCTTTAGTAGCTTCTTCAGAAACGTTAGGAATATCGTTTGTTAACTCTTCATTTCCTAACTTAGTATCTCTAACCTCTAATGAATAATCATCAACGTGGATAGATGTAAAAATATCATCGCGAACTACTTTTTCAGAAATTACAATCGCATCCTCGAAGTTATATCCTTTCCATGGCATGAACGCAACTTTTAAGTTTCTACCTAAAGCTAATTCTCCATTTTGAGTAGCATAACCTTCAGACAATACTTGCCCAGGAACAACTCTATCACCTCTTCTTACGATAGGCTTCAAGTTGATACTTGTACCTTGATTGGTTTTTCTAAATTTAATTAAGTTGTACGTTTTCTCATCAGCATCAAAACTTACCATTCTCTCGTCTTCTGTACGATCGTATTTAATAGTAATGATGTTAGCATCAACATACTCAACAGTACCATGCCCTTCAGCATTGATTAATACTCTTGAATCTGAAGCTACCTGACGCTCTAAACCTGTACCAACAATCGGTGCTTCAGGACGGATCAAAGGAACTGCCTGACGCATCATGTTTGATCCCATCAACGCACGGTTCGCATCATCATGCTCCAAGAAAGGAATCAAAGATGCAGAAATCGAAGCGATCTGGTTAGGAGCAACGTCTGTATAATGTACTGAACTTGGTTCAACAACTGGGAAGTCACCCTCTTCACGAGCAATAACATTACTAGCTGTAATTTTACCAGAAGCATCCATTTCAATGTTTGCCTGAGCAATCATTTTACCTTCTTCTTCTTCAGCACTTAAATAAATTGGTGCACTTTCTAAATCAACAACACCATCTGTAACTTTACGGTATGGAGTTTCGATGAATCCCATTCCGTTTACTTTTGCATAAACACCAAGAGATGAGATCAAACCAATGTTTGGTCCCTCAGGAGTTTCAATCGGACATAAACGACCATAGTGAGTATAGTGAACGTCACGAACCTCGAAACCAGCTCTCTCTCTCGAAAGTCCACCTGGTCCAAGTGCAGAAAGTCTTCTTTTGTGTGTAATCTCAGCTAATGGATTCGTTTGGTCCATAAATTGAGATAACTGGTTAGTACCAAAGAAAGAGTTGATAACTGATGATAATGTTTTAGCATTAATCAAATCAATTGGTGTAAACACCTCATTATCTCTAACGTTCATTCTCTCACGAATAGTTCTAGCCATACGTGCTAAACCAACACCGAATTGTTGAGACAATTGTTCTCCAACTGTTCTCACACGACGGTTTGACAAGTGATCAATATCATCAATCTCTGCTTTAGAGTTGATCAACTCGATCAAATATTTAACGATTGTAATGATATCCTCTTTAGTAAGCACTTGCTTATCCATAGGAATATCTAAATCTAATTTTTTGTTCATTCTGTAACGACCAACTTCACCTAAGTTATAACGTTGATCAGAGAAGAACAATTTATCTATAATACCACGAGCAGTTTCCTCATCAGGCGGTTCAGCGTTACGCAACTGACGGTAAATGTGCTCTACAGCTTCTTTTTCAGAGTTTGTTGGATCTTTTTGTAACGTGTTGTGGATAATAGCATAATCTGCTTGGTTGTTATCCTCTTTGTGCAACAAAATAGATTTTACGTTAGAATCTATGATCTCTTCAACATTATCTTTGTCGATAATAGTATCACGATCAAGGATGATTTCGTTACGCTCGATAGAAACTACCTCTCCAGTATCCTCATCTACGAAATCCTCGTGCCATGTGTTCAAAACACGTGCAGCAAGTCTTCTTCCAATATATTTCTTAATTCCTGTTTTAGAAACTTTAATTTCTTCTGCTAAGTCGAAAATTTCAAGGATATCCTTATCTCTTTCGAAACCAATAGCACGGAATAAAGTTGTTACAGGTAATTTTTTCTTTCTATCGATATAAGCGTACATTACGCTGTTAATATCAGTAGAGAATTCTATCCAAGATCCTTTAAAAGGAATTACTCTCGCAGAATAAAGTTTAGTTCCATTTGCGTGGAATGACTGTCCAAAGAAAACCCCTGGAGAACGGTGTAATTGAGATACTACAACACGCTCGGCACCATTAATAACAAAAGTACCACTAGGAGTCATGTAAGGAATTGTTCCAAGATAAACATCTTGTACAATAGTTTCAAAATCTTCGTGTTCTGGATCTGTACAGTATAGTTTTAACCTAGCTTTTAAAGGCACACTATACGTAAGACCTCTCTCTATACATTCTTGAATTGTATAACGTGGAGGATCAACAAAATAATCTAGGAATTCCAATACAAAGTTATTTCTTGTATCTGTAATTGGGAAGTTTTCCATGAAGGTATTGTATAACCCTTCGTTGCCTCTTTCGTCAGATTTCGTTTCTAATTGAAAGAAATCTTTAAAAGATTTAACCTGAACATCTAAGAAATCTGGATAATCAGGGATATTTTTTGTAGAGGCAAAATTCAATCTTTCAGTCTGATTTGTTATCATCAATGGACAAAATTTTGATTAAAAAAAAGTAATTTTTGTTTGTGTAAACACACTGTTTAATCTATACTTTCTTATTATAATCAATACATCTTTAAAAATAAAACAGTAAAACAAGTTCGATTTTCTTTCTTCGTATTGATCAAAAACTTTTTCGTATTTTAAACTATGGGATAATAAAATTTATAATATTTTATTATACGAAAAATGGTTTAGGCCTTTGAGTGTTAACTCAAGACCTAAACCTAGTTCTTAAACTGAGTTTAATTATTTAAGCTCAACAGTAGCTCCAGCCTCTTCTAAAGATTTTTTAAGACCTTCAGCCTCTTCTTTAGAAACACCTTCTTTAACGTTGCTTGGTGCACCGTCAACTACGTCTTTAGCTTCTTTAAGACCTAAACCAGTTAATTCTTTAACTAATTTTACAACAGCTAATTTAGAAGCTCCTGCATCTTTTAATACAACTGTAAATTCAGTTTGTGCTTCTTCAGCAGCACCGTCTCCTCCACCAGCAGCAACTACTACAGCAGCAGCAGCAGGCTCGATTCCGTACTCATCTTTTAATATTGTTGCTAATTCGTTAACTTCTTTAACTGTTAAGTTAACTAATTGTTCTGCGAATTGTTTCAAATCTGCCATTTTTTCTATCGTTTAAAATGATTTGTGTAAAAAATATAATTTAATTATTGTGCGCTAATTAAGCAGTAAGGAAGCAAACTTCCATACTTTTATTACTCTGCTGCTTCTTCGCTTCCTGCGAATTTGTTTTGTAAAGCAGAAATAATTCTTTGAGCTGGAGATTGTAATAATCCAATGATTTCTCCAATAAGCTCTTCTTTAGATTTAATTGTAGCTAATGCATCTAATTGGTTATCTCCAATATATACTTCAGAATTGATGTAAGCTCCTTTTAAAACTGGTTTGTCAGATTTCTTACGGAAATCTTTAATGATTTTTCCAGGTGCGTTAGCAACATCAGAAATAAATATAGCACTGTTACCTGATAAAACTGTAGGTAAATCACCATAATCATTAGAAGAAGCTTCCATTGCTTTTGCAAGCAAAGTGTTCTTTACAACCTCTAATTTGATACCTGCTTTAAAACAAGCTCTACGCAAGTTTGAAGTTGTCTCTGCGTTTAAACCAGAAATATCAGAAATATAAATGATATTTGTACCAGCTAACTGCGCAGTTAAATTTTCAATCGCGATTGATTTTTCTTCTCTAGTCATACTAAAAATTTTTAACTACCAATTATACTGCTTTTGGGTCTAATGCGATAGCAGGACTCATTGTGCTTGTAAGGTGAATACCTTTAATGTATGTACCTTTAGCAGCAGTTGGTTTAAGTTTTATTAATGTTTGAATAATTTCGTGTGCGTTGTCAACAATCTGCTCAGCCCCAAAAGAAACTTTACCGATTCCTGCGTGTACTATACCAGTTTTATCAACTTTAAAGTCAATTTTACCAGCTTTAACTTCTTGAACAGCTTTAGCAACATCCATAGTTACTGTACCTGTTTTAGGGTTTGGCATTAAACCTCTAGGTCCTAAAATACGACCTAATGGACCTAATTTACCCATAACAGCAGGCATAGTAATGATCACATCAACATCTGTCCAACCGTCTTTAATTTTTTGTAAGTAATCGTCAAGACCAACGTGATCTGCTCCAGCCTCTCTTGCTTCAGCTTCTTTATCTGGAGTAACCAATGCTAATACTTTAACGTCTTTTCCTGTTCCGTGAGGTAAAGTAACTACACCTCTAACCATTTGATTCGCTTTTCTTGGATCAACACCCAAACGAACTGCGATATCAACAGACTCATCAAATTTTGCAGAAGCAACAACTTTAATTAATGCAGCAGCATCTTTTAAAGAGTATAATTTGTTCTTTTCAATTTTTGAAGCAGCCTCTTTTTGCTTTTTTGTTAATTTTGCCATTTCTTTTTCTTAATTAAAAAGGAGCATCTCCTGATACAGTTATACCCATAGATCTAGCTGTTCCAGCAACCATACTCATAGCTTTCTCAATTGTGAAAGCGTTTAAGTCCGGCATTTTGTCTTCAGCAATAGTTCTAATTTGTTCCCAAGTAACGCTAGCTACTTTTTTACGATTAGGCTCACCAGAACCAGATTTTAGCTTTGCAGCTTCCATTAACTGAACTGCCGCTGGAGGAGTCTTAACAACAAAATCAAATGATTTGTCTTTGTACACAGTGATTTGCACTGGACAAATTTTGCCAGGTTTATCTTGAGTTCTAGCATTAAATTGCTTACAAAACTCCATGATATTAACCCCAGCAGCTCCTAAAGCAGGTCCAACCGGTGGCGACGGGTTCGCAGCACCTCCCTTAACTTGTAGTTTAACTACCTTACTAATTTCTTTAGCCATTTTTAAAAAATTTTACACTGTAATCAATGGAAGCGATTACAATGGTTTATTATAGTGTAACAAAAAATTATACTTTTTCCACTTGCATAAAGCTCAATTCCAATGGTGTCTTTCTTCCGAAAATCTTAACCATTACCTCAAGTTTACGCTTTTCTTCATTGATTTTCTCAACAGATCCATTAAATCCATTGAAAGGTCCATCAATAACCTTAACCGTTTCACCAACACTAAATGGAATAGAACGAGTATCTGTATTTACAGCTAACTCATCTACCTTACCTAACATACGGTTCACTTCAGAAAGTCTTAAAGGAACAGGTTCTCCACCTTTAGTTTCTCCTAAAAATCCAATAACACTAGTAATTGACTTAATAATATGAGGGATTTCACCAACTAAGTTAGCTTCAATCATAACATATCCAGGAAAGTAAACTTTATCCTTAGATGATTTTTTCCCATCTTTTACAGTAACTACTTTTTCAGTAGGAACCAAAACCTGAGAAACATAATCCTCCATACCTAATCTCGCAATCTCAGTCTCGATATAAGCTTTCACTTTATTCTCTTGACCACTAACCGCTCTAACTACGTACCATTTTTTCACATTATTATCTGCCATCACAAAAAAATTATCCTTTTAACCAGTTAAAAAATCCAGCCAAAGCTTTTGCAAAAAATTCGTCTACTCCCCAAGTTGCCAAAGCGAATAAGATCGAAAATACAGCCACAACAATTGTCAATTTCTGTACTTCAGCCCAAGCTGGCCAAGTAACATTTGACTTTAACTCTTCGAAAGCCTCTGATAAATAATTAGTAACTTTTGTCATTTGATATATTTTTTATTGCACGGGCGGAGGGATTCGAACCCCCATCAACGGTTTTGGAGACCGCTATTCTACCCTTGAACTACGCCCGTAATTAAAGCCAGTGATTAAAAAATAATCACTGGCTTTTTTTATTTATTTTATAGAATTACTCTACGATTTCAGTAACCTGACCAGCCCCAACTGTTCTACCACCTTCACGGATAGCGAAACGTAAACCTACGTTCATAGCGATTGGGCTTAACAAAGCAACTTCAATAGTTAAGTTATCACCTGGCATTACCATCTCTACACCTGCTGGTAAAGAAATAACTCCTGTTACGTCAGTTGTACGTACGTAGAACTGTGGACGGTAGTTATTGTGGAATGGAGTGTGACGTCCACCTTCTTCTTTTTTCAAGATATAAACCTCTGCTTTGAATTTAGCGTGTGGTTTTACTGAACCTGGCTTAATAATAACCATACCTCTTTTGATATCAGCTTTATCAATACCTCTTAACAATAAACCTACGTTATCTCCAGCTTCACCTCTGTCAAGGATTTTACGGAACATCTCAACTCCTGTAATAGTAGAAGTTAATTTTTCAGCTCCCATACCAATGATTTCAACAGGATCTCCAGTGTTAGCAACTCCAGTTTCGATACGACCTGTAGCAACAGTTCCACGACCTGTAATTGTAAATACGTCCTCAACTGGCATCAAGAATGGTTTAGCTACGTCACGTACTGGCTCTTCGATCCAAGCATCAACAGCTTCCATTAATTCAATAATTTTAGGAACCCAGTTAGGATCATTGTTCAATCCACCTAAAGCAGAACCTTGAACAACAGGACCATTATCTCCATCATATTCGTAGAAAGATAATAAATCTCTAATTTCCATTTCAACAAGCTCTAATAACTCAGCATCATCAACCATATCCACTTTGTTCATGAAAACAACGATTCTTGGAATACCAACCTGACGACCTAAAAGGATGTGCTCACGAGTTTGTGGCATTGGACCATCTGTAGCAGCAACTACTAAGATAGCTCCGTCCATTTGAGCAGCACCAGTAACCATGTTCTTTACGTAATCTGCGTGACCTGGACAGTCAACGTGAGCGTAGTGACGGTTAGCAGTTTCATACTCTACGTGTGATGTATTAATAGTAATACCTCTTTCTTTCTCCTCTGGAGCGTTATCGATTTGATCAAACGATTTTGCTTGACAGTAACCAGCATCTGACAATACTTTTGTAATTGCAGCAGTTAATGTAGTTTTTCCGTGATCTACGTGTCCAATTGTACCTATGTTTAAGTGCGGTTTGGAACGATTAAAATTCTCCTTTGCCATTTTACTTAATTTTTAATCTTAGTTATATATTAATTTTCAATTTCCTACTTACTTGAGCCAATGTCGGGATTTGAACCCGAGACCTCTTCCTTACCAAGGAAGCACTCTACCCCTGAGCTACACCGGCAGAGAGTTCTGAGTTTAGAATTCAGATTTTTTAAGCTTGAATTTTATTAATCCAAAACCTAAAATCTAAAACTACAACTTCTTTTTAGTGGGGAGAGCAGGATTCGAACCTGCGAAGTTCACACAGCAGATTTACAGTCTGCCCTCGTTGGCCGCTTGAGTATCTCCCCTAATTTTAAAATTCCATTATTTTAAAGAACAAATTTCAAATCGCATTTGAAATTTCCTGAGCCGATAGAGGGACTCGAACCCACGACCTGCTGATTACAAATCAGCTGCTCTAGCCAGCTGAGCTACATCGGCGAATACATTAAAAAAGTCCGCTATTTCTAACGGACTGCAAATGTAGGTATTTTATCTTTTAATCAAAACATTTTTTGAAAAAAATTTCAATTAAATATGTGCTCTAATTTTTTCCTTCCTTTTTATAAGCAAACGTTCTAGCGATTCTGCCGAAAGCTCAACAGCCTCTTCAAATGTTTTACACTGCTTTTTTACCAAAAAATCATCACCAGGGACATTAATCTTTATTTCCACCACTTTATTCTCTTTATCACTCGTTCTTTCAACTTTTAAAAAAACATCTGATGAAACCACTCGATCGTAGTATTTCTCTAGCTTACCCATTCTTTCTTGGATAAAATCGACCAATTTTCTGTCGACAGTAAAATTAACTGCATGAACATCTACCTTCATAATAAAAATTTTAGGGTTAACATTTAGAACTACTATTTGTTTCTAGGATGTGCATCTTTATACACTTTTTTAAGTTCCGCCAAACTATTATGAGTATAAACCTGTGTAGAAGCCAAACTAGAATGCCCTAGCAATTCCTTAACTGAATTCAAATCTGCCCCATTGTTCAATAAGTGAGTTGCAAAAGTATGACGAAGCACATGCGGACTTTTCTTCACCTTTTCTGAGACCCTACTAAAGTATGAATTTATTAAACGATAAACAAAAGATTCGCTCAATTTTAACCCTTTTTTCGAAACAAAAAAATAGTCACAATCTGTCAAACTTTGCAGACCACTTCTTTCTTCCAAATACAAATCAATTTGACTTGCAATAATTGGCAGAATTGGAACAATACGCTCTTTATTTCTTTTCCCTAAAACTTTAACCGTATGATTTGAGCGATCGATATTTTTAACCATCAAATGAATCAATTCAGCGCGACGCATTCCTGTCACATAAAACATTTCTAAAATAAGCTTATCCCGAATCCCTTCAAAATCAACAGGAGCATCTATTGTAGCGAGCAAATCTTTCAACTCTTTTTCCGAAAAAGGAACCTGAACCACTTTTGGCGTTTTTAAAGACTTATGTTTCAGCATCGGATTAATTTCTATCTGCTTTGTCTTTAAAAGGAATTTATAAAAAGCTTTTAAAGAAGCCATCTTCCTATTAACAGAAACATTAGAAATATTATGATCAACCAAAAAAACAATCCAACTTCTAACCTGACTATAATTTACCAAATCAATACTTTCCTGATCAAAAAACTCTTTCACAAAAGCCTCAAAAGAAACCACATCATTCAAATAAGCCTCAACTGTATGTGTAGAATATTTTTTTTCCAACAAAAGATAATCCGAAAAAGCCTCTTTATTCGTTTTCATAAATCCAAAAATTAAGCATAAAAAAACCGTTAGCATCAAAATTAAAACATTTTGACCACTAACGGTAATTATTTTTGAAAAGCTAAATACTAACTTTCTAAACTATCTTTCAAGCCTTGAATGTAAGCCGCTTTTTGAATCTGAGCTCTTTTGATAACAGATGGCTTAATAAAAGCAGTACGTGCTCTTAATTGACGAACAGTTCCTGTTTTATCAAATTTTCTTTTATAGCGCTTTAATGCTCTATCGATATTTTCTCCGTCTTTAATTGGTATAATTAACATAATATAGACACCTCCTCTCGTTAAGGCTGCAAATGTATATATTAATTATGAATTATGAATTATAAATTGTGAATTATTTTAAAAAAAAGAGAAAAGAACATAGAGAAAAGATTATAGATATAAGATTCTTTATTCTTTATTCTTTATTCTTTATTCTTTCAATAAATTCCTTGAGATAACAACCTTTTGGATCTCAGTTGTTCCCTCTCCTATAGTACACAATTTAGAGTCTCTATAGAATTTTTCTACTGGAAAATCTTTAGTGTAGCCATAACCACCATGAATTTGAACTGCATCATTTGCGATTTTAACACACGCTTCTGAAGCATACATCTTTGCCATAGCCCCTGATGTTGTTACTGGTTTATGCTTTTGCTTCAAGAACGCAGCTTTATGCAATAATAGCTCTGAGGCTTCAATTTCTGTTGCCATATCTGCCAATTTAAAAGAGATTCCTTGAAAATTACTGATTGGTTGCCCAAACTGATGTCTTTCTTTCGAATATTTCAATGCAGCTTCGTAAGCTCCTTTTGCAATTCCTAAAGACAGAGCTCCGATAGAGATTCTTCCACCATCAAGAATTTTCATTGCTTGAACAAAGCCTTCTCCAACTTCTCCTAATCTATTTTCATCTGGAACGCGACAATTATCAAAAACCAGCTCTGCGGTCTCACTTGCTCTCATTCCTAATTTATTTTCTTTTTTGCCCGATGAAAAACCTTTCATTCCTTTTTCAAAAACAAAAGCCGTCATTCCTTTAGAATCTCCTTTTTCACCAGTTCGCACTACCACAACTGCGACATCTCCAGAAATAGCATGTGTAATAAAGTTTTTCGCACCATTTACAATCCAATGATCTCCATCTTTAACAGCCGTTGTATTCATTCCTCCTGCATCAGAGCCTGTGTTATGCTCCGTTAGTCCCCAGGCACCTATAAATTCGGCTGTGGCAAGTTTTGGAAGCCATTTTTTCTTTTGCTCTTCGTTTCCAAAAGTCAAAATATGATTAGTGCATAAAGAATTATGCGCAGCGACAGATAATCCAATTGAAGGATCTACTTTTGAAATCTCTTCTATTACGGTAATATACTCGTGATAACCTAAACCAGAACCCCCATATTCTTCTGGAACTAAAACGCCCATGAAGCCCATTTCGCCAAGTTGCTTAAACAACGGAATTGGAAAAATTTGCGCTTCATCCCATTCCATTATATAAGGTCTAATATTTTTTTCTGCAAAGTCTTTTATAGACTGTACGATCATTAGTTGTGTTTCGTTGTAATCAAAGTTCATGAGTTAGTTTCTTTTAGAACTCCAAATATAAACTAATTATTTTTGCTTTTTCAACAGGAAAATCTTTAATTTTTGCCAAATCCTCAATATTATTAAAATTTCCATTCATACTTCTATAGGTTACAATTTGTTTTGCTAATCCATATTTAAAGTATGAAAATTGAGCCAATTCTTTTAACGAAGCGTCGTTTACATTTATTTTCTTCAAGTTTGAGGGAATTACAACCTTAAAATGAGAGTTTAGTTCATTTATAACTTCAGGCGAAAGTCCCCAAATCTCTTTCATCTGCTCCATCGATACGAATGACCCAACGATTTCTTTCTGCTTTAAGATTCTAGATGACAATCCTTCTCCTATTCCGTAGATTTTCATCAAATCTTCTTGCGTTGCCTCATTAATATTCATTATTTCTAACTTTTCTTTTTTCGCAAAACTCTTGACAATGAATTCTTTTTTCTCGACGCTATAATTCTTTTTATTCTGTTTCCAATCTGGAAATTTAAACAAAGGAGAAATTTTCTTTAATAGAGAATCTGAGACTCCAGTGACTGCCTGAAACTCTTCTGCCGAGTTTACATATTTATTTTCTTTGCGAAATGCCATTAAACGATCAATCTCTTCTACAGACATTCCGAGCTTGTATCCTTTATAATCTGAAATAAAATTAGGATTGAAAAGATAAGCAATTGGTTTTACGCTTTTATCACTCAGTTTCTCTTGATCAATTTCTGACTGAAGCGCAAGCCACTCTTCTTTTTCAGCGTTTTTTACTTCGGAAACACTAAAATTGGATAAAAAATAAAACAACTGCAATCCTATCATAATAAGAAAAAGCATAAAAACACCTATCCGCTGTTGTTTTGTAAAATGAAAATATTTGTTTAAAGACTTAAAATTCATGATTAAAATTACTTTTAAAGAATAACTTCAGAAAAATCTTTCAAATTTATTAAGAAAATTAGTAAGAAAAGTAACTTTTAAAAAATTATCGAATCTCTTATAAAAGTCTAATAAATTTAATGAATGTCGATACTTAGAGAATCTTTCTTACGAGTACTGTAAAAAAAACAAAGGTTTTATAACTTAAAAGATGATAATTGTTTTTATTTTTTACAAAAAACAATACATTTGGCACTTAATAACAAATAAACCAATAAAATAATATGTCAATTTGGAGAGTTAAACCTATATCAGCCTTTGAGGCCGATATGAAAAAGAGTGATTTAAAGAGAGTCCTAGGAAAATGGAGTCTTACCGCCATTGGTGTTGGTGCCATTATCGGTGGGGGAATTTTTGTACTTACAGGTACTGGGGCTTATTATCATGCAGGTCCAGCATTAGCTATTTCGTTTATTATCGCAGGTATTGCCTGTGTATTTGCGGCTCTTTGCTATTCTGAATTTGCTTCTATTTTGCCTGTTGAAGGATCTGCTTATGCATATGCTTACGGTACAATTGGAGAAGTTTTTGCTTGGATAATTGGATGGGGACTAATTCTCGAGTATGCAATGGGATCGATGACTGTAGCGGTTTCCTGGTCCGGGTACTTTAATAAATTGCTCAAAATATTTCACATTCACCTTCCTGATTGGTTAACTACAGATCCTGCAAGCTACACAGGAGAAGGTTTTTCTATGAATCTTCCAGCTTTCTTAATCGTTCTTTTAGTTATTTCATTGCTTATTAAAGGAACAAAAAGCGCAGCTAAAGCAAATAACGCAATTGTTATTCTTAAAGTATCTGCTGTAATCTTTGTAATTATTGCTGGTCTTTTCTTTATTAATACAGCAAACTGGAGCCCGTTTATTCCTGAAGCGACTCAGATTATCGAAAAAGAAACTACGCACAATGCTTACGGAATTGGAGGTATTATCTCGGGAGCTGCAGCTATTTTCTTTGCTTATGTTGGTTTCGATGCCGTTTCTACACAAGCTGGAGAAGCTATTAATCCTAAAAAAGATGTTCCTTTTGCAATTATCGCTTCTTTATTAATTTGTACTACTTTATATATTCTTGTTTCTTTAGTATTAACAGGAATGATGAATTACCAAGATTTTAATCCACTAGGAAAATATCCTGAAGCTATTAAAGCTCCTGTTGCTTATGCATTTGACATTGCAGGACAAGGCTGGGCTGGTTCTATTATTACTGTTGCCGCAACTATTGGTTTGGTTTCAGTATTAATGGTAATGATCATGGGACAATCTAGAATTTTCCTTGGAATGTCTAAAGACGGTTTAATTCCACAAGTTTTCTCTAAAGTAAACCCTATTTCTGGAACTCCAAAAACGAACCTAATGATTCTTGGAGCTATTATCGCAACTGTTGCTGCTTTTACACCAATCAACAAATTGGCCGATATGACCAGTTTTGGTACTTTATTTGCCTTTACAATGGTTTGTATTGCTGTTTGGATTTTAAGAGTAAAACAACCTGGATTAACCAGAACATTTAAAGTTCCTGCTTTACCAGTTATTGCGGTATTAGGAATTGCAATCAATTCTTATTTAATTTTTAATTTAAGTAAGGATGCACAGTTATTATCTTTTGGATGGCTTATTCTTGGTATAATTGTATACTTTGGATATAGCAAGAAAAGATCTAAACTCAACAATCCTACTGAAGAATAATAAATACAACTTCATAAAAAAGCTCCAAATTTAGATTTGGAGCTTTTTTTTATAAATCAAATACTGATGTTCTTTTTGATCGAATTAAATCTTTCAACCTAATCCAGAAAGCGAGAGTCAAATAGACTCCAAACCCTAAACCCGCTGTAACAAAAGAAATGTAGATAAAAAACAATCGCACGCTTGTTACACGCATTCCAAGTTTATCTGCTAGTCTTGAAGAAACATGGAAGCCATATTTTTCAAAAAAGAATTTAAGTTTTAAAATTGCTGACATTTCTATATTTTAGATTTAAGGCTTTAGATTTTTAAATTCCTGACCGCTCAGGATTACAAAAGTACAAATTATCTAATTATTTTTAAGCAATTCTAATCCGATAGCACATTTTAGACAAGCTTTGTGCTCGCAATATTTATTTTTAAGTTCTAATAGTGTCTGACTTTCAAATGCAGTTTTTGACTTTATACCGAAAGAATTAAACTTGTCCATAATGACGTTTTTCTCTGAAGTAACCTCATTCATAAAATCAATTAAATCTTCAGAAATGGATTCGCCCATAATATTGGAATAAGTAAATTGAAGCGGAACAATCGTATTTATAATCAGTAGATCTATAAACGATTTAGAGAGCGTTTTAGATTTCTTCGGGCTCTCTTTGTCAAATTGGTAATGATTTTGCCAATACGAGCTTGCAGACACGCTTAGTAAACGATATACTGCATCTACTGATTTTAAATCGATAATCTTAGAAAACAAATTTTGATATTTATGGTATAAAGCCGCCAATTGAGAAAGTCTGATTGTTGGAAAATTATCCGGACGAAGTTTAAAAAACTGGAGAGGTTCTGTATATGTCTTTTCTATTTGATATTTATGCAATAGATAAAAATAGCGAAACTTTAAATCTTTAAAATAAACATCTTCTTTCTCGACCTCCAATAAACCGGCAGCGCCAAAAAGAAGCGCCTCTAGATTTTCAATTTCGAAACTTTCTTTTCTGATTACTGAAAACGGAATTGCCATGGAGATTTGCAGAAAGGAATTCCCGTTAGTATTTAGTCCAAAATTCTTCGCTAGAAGGCAAAATAAGACCGCTTCCCAATCTTGATTGGTTTCTTCCAATAACTGAGCAATAAATTTAGATTTACGCTCTAAACGCTCAAAAAACAATCTTTCTTGCCAGTTTTTAAAAACAAATCTGTCTATATTTTTTAACTGCTTTTCGCAGAAAATCCAAGTTTTAGCAGAAACCAATGACTTATAATTTTCGATTATTTCTTTCGAAACATAATCTTTAAGAACTAAAACAGGAATTTCGATATTGTTTTCTCTAAAAATAGCCGTGTCGTTTTCCCAAACAACATGAAGAATAACATTTTTATAAGCAGGATCTTTCTCGTGATTATGCAAATACCAATCTGAAGATTTCAAATGAATCTCTACATTGCCTGCCCATTTTTGACTTCCGATTTCTATATGAGCATTAAAAAAGTCTGGCCCAGCAAGTTCTAGATAATCGCCAGTTTTAAGAATTGTTATCAATTCGCCTTGAACCGTTTTTAAATTCAAAGAATCAAACTTCTTGAATTTCCAGATATAATGAAGAAAGTCCTCTTTCATTTTTAGATTTTATAGTACAATTACAAAATCTAAAAGTAATTAATTTTTAATATTATTCTTACAAAATAATAATTTTTAACGGAGCATATACAATTTAGCACAAGCTCTTGCATCTGACAAAGCTTCGTGGTGATTCAGCTGGATATTCATCTCCCGACAACAATCACTTAATTTTGTTGGCTTTATGCCTTTCGCTTTGTAGATTTTAACCGTGCATTCCCATTTTGTAGCAATATTTAAATCGTCATAATTTAAACCATGGAGAAGCATTGTTTTCATTAAGACATTTCGATCAAAGCTTTCGTTATGCGCTACTACCACTTTATTTTTTAGCCTCTTTTCAATCTCTGGATAGATCTGAAAGAACGATTTTGCATTCATAGTATCTTTAGGATAAATTCCATAAACACGAATCGTAAAAGGATTATACTCGTTATTTGGCGGTTTAATTAAAGTCACATATTCGTCCACAATAATTCCGTTTTCGACGGTCACAATACCTACCGAGCACGGATGATATCCTGTCGCAGTTTCAAAATCTATAGCTGTAAAATTCATTTTTTATTTTTAAAAGACAAATCCATAAACCTAATTGCATAGCAACAAGATTTATGGATTTTTATATTTATAAAAGGCTTATTTTATTGAGCCAATAATATCATATTTAGTAATAATGTGGTGATGTCCGTTTCCTAAGTCAACCAAAACAGCATCATTTTCTTTACTAAAAAGTTTTGAAACTTCTTCAATCGGTGTTCCTAGTTTCACAATTGGGAAAGGTTTGCCCATGACTTCCTTAATTGGTTTTTCGGCAACATTTTTATCTGCAACATAGCTTCTAAATAAATCTGTTTCGTCAACAGAACCAACAAATCCATTGATGTCAACAACCGGAATTTGCGAAATCTTATATTTACGCATACGCTCAATTGCATGCGAAACTAATTCTTCAGTACGAACAACGATTAATTCTTTATCAATATGATCTTTAATAACGTCTTCTGCTTTCGTAATGTTTTCTTCTAAGAATCCGCGCTCGCGCATCCAGTCATCATTAAACATTTTTCCAACATAACGGCTTCCAGAATCGTGAAATAACACCACAACAACATCATCTGGTTTAAAATGTTCTTTCAACTGCAACAGACCTTTAATACAAGCTCCCGCAGAATTTCCAACAAAAATACCTTCTTCAAGCGCAATCTTTCTAGTATAGACGGCAGCATCTTTATCGGTTACTTTTGTAAAACCATCAATTAGAGAGAAGTCAACATTCTTAGGCAGGATATCTTCTCCAATACCTTCAGTTATATAAGAGTAGATTTCGTTCTCGTCGAAAATTCCTGTTTCGTGGTATTTCTTGAACACAGAACCATAGGTGTCAATTCCCCAGATTTTAATATTTGGATTTTGCTCTTTCAAATATTTTCCAACTCCAGAAATAGTCCCTCCTGTTCCTACTCCAACCACAAAATGTGTAATTTTTCCATCAGTCTGTTTCCAGATTTCAGGTCCAGTCTGCTCATAATGCGCCAACGAATTTGACATATTATCATACTGATTTACATACCAAGAATTTGGAGTTTCTTCTGCCAAACGTTTTGAAACCGAATAGTAGGAACGTGGATCTGTAGGCTCAACATCTGTAGGACAAACAACAACTTTTGCTCCAACAGCACGAAGAATATCCATTTTTTCTTTAGACTGCTTGTCTGAGATTACACAAATTAATTTGTAGCCTTTTACAATTGCCACAAGTGCAAGACCCATTCCTGTATTTCCAGAAGTTCCTTCAATAATAGTTCCTCCAGGTTTTAGTCGGCCATCTGCCTCTGCATCTTCAATCATTTTTACAGCCATTCTGTCTTTTACAGAATTACCTGGATTAAAGGTTTCGACTTTTGCCAATACTAACGCATCAATTTCAGCAACAATTTTGTTGAGTTTTACCAATGGCGTATTACCAATTGTTTCTAAAATATTATTTGAAAAGTCCATTTTTATTTTAAGTTTATTTAGTGGTTCGAAATAAAAAAAGCCAGTTTTTATTGGAAGAAATTCCAAACCAGCCCAAAACGCAATACAAAATCACGATACGGATTATGAGGCGCTGAATAATAATTACTTTGTGAAAACAAAGCATTAAAGTGTTCTGCTTTTAAATAAAAGCGTGTCTGGCGTATTCTGGCATTCACAAAGAAATCGAATGTTGCAAAACCACCGATTTTCTTGTCTTGCTGCACAAAAAATTCTGCAATAACAGGATTATAATCGTCTCCGTAGTATTTTGTAAGATAATTAAAGACAAGACCCGTTTGCATGAATAATGCTTTTTTAAAGAAATGATTCGAATAATAGAATGTATTTCTAGTTACAAAATCAGGTACATTTAAAACTAAATCTGATTGATCTACTTTTTGATACAAAAGGGTATTATCTAATGCAAAAGGTCCAAATTTGAATTCTCTGCTAGCTTTTATTTCTAAATAATTAATCACATTTCCATATTGCATAGGATTAACGATCTGTATATTCGCCGCTTTTTGCGCATCTGTCGCTACATCTGTAAAATACAAATGATCTTTTAATACCGTATACTGAACTTGTCCTGTTAGCCAAGGAGTTGTAATTTCTGCACTTAGCGAATTAATTTTTTCGTTTTTAAAATCATTTGACCAATTGTACGAAATCCAACTACTTTGATATAAGTTATAATTGTTATTTGGCAGTTTATTGATGTTACGATATCTAAAATCAAACTTAATTTCATCACTCATATCATAACGTAACTTAGCGTCTAAATCGGAAAGCGATTCATTGGTAATTGATCTTGAATATAAAAATCGACCATTCCATTTGTTTTTCTGATATTCGTACTGAGCACCAAAATTGTTAAACTGTAAATACAAATTGTCTGGAACGGCATTTCCAGCTGCATCAACAATAATTCGATTATACCTATAATTAGACCTATAATCGTCAACAAAAAATATAAATTTACCTAACAGCGAATTCTCGTAAGCTGCTCCAACTTTATTATAAAGCCTTTCATATTTGGTCTGATCGTTAATATTGCTTGCCGCATACGACTCTCCAAATCTTTGCACTCGACTAGTCGTTCCATCATTTGCAGTTACTGTAGAAATTACCGTTGGCTGCTTGTATTCATAATCTTTATACTCATAATTAAATTGATGTGTAAGGTATAAATTATTACTTCCGTCAGTTGGATTCACTCTAAAAGCATGATCAAAAAACAATCTTCTTCCTTTTAAGAATGATTCTGCATCGGTTAAATAAACCTGCAGTCTTTGTCTATTTTTATAATCTTGACTATCACTTTCAAAATCAGCATCGTTTGTTATACCACCATTTTCCTCATTTAAAATATCCTGATTTGTAAAATGCGCATTTATCGCATATCGTTTGCTAGTTGTCGCATAACTGGTTGTGATTCTTAAATTACCAGCACTAACCAATTGATTATTATAATCTCCTTCAGATCTTAAACCTCTATAGGCAATCGAGAAATTAAGATTTTTAGAGGCATTTAATGTGATGAAAGAATCTACATTCTGTCCTTTTTTTATAGTAGTATTAAAAAACAATTCTGTAAGCGGCGTTGCAACAGAATAATATCTTATTTGATCTGCTTGCATATAATTAGAATGCTTTCCGCTAAAACCAATTTCAGGATACGGAGAAAAACTAGTCAAACTATATTGAAGTGTATTTAAAGGTTGTCCAATATTAGAAAATTCCATAAGACCAAAAAGATCTTTTCTAAGATGATTTTGTCTATAAGCACTTTTAATCGTTAGCGATGTATCTGCATAAATAGTATCATGTTCTAAAGTGACAATTTTATACTGATCTATTGTTGCAATCTTTTGTTTTTTCTTTTTTACGGTATCAGTGACACTTGAATATTCTGTATTCATATCTAAATTATTTTTATAAGCAGTTTTTTTTTCTTGCGAAAACAATAAAGTTGGGACAACTAATAGATATAAAAAAATGAATATTCTCATTTGATGGCTTTGTATAAATTTATTTTGACAAAATTTGCTAAGCAAAGGTAATATAAAAAGGTATAAACGAAAAAACATAATATATAATATGAACCTTGAATCGCTTTGGTCTTTTGGAAACGAAAACCCCGTATACAAAAGTATACGGGGCTCTCAAAAAAAATCAAAATATTTATTATTCTTATTCCCAAACTGGGCATAATTTACCTTGAATACTATTTAATTGATATAGATTATATTCTAAATATTAGAATTTATCCCAGAACAATTTAGTATTTAATAAATCTCCTCCTATATCAGCAGATGCTTTAATATAATTTGTTTTATTGATACTTGCTTCTACACCTGGATAAGTGTATCTAACAGGCACAGTAAAAATAAGTTTGTTAATAGCTGCTTGAGGTGCTTTTAACACAGGGAAATCCAATCTTCTGTAAGATGTCCATGCTTCGTATCCTCTGTTATAAAGAGCAAACCATGCTTGAGTACCAATTTTTTCTTTATATGTTGCTCCACTCAACGCATTATTGTAATCTACTTTTGGGCTTGCAATATAAGCATCAATAGCTGCAGTGCTAGTTACTCCCCAATCTGCCATAGAAGCTTTAATACCTGCTTCGTAATATACTTTTGCCTGAGCAGAACCACCTGGAATTAAGCTTTTCTCAGCAGCTTCTGCTAATAAGAAATTTAACTCAGCGAAATCAAAAATAGTTCCTGGAAAAACTGGATTGTTTAATGTAGCCGTTATTTGCGAATAAGCTGTATAAACATTTCCTGCACCATACGTTCCACCAACAAATGTTCTTCCTGAAGGAATAACTGGAGCTGGAGAAGTTAGGTTAGTAAAATATTTAGGCATCCTTGGGTCACCACCAGGAACAATAGCATCCATAGCAGAAACAAAAGGCTCAGCAGGAATAAAATCAAATCTCTGACTAGTTACTAAATCAGCATATAATGGGTTTTGATTTCCTGATGTAGTTAAATAAGTCAATTTTGTATTGTCAGCATTACTAGCCAAAGCACCAGAAGCAAGAGCCGCTTGAACTTGAGTTGTTGCATAAGCTGGATCAACATCAGACATATTAACTGCCATTCTAATGATTAATGAGTTAGCAAATTTTGCCCATTTTGCATTACTTGCAGCATTACCTGAATAGATGATATCTGCAGCACCGAAGTTAGCTACTGTACTATTTGCTTTTAAAACTGCAGCAGATGCACTTAATCTTTTAATAAGATCTTGGTAAATAGTTTTTGCATCATCGTAAGCTGGTAAAGGATATTTTTGAATATCAATTGCTTGTGAGTAAGGAACGTTTCCAAAAGTATCTACCAATACGCTATAAGCATAAGCTTCTAAGATATCGATAAGTGCTAATTTATTTTGTTTGATCGCTTCATCAGCAGGAGTTGCAGTAGCTGTTGCTGCAATCATAACTCTTGAATCATGAAAATCTGCTAAAACATCTCTGTACAAAACCAAAAAGTGCGTATCTGGAATTTTTCTGTTTGTAATGTTATACTGGCTCTCATCTGGATAAGTTGTCTCTGTCCATTGCTGTGCAAATAATCTAAAAACGTTATTATTTACACTAGTACTAACCATTTGATCGACTAATTTTTTCTCAGCATTGGTAAACAAAAATTCCGCTTTGGTTGTTGTTGGTCTTTTCGGATCAACATTCATATCTGTAATGTCTTGGCTGCACGAAACCATCATACCTACCACAGACATTAATAAAAGTACTTTTTTCATGATTTAAAATTTTAATGTTAGGTTACAACCAATATTTCTTGTTGTCGGAAGTGAACCTCCTGAATAACCTGATGATAAGTTACCTGAACTTATACCACTTTCTGGATCTGCATCTGGAAGATTTTTACTGATGATCCATAAGTTAGAACCTACTAAAGAAAGACGTAAATCATTCAAACCTGCTTTAGCTATAAATTGTTTAGGGAAACTATAAGTAATGCTTACCTCTCTTAATTTCACATAACTTGCATCGTAAACAAATGCTTTTTGTGGATTATTATTGTAACCATAGATACTTCCAGCTACTTCAGGACTTGGTGTTCTTGTAGCATTAGGAGTTCCATCTTCATTTACTCCAGGCAAGATAACACCTCCACCATTAGCAAGTGTATTTCTTACAGGGTTTCCAAGTTCGTTGTTTCCTGCTGTAGAAGTATATAAACCAGAGCTTTGTCCATAATATTGGTCAAGAGAGAAAATATCTCCTCCTTTTTGAACATCAATTAAGAAACCTAGAGAAACTTGTTTGTAAGTAAATTTGTTACGAACACCACCAATCCAATCTGGAGTAACGTTACCAATTACATTATTAGTAGTTGCAGTTTGTAAATAAACTCCATTTTTAGTTACTTTTTGTCCGTCTGCACTGTAGATAAAATCTTTTCCAAGGATATCTCCATAAGCATGTCCTTTTGTACCTACAATACTAACACCACCTTGGAATGTACCAATTGTTAAAACATCAACACCTTCTGTTAAAGCTACAACTGTATTCTCGTTTTTAGACCAGTTTACGTTGATATCCCACTGAAAGTCATTTGTTTTGAAAGGAGTTACATTGAAGATTACCTCAACACCTTTATTTTCTACAGATCCCGCGTTTACGTATCTAGAAGAGTTACCAGTTGCAGTAGAATAATCTACTGGGAAAATTTGGTCTTCACTTAAACTTTTATAAACACTCACATCAAAACCTACTCTTCTGTCAAGGAATTGCATCTCTAAACCAAGTTCTTGAGATGTAGTTTTAACAGGGTGTAATTCTGGATTATTAGCAATGTTTGGTCTTGAATAAAGTTGGTTTGAACCAAATGGGTTAAATTTAGTAAACACATCTTGTAATGCATAAGAATCGATACTTCCTTGTGGATTCTCAGCATAACTCGCTCTTAATTTACCGAAAGTTAACCATGGAGCATTAATATGTTTTGTAAAAACATAACTTCCAGAAACAGAATATGTATTAACATCATTGTTTCCTTCTGGCAACATAGAGAATGCATCATTACGTACTGTTCCTTCTAAGTAAAGGAAATCTCTAAATCCTACTGAAGCAGAAGCATAAACACTATTCACTGCTGTATTATCTTCAACCTCAATTGGGAATGGAGAAGCATTTACTGAATTTGATAATGCATAGATTCCAGGAATGATAAGTCCACCATCTGTAGAAGCTAATGTAGACGTACGTCTTGTTCTTAAAGCATTATAACCAACTAAACCTGTTAATGAGAAATCATCATTAAGTTTTTTATTGAAGTTTAAGGTAAACTGATAGTTTTGCTCAGAGAACATACCTGTATATTTTTGGTATCCTGAACCAACAGCTAAACGGTTAATTCCAAATGTTCCAGCCAAAGATCCTACCGCTTTTCTCTCTTCACGTAGTTCTGAATAAGAATCTGTACTTATTTTTCCTTGAGCGCTTAACCAATCTGTAAATTTATAATCTAACTGACCATAACCGATGAAACGATTTCTTTCGTCTGATTGGTAGTTTTTATATCTTGTAAAGTATGGGTTATCCCAATATTTAGGGCTTGTATTTCCATTAGCAGGATCTGCCATGTTCCAAGAAATATTTTGTCCGCCTGAATTTTTAAAAGCTTCTTCCTGAGATTTAATATCTACGTTAGTTCCCCACCATTGACGGAATAAACCTGCAACGTTATCACCACCGTAACCAGTAGTATTTCTACCTGTTGTAGTTTGTGCTAAATAATTTGCAAAAACACTAGCAGATAATTTATCTGTTAATTTGTGATTGAATTTAATACTTGCATTATTTTTTCTCAATTCACTATTTGGCAAAATACCATTCTCTTTGTAATTGTTGTAATTGATAACAAAGTTGCTTTTATCTGAACCACCTTCAAAAGAGATTGAGTTATTGAATGTTTGAGCCGTTTGAAAAAATGTAATTGGACCATTTTTAGCAGCTACCCATGGAGATTTTTGTCCATATTTTGAAGAATATGGAGAATAAGATTCCCAAGTAAGAACAGATAGATTTGGATCAAACGCAACACCGTAAGAAGCATCATCTGTAGTACTTACTACTTGGTTACCATTTTTATCTATAACAAAGAATGCACCTGTTGGTCCAACCGGAGTACCTTTTGGATTTCCTGCTGCGTCATAAGTTGGTCCATAACCTTGCCCGTATTTGTTTTGGTAAACAGGAAAAGTATTTTTATCAACTGAACCAACACCAAACTCACTTGAGATAGTAACTCCCATACCTTTTTGAGCTTTTCCTTTTTTCGTAGTAATCATGATTACACCATTACCAGCTTGAAACCCGTATAAAGCAGATGCTGCAGCACCTTTAAGAATATTTAATGTTTCGATATCATCAGGATTAATATCCATACCAGCATTACCGTAATCATAAGTGTTACGTGCTCCAGCTGTTTGTGCTCCATTGCTTGAATTCACATTCGAGTTATTAATAGGCATACCATCAATAACAATAAGCATTTGGTTATTTCCAGTAAGGTTTTTAACACCTCTTGAAACTACGTTTGTAGATCCTCCAAAGTTTGTATTCTTTCTAATGTATACCCCTGCAGATTTACCAGAAAGATCGTTAAGGAAGTTTGCGCCAGTAGTACCACCAACTAAATCTTCTCCTTTTAATTCCTGAGTAGAATATCCAAGAGCTTTTTTCTCTCTCTTAATACCTAATGCAGTAACAACAACACTTTCTAATTCTGTAGTATTACTAGTTAATTTTACACTTAATGTTGTAGAACTAGCTGCAACTTCTTGCGTTTTCATTCCAATGTAAGTAAAAATCAAGACTTCGCTTGACGTTGCTTTGATAGAGAATTTTCCATCAAAATCTGTTTGCGTTCCGCTTTTAGTTCCCTTAACTAATACACTCACACCTGGAAGAGGCATTCCTGCATTATCGGAAACTATTCCCGAAACAGTTCTTTCTTGCGCAAAGGTTAGTTGCGTAATCAGCGCCACCAAAAGCACTAAGAATCCATGTAACTTTAGTTTCATTTTTAAAAATTTTGAATTAGTATGTGGCAAACATCTTAATATTTTCTTAAAAGAACAATGCGTTTCATAGACTCTCTCTAACATTTTTTTAATATTTCTTTAACATATATTTGTTAATGAATAGTTAATTAACGCAAAAACAAGTCAATACATAATTTTAAGCATAAAATACTGCAATTTTTTCAATCAATAAATTAACATTTATTTAACATTTAGAATAGCTATTTTCTTAAAAAAATAGACAAAAAATCAAAATAAAAAAAAGTATAATCTTACAAAAAACACAATTAAATAAAACATTCTTGACTGAAAATGTTGTATTTGACAAATTTTCAATTTGCTTTTCGTCTTCAAATCGTAATAAATTGTAAATCAATTCTTCTAAGTTGCAAAAATCCATGATTTCATCTTTTTACAATCCATTTTTAGAAAATACCCAATTATCCATTTCATAAAAAAAATCATAAAAACCAAGTGTTTTCACGGGTTTTTAACCAATATTGCATACTTATAGTCAATTTGAAAAATAGCGTAATTTTGTCAGTATTACTCTTTGATATCATTGCTCTAAAAAAGCAATTACTGATTGTATTCATTTGAATCTATTTAATGCTTTTTAGAAAAAAAAGTACAATATTTGCTTTTTTAAAACCTAAAAAAATGCTTGAAAAAAATTTCTCAGGATTTGTTTTAGAAACTGGAACTGATGAAGCAGGAAGAGGATGTCTAGCTGGCCCCGTTACTGCCGCTGCCATAATTTTACCCGAAAATTTTGAAAATAAAATTCTGAATGACAGTAAACAGTTGTCTGAAAAAACAAGAGCGCTTTTAAGACCTATTATAGAAAAAGAGGCTCTGTGTTATGCCGTTACGCATTTGTTTCCAGATGAAATTGATGAAATAAACATTCTAAATGCTTCTATGAAGGGAATGCAGGAATGTATTTTAAAATTAAAACACGTTCCCGAATTTATTATTGTTGACGGAAACCGCTCTTTGAATGCTAAACTTGGGCTTAAAAATAATTTTGGAAAACAGTTTTCTAACGATGAAATTGCTCTCTTAAAATCGATTCCGAATCAAAGCATTATAAAAGGTGATGGAAAATACTTAAGTATCGCCGCTGCATCTATTTTAGCAAAAACATATCGTGACGAATATATGGATCAAATTCACGAAGAATTTCCAATGTACAACTGGAAACAAAACAAAGGATATCCAACCAAAGAACATCGTGAAGCCATTAAAGAATTTGGAACCACAAAATATCACAGAATGAGTTTTAGACTTTTGCCGGAGCAATTAGAACTCAATTTCTTTCCATAAAAAAACGACCTATTAAATAGGTCGTTTTCTTTTATTTTTTACTTTTCAAGAATTCTGCAAATGTTTTGGTGTCATAATAAAAAGACCTGACAGCAGTAATTTTACCATCCTTTAAATCAAAATGTTCTGAAATCGGAACCGACATTGTTTTACCCGATTTCTTAGATCTACAGTTTATCGTAAAATAAATGATTACTTCATTTTTAGAAGCATCACTAAAATAAACGGGTTCTTTTTCTATCTGCAAATCAAAAAACTCAGTCGATTTTGTAAACATTTTAGTCCATTCGCTAAAACCAATATAAGTTCCTCCATAAGGCAAACCCGTAGCTTGATTATAAACGGCTCCGTCTGCAATTAAAGTTCCTAGTGTATCAAAGTCTCTTGTTTTAAAAAGAGTTTCGTAATATTTTGCTATTACTTTTAAATTATCGGCTTCCAGATTTTTCAAAACATCTGCTTCAGACGGTGCTGCTCCTTTATCCCAAAAACCAATAATTTTACTTACTTGACCTTTTCCATTCAAACGCGCAAAGTCGCGGCCTGCCATTATAAGATTATTTTTAGAATCGAAAATTTTCCATTCCCAGGTTACATAATTATCTTTTACAATTTTGGCTCCCGAAGTTAAAACTGCATCTGGGTTTTTCTTGTAAAATTCGTTAATAACATTATTAAACGCAGCAGTTCCTTTTATCGAAGCCGAAGGGTCTTCAAAAGTACTATCTTCTAGCCAGATTGATTTAATCATCTTTAATCTGGTATCGCTGTTTTTTTCCTGCCACACTTTTTCATAAACGGCAATAGGATATAATTTATCTTTCTTTTGGGCAAAAAGACCATTAAGCACAAAAAGGAAACAGAATAAGTAGATCTTTCTCATAAGCAATCAGGAATAAAATTTAAATTAAATAGTATAAAACCAAATTTAGCATAAATAGCTAATAGAACTACAAGAAGTCTGGAATTTGCCATCCCTGCAAAATCTTAACTTTTGCTAAATGTTTTTTCCGTTTTTTGAATATAAATTTAAGAAAAAAACTGCTTTCTATTAAAAAAACAAGCCTAATTTACTATTCAAGAGTACCATTACTATTATAAAAAAAATCGCATTCAATACACAAAATAAAAAAACCCGTTTCAAAATCGACACTTGAAACGGGTTACTTTTTATTAGCAATTCTTTTTTAAACAAATTCAGCTTCGAACAGCTCGGTTAAATGTTTGATGATTTTAGCTTTTACTTCTTGTTCGTCTACTTTTTCTACGCCAAGTTCAACGTTTAAAGAAGTAACGCCTTTTCCTCGAATTCCACACGGAATAATATTGTCGAAATATCCTAAATCGACATTTGCGTTTAAAGCAAATCCGTGCATCGTTACCCAGCGTGAGGCGCGAACACCCATTGCACAGATTTTACGCGCAAACGGAGTTCCTACACCAAGCCAGACTCCCGTTTCTCCTTCACTCCTGCCCGATTCTAATCCGTATTCAGCCAGAGTTAGAATTATTGATTCTTCTAATAAACGTAAGTATTTATGAATATCGGTAAAGAAGTTTTCTAAATCTAAAATCGGATAGCCTACAATCTGTCCGGGTCCATGATAGGTAATATCTCCACCTCGGTTGATTTTATAAAAAGTCGCTCCTTTGGCTTCGAGCTGTTTTTCATTTAATAATAAATTTTCAAGATCACCGCTTTTTCCTAAAGTATAAACATGCGGATGCTCAACAAAAAGCAAATAATTTGGCGTTGGCAGATCTAATTCTTCTCTTCTGTTCTTGATTTTTAAATCTACTATATCTTTAAAGATTTCTTCTTGATATTCCCAAGTCGATTTATAATCTTTTTTGCCCAGATCCTGAAGTTGGATTTTTTTGTTCATTTTAATTATTTTTCAAACTCAACATCAAAGTTAAGTTTGTCGGGATTCTCCATATAATCCGTAAAAGAGTATTGAATTGTAATCGATTTTCGATCGTCACTAAACAAAGCTGTTGGGTTAGAGACTTTCTTAATTTTTTTTGGAAAGTAATACTTTACAATATAGCTAGACGAAGCAAACATCATTTTAGACATATCTGCTGCCGAATCTTTTGCCTTTGCTGCTTTTTTCTGTTCATCTACTACTGCTTTTCTTGTAAATTTCTTTCCATCATAAGTATAGCTTAATTTACTGCCATTATCTCCGAAACCGCTTCCCATAGGATTTGCGCCTCCTTCTAATTTTTGCAGTGTACCTAATGTTTGTAAAATATCCTGAAGTTCATTTACATTTTTAAAATCAGTCGACATGTTCATTAAAAACTGTTTTTTCTCTGAACTTATTTTCGTTGATACAATATAACTCTCCAGTTTTTTAAGTTCTTTTTGCGTTTCTGGCGACAACTTGGCAATACTGTCTTTTTTCTCTTCAAACACTTTTTTGAAAGTAAAAGTAGTATCAATATCTTTTTTATTTTCTCCCATTTGCCCAGCAATCTGATCACCAGCCATTTCCATTAAAGGAGAGCCATCCATATCTACAGAGAATTTTCCAGTTCCGTTATCGTTTATGTAAATATTCTCAGTAAAAGTACAGCTGGTTAAAGTCGCTATTAAAAAAGAAAAACTAAGTAGTTTAGATAGTTTCATTAATGTTCTATTTTTTATCAAAGATACAAAGACTATTTTTAAAAACACATTTTATTGAAAGCCTCAATTATTGCTCAAATTCTACTTTAAAACCAAAATCCACATTACTTTCCTGCATATTATCTAAAGGAATTTCTACCGTAAAACCTTTTCTGTCTTTTGTCAGTACTGCATTTTTAAGCGAAATTGTTTTAATCTTTTTCGGAAATTGGTACTCGGCGGTATATTTACATTCTTTCAGCATTTCTTCCATTTTTTTAGAGAATGGGTCGTCGCTTTTTTCTTTCTTAGTTTCTTTTTTCTTTTTGACTTTTTTATCGTCTTTAGAAGGAGTAACCGTTTTAATAAAAACCTTACCATCATAAAAAATGGTGGTATTAGACTTTTCTTCTGGCTTTGGCGCAGCACTTACAGCTCCTAATCTTTTTTTATCTGTCGCAGCCAGCGCTTCTAAACTTTCGGCAGGTGTTGCAATAGTTTTAAAATCTGTTCCACTAGGAAAATCAATTGACATAGTATATTCGAATTGCTGTTTTTCGTCGTTTACTTTCATGCTAACTTTAAAATTCTCCAAAATTTTAAGTTTCTCTTTTTCTTTCTCTAGCATCGCGATTTTTTCTTTATCCGCATCTGGTAATTTAGAAATACTGTCGGTTAACTTGTCAAGCATGTCTTTGAAAGTAAAAGTAGTGTCAACGACTTTATTAACTTTAGTCGAATCACTTTTTTTCATGCCCATTTTATACATCGGAGACATATCAAAACCGTAAGAAAAAGTTCCAGATCCATCTTCATTCATAACCATTTTTTCTTTAAGCATACAGCTTGTAATACAGAATACAATAAAAAAGCAAAGTAGAATTTTTTTCATAATTGAGGTTTAAGTTATTCAAGCGAAGATACTTTCTTTTAAGAATTATTTTAGTTGCATTTTAAAACAACTTCAAATTTTTCATTTGAGGCTTTATCCAAGCTCTGTAAATGAATAACTTGACATTAGAACATTTTACATTTGTTCGAAACAAATCTATTCTAACAGCTATCGATGCCGACTAAAGATGATTGAAACCCAATAAATTGATGTCACAAAAAATCTAAAATCTGCATTCTAAAATCTGCATTCTTTTCTTTATCTTTGCACACTTAAAAAAATAAAGCAAAAATGGCATTATCAGAACAAGAAATCATCAGAAGAGAAAAACTTCAAAACTTACGCAACTTAGGAATCAATCCTTATCCAGCTAATCTTTTTCCTGTAAATCACACATCTAAGCAGATAAAGGAATCATTTGAAGAGGGTAAGAAGGTTATCGTTGCTGGACGTTTGATGAGTGTTCGTGATCAAGGTAAAGCTTGTTTTGCTGAATTGCAAGATAGTGAAGGGCGTATTCAACTGTACGTAAACCGTGATGTATTATGTGAGGGTGACGACAAAACTTTATACAACCAAGTATTCAAAAAATTAACCGATTTAGGAGATTTTATTGGTATTGAAGGTGAATTGTTTACAACTCAAGTTGGTGCAAAATGTATTCGTGTTTCTGGCTTTACTTTCTTGAGTAAAACTTTACGTCCGCTTCCGTTGCCAAAAGTTGACGAAGAAGGAAATGTTCACGACGCATTTAATGATGCTGAGTTACGTTACAGAATGCGCTATGTAGACTTAACAGTAAACCCTCAAGTTAAAGAAACTTTCATCAAACGTACTAAATTGTTCAGTGCGATGCGTGGTTATTTTAACGATGCAGGATATTTGGAAGTTGACACTCCGGTTTTACAATCAATTCCTGGTGGTGCTTCTGCAAGACCATTTATTACGCACCATAACTCGCTTGATATTCCGCTTTACATGCGTATCGCGAATGAGTTATATTTAAAAAGATTAATTGTTGGTGGGTTTGAAGGTGTTTATGAGTTCTCTAGAAACTTCCGTAACGAAGGTATGGACAGAACGCATAACCCTGAGTTTACTGCAATGGAGATATATGTAGCTTACAAAGACTACAATTGGATGATGGAATTTGCTGAAGGTTTATTAGAACATTGTGCAATTGCTGTAAATGGCACAAGCGAAGTGACTTTTGGTGAGCACAAAATCAATTTTAAAGCGCCTTACGCACGTGTTACGATGACAGATTCTATCAAACATTTTACTGGTTTTGATATTTCTGGAAAAACAGAGCAGGAATTGTTTGAAGCTGCACGTGGAATGGGAATCGAGGTTGACGAAACAATGGGTAAAGGAAAATTGATTGATGAGATTTTTGGAGCAAAATGTGAAGGAAATTATATTCAGCCAACTTTCATTACAGATTATCCAAAAGAAATGTCTCCGCTTTGTAAAGAGCACCGTGACAATCCAGATCTAACTGAGCGTTTTGAGTTAATGGTTTGCGGAAAAGAAATTGCAAATGCATATTCTGAATTAAATGATCCAATTGACCAAAGAGAGCGTTTTGAAGATCAAATGCGTTTGGCAGCAAAAGGGGATGACGAAGCAAACGGAATTATCGATGAAGATTTCCTAAGAGCTCTTGAATACGGTATGCCTCCTACTTCTGGAATGGGAATTGGAATGGACCGTTTGATTATGTATTTAACAAACAACGCTTCAATTCAAGAGGTTTTATTGTTCCCGCAAATGCGTCCTGAGAAAAAACAAACTCAGATCGAATTGACGGAAGAAGAAAAAGTTATCATTACTTTATTGAAAGGAAACGAAAATAAAATGGATTTATCTCAGCTTAAAGTTTCTGCTAACTTAAGCGGTAAAAAATGGGATGCTTCTATGAAAAATTTATCTAAACACGGTTTGACTAAAGTTGTCGTTGATGGCGAGTTTAAATTTGTGGAATTGGTGGGGTAAATTCCTTTAAAATCATATAAAATTTAAAAAGGAGCTTTTTATGAAGCTCCTTTTTCATATATAAATATTTTCCTTAATTTTGAAAACATGGAAAGATCAAGACTTATTGTTAAAAATTTCGGCCCCTTAAAAGATATTGATATCGAAGTTAGAGAAATGGTTACTTTTATTGGAGCACAAGCCTCAGGAAAAAGTACTTTGGCTAAATTGATTTCAATACTAGAAGACGAAGAGTTTAGAAATAATCATAATTTGAAATTTGAAACTGAACTTGAAAAATATAATATTTTAAGTTATTTAGATTTAAATACTTTTATAAAATATGAAGTTCTAAACAGAGAGATTACTAATTTTAATTTTGAATACTCAAATAATAAATATTTAAAAAATTCGATACATCAGTTACTTTCAATTTCAAAAAATGGAAAAGTATCATATGAAGACACAGAAGAAGCTTTAAGAACATTAAAGTACATAATAGTTTCTTATATTAATTTACTCAACTTGATTCATAAAAATGAATTTTACAATCTATTTTCAAATCAAATTCAAAAAGTAAAATTTGAAGCTCATTTTGCCGATAAGAGGATCAAAAAACTTAAGGTTGATAATGATGATATAGATTGGTTACTTGATATTTTAGAAAGAGAAAGAAAAATTGATGACTATTTTTTTCTTCTAAATCAATTAGTTAATTGCTTTCCTAATATATTTTTGTTTGATTCAATTTACATTCCATCTGAAAGAAGTTTTCTTCATCTGATATCTGAAAACATTTTTGGATTAATTAATAATAATGTAAAAATTCCTAAATATCTTCTTACTATAGGTCAAGAATATGAAAAAGCTATAAATACAATTAAGGAATTGCCTTTAAGCATCATTGACAAAAAAATAAAATACAAAAGAGAAGGGAAAACTTCATACATATATCATAATGAAAATGAAAAAGTTGATTTATTAGAATCTGCTTCTGGTTTACAATCTATAATTCCAATTTTACTTTTAGTTGAATATTCTAAAACTTTAAAAGAAGAATATAATTTTAATTTTGTTGTTGAAGAACCAGAATTGAACTTATATCCAAAAGCACAACATGAATTGATTAAATATTTAGTTAAAAATTGTTTATATGAAAGAAAAAATTTAATTCTTACAACTCATAGTCCATTTGTTTTAGCATCAATAAACAATTTATTATTGGCTCATGATAAGGGACAAAAAAAAACAAAAGAGGTAAACAAAATTATAAAAAAAGAATCTTGGCTTAATCCTAAAAATTTTATTGCTTACGAATTGAAAAATGGAAAAGCAAGAAAGATAATGAATGATAAATTAGGACAAATTTCCGAAAACATGATTGACTCTGTTTCTGACAGTTTTGCTGACGAATTTAATAAATTATTAAATTTATGATTGATCAACTTAGAGAAGCTTTTCCTCAAATCGAAGAAAATTGCCTAACCATAATTAATAACAAACATACATTTGTTTTTGAAGACCCGAAATCAAAAAAAGGAGTTTTGGTCGATGCTAAAGAAAAATATCATTTTCATATTCAAAATAATACAATTTCATCATATAACTTCATTCAGAATGATGATTGCCTTATGAAAAGTGTAAAAGGAGGACAATGTGACTACGTTATCCTTAATGATAATTGTGTCTACTTTACTGAAATAAAAGCTACAGACGAAAACTTATCAGTTCGAAGAAAAAAAGGTATAAAACAATTAGAAAACACCATTAAGTTTTATTTAAAGAAAATTGATTCTATTAATCTTGAAAGTAAAAATGCGATAATTTGTTTTGATAATCACAAAAGAATTGCACCTCAAGCAAGTGTTTCAACAAAACAGAAAGAATTTAAAAACAAATATCAAATAGATCTTCAAGAAGGCAATTATATATGTTTCGAGTAATAATAACCCGACAGGTTTTAAAAACCTGTCGGGTTTCTTTTTCTTAAAACAAATACTTCTTCCCATCACATTAAAATCAAAACAAAAAATAGCGCTTAAAAAATTGGAAAACAACATTTTTACTTCTATCAAATTGTTTTACCAGAAATACTTTCACAAGCCTTATTATAACACTAAAAACCAAAACAAAATTCGGTTAGCATTGAATATGCAATTGATTTTGTTTTTGCTTTTTTTTAGCAAACAAATTACTACATTTGAAGAAAAAATAGACTTTATACAAAGTCTATTTTTTTTTAACCCAAAACCATTCAATTAACATTTTTCAACCAATACTTTAAATGAAAATTAGAAAAATCGCCCCAAACGAAGACTTAGAAACAACAATCAATAAAAAAAGAAATCGATTCAAATTTGTTCTCATCGCTATTATCTTTATTTCAGCGGCAGGTTTCTTAGGATTTAAATATTTTACACCTAAAAAAGAAGCTGTTTGTTTAGGCACAGATACCAAAATCTATGATACTTACAAAAACGCAGTTGTACTTATAAAGCATCGATATGGTTATTTTGCTAAAATTAATGGAAAAGAAATTCCACTTGACGTTGAGGAGGCTAAGGAAGAAACAATTTACGGAACTGGCTTTTTTGTAGATACAGAAGGAGACATGATTACCAATAGACATGTTTTACAACCATGGAATTCAACTGAAGAAGAAAGTGAAAAAGTAAATACTACTATTCGAAATCTAAGAATGAAGGTTGCTTCTATTCTTACTACCGATGTTTCTGAAGATGAGTATGAAAGTTTTATTAATAACAACTGGTCACATGCTTCAATCTCGTATGATGAAGGCGAGGGAGATGGAGATTATGAAGAACCAAGCGAAGAAACTACTGAGTCAGCGGGTGAAGAATTTGTTAGTTCTAATGAAACAGAAACAGATACCTCTCAAGTATCAACTGATATCGCTGCATCTATTCCAGTAAAAGAATATGTTTCAATCGAAAATATTGAAGTATATGTAAAAACGGTAGATATTCAAGTTGCACTTCATAATTCTGATAGCGAATGGATTAATTGTGAAATGAAAAAAGTTTCTGATGACACCAATATTGATTTAGGCATTTTGCAAGTAGCCGATCATAAAACTCCGCAAACTGTTACTAACATCATTAGCCTTGATAATATTGTTGACAATGATACTTCTCTAGCTCCTGGGCAAAAAGCGATAATGGTGGGCTATCCAATGGGAATAGATTTGGCACAGACCAATTCTGGTATAAAAGTACAGCTTTACAATGGTCAAATAAGTAAAGAATCTGATGGCAACAAAATTCAATACAGTATAACTTCTACGCATGGTGCTAGTGGTTCACCGGTTTTTAATGAATGTGGCCAACTGATTGCCGTTAATTTCAGTGGATTCGATCAGGTTCAGGGTTTCAATTTTGGAATTGTAGCTAAGCATATTCAATCACTTTAATTGGAAAAAAAATCAAAAAATAAAGACTCTAAAAGCTAATCGGGTTTTCACATTTCCAATCAAACAAAAATCGCGTTTATTAATTATGAATAAATTTTTTACTATCTGTGCACTACTGTTCTGTAGCGTCGCATTTTCACAGATTCCAACTCTGGATATCGAAAATCAGAAAAAAAATTCGGTAATCTTACAGGAGGTCAAAATTGAAACCAAGATTTTAGGAAATCTTGCCTCAACTACAGCTACTTATACATTTTACAATCCTGGCGACAGAATTTTAGAGGGAAATTTCACACTTCCATTGCCTGAAGGTGTAAGCGTAAGCGGTTATGCTTTGGACATTAATGGAAGCTTAAGAGATGCAGTTCCTGTTCCAAAAGAACGAGCTAAAGAAGTATTTGAAAGTATTGAAAAAAGAAATATAGATCCAGGTATTATTGAAAAAGTAGCCGGAAACAATTTCAGAACTAGAATTTACCCACTTACGGCTAGAGGCAGCAGAATCATTAAAATTACTTACAATCAGGAGTTGAAAAATTCGGCTACTGATTACCAATATTTTTTAAGTTTTGCTAATGCTGTTAGTATTCCTAAATTCAATCTGAAAGTGTTGGTTAATGAAAATCTGTCAACTCCTAAAATTACAGAAAATCCAGATGGAAGTTTTACTTTTCAGAAACAAGGAAATCAATGGATTGCTGAAATTAAGAAAACTAATTTTACGCCAACTCAGAGTCTTAAAGTAAGTATTCCAAAAGTAAGCGAATCGTCTAATGTGATGCTTCAAAAAGCTTCTGACGACAAATCTTATTTTGCTGCAAGCGTTTCAATGAATTTTCCTGTACAAGAAAAAGCAAAATCTCAAAAAATTGCTATTATTTGGGATAATTCATTCAGCGGATCAAAGAGAGATCATCAAAAAGAACTGGACTTTCTTAATGCTTATTTCTTAGACAACAAGAATGTCACAGTCTCTTTTGTTCTTTTAAATAACATTTTAGAAAAAACAGAAGAATTTACTGTTTCTGGAGGAAACTGGAATGCATTAAAAGACAGAATTCTGAATCTAAAATATGATGGCGGAACCGATTTTAGTGCTTTAAAAGAAATTTCATCAATAGACGAATATCTTTTATTTTCTGACGGAATTTCAAATTTTGGTGATTTAACTTTAAAATTCAAAAAACCTGTCAACAGTATAACGAGCACGCCAACTTCTGATTTTAATCTGATGAAACTTTTAGCGTCACAATCTGGAGGAAATTTTATCAATCTTAACGAATTAGATACGCAATCTGCTCTAAAAACGTATAAAAGACTTCCTATTGTATTTTTAGGTTTTAAAGAAACAAATACACTTCAGGAACTGTTTCCAAACGTTGGAACTGCAGTAAACGAACCAGTCAACATATTCGGGATTTCATCTTCTAATTTGAGTAAACTTACTGCTGTTTTTTCAGTAGGAAATAAAAAATTTGAAGTACCTGTAGATTTTACTAATGCAGTACAAGTAGATAATTGGCCTGTTGCACAATTTTGGGCACAACGAAAAATTAATGATCTTGAACTTAATTCAACACAAAACAGCGATGAAATCAGAAATCTGAGCGAACAGTTTGGTGTGGTAAGCAAGAACACCAGTCTTATTGTATTGGAGGATGTGAACGATTATGTACGTTTTGGCATCACTCCTACTCAGGAATTATTATCAGAATACAACAAAATAGTTTCGCAAAACAAAAAACAGATTTTAGAAAAAAGAAGAGATCTTCTCTCTAAAGCTTTTGATAAAACACGAGAATTGACAACTTGGTGGAATAGCGAATTTAAACCTACAGAAAAAAAACAGTATCCAAAAATTTCTAAGCAGTCGCAAAAATTATCTTCAGAAGAAAGTGTTGTTAGCGACAATGCTGTGTATTCTGCAGAAAGCAACTCTTTAGCTGATAAAAAAACATCTTCTGGAAAAATAACTTTGGTAGATGTAGAAAGCACTCAAGAGTATATGAAAGATTTTCAGGCTTTACAATCTCCTGAATTGATTTACCAGAAATATCTTGAAAATCGTCCAAAATATGAAAAACAGGTAACTTATTATTTTGATGTTTCTAAACTACTTTTCAAAAAAGGAGACAAAGCACTCTCTCTAAAGGTTTTAAGCACATTAGCAGAACTTGATTTGGAAAATGAAGAATTATACAAGACGATATCTTATCTGTTAAAACAGAGAGGTAATTATGAAAAAGAATTGTGGATAACTCAAAAGATTCTAGAATGGAGACCATTTGATCCTCAAAGTCATAGAGATTATGCATTGGCTTTGGTTGACAATAAAAAACCTCAAGAAGCTCTTAATATCTATAAAGGTATGCTCTATCAGGAATATACCGATGAGATTTCTGTGAGAGATACTGGTATTGAAGAGATTTTGATTATGGAAATCAATAATATTTTGAGCCAAAACAAAAATGTTGATGCTAGCAAAGTAGATGATCGTCTCAAAGCAAATCTTCCTGTTGACATCCGTGTTGTTATTAACTGGAATAAAGACAATACAGATATTGATCTTTGGGTTACAGATCCAAGAGGAGAAGATTGTTCGTACTCACATAAATCTACAGAAATTGGAGGAAGATTAAGCAACGATTTCACTCAAGGTTTTGGTCCTGAACAGTTTTTACTAAAAAAAGCAATTAAAGGAAAATATAAAATCAAGACTAATTTCTTCGGTGAGAGACAGAATATTCTTTCTGGACCAACAACCATAATGGCAGAAGTGTATCTTTACTATTCTGATGGTAGACAAGAACGAAAAATTGCTGTTTTCCAGAGTCAAAAAGAAAACAAACGTGAAAGTGATAGTAAAATTTTAATTGGAGAATTTGAATTTTAAAAATTACCAAACTTACTAATATTGAAACCCGGCAGATTTAAAATCTGTCGGGTTTTTATTTTTTAAAACGAATACTTTTCTAATTTCTTACCGTGAATATCCAAAACAGAAGTGCTTTCTTTCGGAATATCGCCTTTTAATTTTTCCTGAATGGAAGGATTTGATGGATATTTTCCATTTTTCATTTTTATAAGATGAGCTATTCCGCCGCTTTTCATGATCAGATCATAAAATTTATCGGTTGAGGAAGCCGTTACATAAATTGGAAAATCAGTTACAGTGAAATGATTGATTACACTTCCATCATTATTTAAAATATAACCAGAACAGCCACCGCTTCCACAAAAATAAGAGTTAGAGAAACCAACAAAATATTCGTTTTTCTTATCGTTATTCAAATCGAAAGCATCATAATAAAAATAACGATCTTCTTTTGTCATTGCTGGAATATCTTTCTTTAATAATATATTCAGCTGTTTTCGAATGAGTTCAACTGCTTGGTCTTCTTTTGGAGTAACTTTACTCAAATCTGCCGTTCCTCCAAGTGTTTTAGACAGCGTATCTTGAACAACAGCCTTGACAATATTTTTTGAATCTTTTTTATTCTGACAAGAGCTTAACGCCAGAATTCCGATTAGAATTAAAATTTTAGTTTTCATAATCTGATATTTTAAATTATTATAATTTACACCAACAAAGCCGCTTTATTTTCAATATCATTTTGTGTTAGCAATGATTTTATATTATTGAAAGTCACCAAAGCGATCTGTGTTAAAGCTTCATTGGTAAAAAACGCCTGATGCGCTGTTACCAATACATTCGGAAAACTCATTAAACGCTGAATCGCGTCATCTTGAATAATGTCTGCAGAAAGATCTCTAAAGAACAATTTTTCTTCCTGCTCGTAAACATCAATTCCTAAATAGCCAATTTTCCCTTCTTTTAAGCCTTCAATAACTGATGCTGTTTCTATTAATCCGCCGCGGCTCGTATTGATGATCATAACACTGTCTTTCATAAAAGTCAGCGAAGTTTTATTGATTACATGTTTCGTTTGATCGTTTAATGGGCAATGCAATGAAATAATATCACTCGCCTTGAAGATCTCTTCTAAACCAACAAAAGAAACACCGTCTTTTTTCATTTCATCACTTTCGACAATATCATACGCCAAAACTTTACAGCCAAAACCTAATGCTATTTTAGAAAATGCTTTTCCGATATTTCCGGTTCCTATAATTCCAATTGTTTTTCCGAATAAATCGAAACCTAATAATCCGTTTAAAGAGAAATTCTGTTCGCGAACTCTGTTATAGGCTTTATGTGTTTTTCGGTTTAAAGTTAAAATCATTGCCATAGCATGTTCGGCAACTGCTTGAGGAGAATATGCGGGAACACGGCAAACTTTTATGTGGTGTTTTTTAGCAGCTTCTAAATCGACATTATTAAAACCAGCGCAACGTAAAGCAATTATTTTTACTTTTTTTTCTGCCAATTGTTTAATGACCGTTTCGTTTACAATATCGTTTACAAAAACACAAACAATCTCGCACTCTTCAATTAAAGCTACAGTCTGCGGATTTAACTGTGTTTCAAAAAAGTTCAACTGAAAACCAAATTCTTCATTGTATTTATTGAAAAACGTTTTGTCGTAAGGCTGGGTCGAGAAAAAAGCGATTTTGTTTGCGCCAAGATTTAAGTTCATAATAGTAAATATTTATGTTTTATTATTTTTAAAATTCCCTTTTGGGAGATAATAAAGCCATCCAAAACCAATTAAAAATAAAATAAGCGAACCAATAAATGCTGGAATCAAAATCTCTTTATTATTATCTAATGCATTGTTTAAAGCGGCATACAACAACCAAATTTGGATACTTACATTTAAGATTAAAACAAATATTAAAGTAGAAAGAATAACATTCAACTTATTTGGATTTGCCTGATTTTGGCTTTTTCTAAATGTACTCATAATATATTTCTTAAACAATTAACTCGCTTTATTTTCAAAAGCTTTTACAAAAATCTTTTCTCCTTTCAAAACCACTTCCAACTGAGGCAAAGCTCTTGGCGGAGGTCCAGCAATAACATCTCCTGTCAAAGCATCAAAAGAGCCTTCATGACAAGGACAATGAATAATTCCTGTTCCAGGTTTGTAATAAACGGCACACGAAAGGTGTGTGCATTTTTGTTCGAAAGCCCTAAACATTCCACTTTCCAAATGAACTAAAATATACGGAATTGTACTTCCTTCAATAACAAAGCCTCTCGTTCCGCCTAACGGAATATCTTTTATATCGCATACAAAATGTTCGCCAACCACTTCATCAGCTGGAAGTAAATACGCTTTTGCCGCTACCAATCCGCTACCAACCATTAAACCACCAGAAACCAGCGTAAGGAATTTAGCAAAATCACGTCGGCTAACTTGTGTGGATTCCTGCTTTTTATAAGGAAAATCTTTTTTCCAATTTTCTTTTAAATTATCTTCTTTAGACATGGATTTTAGATTTAGAATATTCGTAATTCGTTGCTTCCCTTCGGCATCATGATATTTACTTTTGTATTTACACGCTCTTTTCCAAAAACAAATGAATTTACAGGCGTACTATTCGGACGCATTTCTTCGATCTGAGCACGAGTACCATAAAATAATGCACCGCTCGGGCAAACTGTAGCGCACATTGGTTTTTTACCAACGCTGGTTCTATCATAGCACATATTGCATTTCATCATTAAATCGTATTCTTCCATTTTCTTCGGAACTCCAAACGGACAAGCCATAACGCAATTTGAACATCCAATACAGCGTTCCGTATTGGCGGTATGAACTACTCCGAATTCATCTTGCGAAATCGCATCAGCTGGGCAAACATTCGCACAAACTGGATCTTCACAATGCATACAAACCTGAACGGTGGTCTGAATTGTAACTGCACGTTCTACATAATTAACATGAATCATCGATTCCTGACCATTCGTTTCGCATTCAGAACAAGCCATCTCGCACGCTTTGCAGCCTATGCATCTTTGTAAGTCTACAAAAAACTCTTCGTTTTTATTATAATTGGTTAAATTCATAATTGTTGCTTTTTATAGATTAAACACTTGCATAAGCATTTGATTTGTCTGATGAATTTTCTATTTCTCCCAAAGGTTCCAGCTTACAAGCACAAACTTTGAACTCTGGTATTTTTGAAATAGGATCTAAAGTTCCAGGCGTTAACTGATTGGCAGATTTTTTCCCTGGCCAATGATACGGTACAAAAACAGTATCTTTTCGAATGGTTTCTACAATATTGGCTGGAAAAATTCCTTCGCCCCTTCGTGTGGAAACTTTTACCAATTCTCTTTGCTGAATATTATATTTCTCGGCCATTTCTGGATGAATTTCAAGCAATGGTTCTGGAAACTGATCTACCAATTTTCCGATTCTTCTCGTTTGTGTTCCGCTTAAATATTGAGACACAACTCTTCCCGTAGTTAATATTATTGGATATTCTTCATCCGTAATTTCGCCTGGCAATTTATACGGAGCAGGATTAAAATGTGCTTTTCCATCTGGAGTTGCAAACTTTTTATCTTCCCATAATCTTGGCGTTCCAGGATGATCTTCAGTTGGACATGGCCAGAAAACGCCCATATTATCCTCGACTTTTTTATAAGTAATTCCGTTATAGTCGGCTGTTCCTCCTTTTGAAGCGACACGCAGTTCATTAAAGATCGCTTCGCTGTCTGCGTATGTAAATCGTTCTTCTTCACCCAGCCTTTTTGCCAATTCTAATAATATCGAAGTATCTGTTCTGGCATCTCCCGGAGGTGTTACGGCTTGACGAATTCGGATAACACGCCCTTCAGCTGAAGTTGTTGTTCCTTCCTCTTCTTCCTGCAATGAACCTGCTAAAACGATATCGGCATGGCGCGCTGTTTCATTTAGGAAGAAATCTATTGCAACATAAAATTCCAGTTTTTCAAGAGCAGAACGTACATAATTATTGTTTGGAAGAGATACTAACGGATTAAAACAAATCGAAATCAATCCTTTTATTTCACCGCTATGAATCGCTTCAATAATTTCATAAGCTGTAATGCCTTTATGAGGCATATCTTCTTCTTTTATTTTCCAGACATCGGCAATGTATTTTCGATGATCCATATTTTCGATATCACGGTTTCCAGGCAACTGATCGCATTTATGACCGTGCTCTCTTCCGCCCTGACCATTTCCTTGTCCGGTAATGGTTCCGTAACCACAATAGGGCCTTCCAATTCTTCCTGTTGCTAAAACCAGATTAATGCATCCCAAAACATTATCCACACCTTTTGAGTGATGTTCGATTCCTCTCGCATGCAATAAAAAGCTTGTTTTTGCCTTTCCCCATAACTCGGCTGCTTCTTTAATTTTTTCTTTAGAAATTCCCGTAATTTCTTCGGCCCATTCCAAAGTATACTCTTTGACAGCATCAATCGTTTCCTGAAATCCTGATGTGTAATTATCAATAAAATCGTGATCCAACATGTCGTTATCTACGAGATATTTCAACATTGCTCCATACAAAGCCGAATCGGTTCCTGGTCTTACATCCAAATGAATATCGGCTGTTCTCGCTAACGGAATAACACGCGGATCTACTACAATCAATTTTGCACCGCGATCTCTGGCTTTCCAAATCCAATGGGTTAAAGTGGGAAACGTTTCACTAATATTGGCTCCAGCAACTATAATAACTTCTGCATATTCTAAATCAGAATAATTGTTTGAGGCGCGATCTAAACCAAATGCTTTTTTATTCCCTGCACCAGCACTTACCATGCAAAGTCGGCCATTATAATCTAAGTTTCTTGTTTTTAAGGCTACTCTAGCAAATTTCCCAACCAGATAACTTTTTTCGTTGGTGAGGGAAACTCCAGAAAGCATTGAAAAAGCATGTTTCCCATATTTTTCCTGAATTCTTTTGATTTCAGAAACAGTTTTGTCCATCGCTTCATCCCAAGAGGTCTGCTCAAAGCCTTTGCCTTCAACTCTTTTTATTGGATGCAATAAACGATCTGGATGATTGTTTTGCATGTATCGCTGCACACCTTTTGGGCACAAACGTCCTTCATTAAACGGAAATTCCATCCAAGGTTCAAAACCTACTACTTTATTGTCTTTTACAGATAATTGAATACCACATTGCATACCGCAGAAACAGCAATGTGTTTTTACCGTTTTATCTGGTTCATCACGCCCCGAATATCCTTCCTTTGGCGTATAATTCAGATGCGGGCCAAATGCTTCAATTATTTTTTCAGTTGATACAGGTAGTTTTGCCATGTGTTTTTGTTATTTTTTCGTTTCAAGTTTCAAGTTTCTACACATACGTGAAACCTGAAATTTGAAACCTGAAACATTTATAATCATCCAAATAAATTACCGCCCTCAAGTCTTGCTTTTAAATGTGCTTTCGCCAAACGGTCTCTTTTTCCTTCGGGACTTAAATCCAAATGCGAATTTCCTTCGTCATCACTAAAATCAAACCCTAACTGTTTGGTTACTATTTTTAAATCATCTATATGAAGTTGTGCCGTAAATGGTTTTCCTGTTTCTTTACAAATTGCCATTCCTTTTTCCATTCCTTCCTTTTTGTAAATATGCGCACCTATTTGAGCTGGTCGCTGAATAATATGGAAGAACTTTCCAAACGGAATCCATATCAAAAACATAATAACTGTTACGGCATGAATTACTGCGAGAAAATCATACGCGAATCCTTTCATAAATTGGTATGAATAAGTGAGGCATAAACCTGTAACCGAAATGGCAATTAATAAAAGAAGTGGCAGCAAATCGCCTTCAAAAGTCTGAGTAGCTATTAATCCTGGATTAGTCAAACGGCGTCTTAAATAATATAGTGAGCCGAGAATAACCAAATAAGAAGACCAATTTAAGGCGTGGAAAGTCAAAAATGCCATGATCGAATCAAGTCTAAAATCCATTACTTTAAAGCCAAAAAAATGAGCTTCGTAAACTGAAATAGAATTGGGTGCCAAAGTAAAATGGATCCATCCAAATGTCAGCGGAAAAGTAATAGCAAAAGCAGAAAAACAGCCAATTGCAATACAGAAATGAGCCAGCCATCTGTATTTTCCTCTTGGATAAATGAACTTCTGAAAAGCAATATTCTGAACTGATTCTTTTCCTAAAAACCACAAATGCGAAAATACTTTTCCTGTAAAGAGAAAATGAATTCCGCGTTTAAAATACATCCAAGTTGGCGGGCGCTGGAGCCAAACCGTATAGCGATACACGACTCCGAAAAATGCAAACAGAGTTCCGAAGAGATAGGTAACTAAAGCCGCATCAAAATTTTGCAGTTTTCTTGATCCATAGAAAACCAATACAACCATAAAAACCGAAGCTGCCGTTGCAATTAATAAAGCTTTTGTATTAAATGTTTTTTCTTTCATGACAGGTTATTTTCGATCAATATCTTTAGCCATTTCAGGCAGTTTTTCTTTTGTCATTTTCACAATTACACGATGCATCCAGATTAAACAAGTAAGCGATAATGCTAAAATAAAGAGCCACGAACTTGTCCAAAATCCTGTAAATGATAATAAATAGCCGAAAATAATTGGCCCGAAGAATCCGCCTAAACCACCTAAGAGTCCTACCATTCCGCCAATTACACCTACTTCATTAGGGAAATAATCTGGTATATGTTTGTAAACTGCGGCAGAACCAATTCCCCACGAAATTCCTATTAGAATAACCAAAACTAAATACACCCACATATTGGCCTCAAAATGAATTTGTGTAATTCCTTCTGCCAATAAATCCTTCTTTTGCACTTTTTGATTTTGCTCTACAACCACTTCCTGCCATGTTTTTTTGGAAGGGAAAAATTTAGAATGCGGCTGACTTTCGTCTTTCTGGGCTATGGCATATTCTTTATCATCTATTACTATTTTATCTGGTGCTACAGATGTAACTGTTCCTGCTTTGCTGGATAACAATCCGCTTCCAGAAGTGGTGATATCCATTTTCGGAAATAATAGTAAAAAGCTTAAAACCACAGAAGAACTCAAAACCCAATACATTACTTTTCTAGCTCCGAATTTATCCGATAAAAAACCTCCAAAGGCGCGTACGACACCCGCAGGCAAACTAAAACAAGAAGTGAAGATTCCGCCTAAAACTAAAGTGGTGTGATAGACATTCATAAAATTTGGCAAAAGCCATTGCGAGAAAGTAACAAACGAACCAAATACTAAGAAATAATAAGTTCCGAAACGCCAAACACGCACTCTCTTTAAGGGCTGCAATAATTGTTTTACCGTTTTTGACTGTGCTTCGCTTTTTTTGTTTTTAGCGAAAATCAGAAATACAATTCCCATCAATAATAAAGCAGAACCGTAGAGAATAGGAAGCCATTTCCAACCATTTTCGGGATCGCTCTCTGAAAATGCACTTAATAGTGAAGGTGCGAGAAATGGTGTAATTGATGCTCCTGCAGTTCCCATTCCGAAAATTCCTAAAGCTCTTCCCTGCCATTCTTTCGGATACCAAACAGAGGTTGAAGCTACGCCTACAGCAAAACTAGTTCCGACCATTCCGAATAAGAAACTTAAGATGGCAAAAACAGTAAAAGAAGTTGCAAATGGCAAAAGAAACAATGGAATTGATGCTAAAATCAATAAAGCAGAATGTACAATTTTGCCTCCAAACTTATCGGTTAAAATTCCCATTGGCAATCTCATAATCGATCCTGTAAGAACAGGAATCCCTAAAAGCCAGCCGATCTGTACAACACTCCAGTTAAAAATTTCTTTATCAACTAAAAACGTGACCAATACTCCGTTGAGTGTCCAGCATGCAAAACAGATTGCAAATGCCAAAGTATTTAAAAAAAGGATGCGGTGGGCTTGGGAAAGATCTGCCATAGAATAAAGTATTAAATTGTGTTTTGAAAATCTATTACTGAAATATGGGAATCATGGAAATTGCTTTTCCTAAACAACAAAAAAGCAATAGTTTACTAAAGTTAAAAAAAATATTCAAAGCAAAGCACTAACCATCAAACATTTAGCGTTATAATAATCTTATTTAAATTCATTCTTTCAAAAACTTATCAATCTGTTAAATAAAACACAATTTCAAAAATGTCATTAAACCTGTTTTAATTAATAAAGTCTAATCTGTAAACAATTAAAAAACTTGAATATGAAAAAATTATTTATCGCAGCTATGTTATTTGTTGGAATAGCAAGTTTTGCGCAAGACACAGATCAAAAACCTCAACGTGAACAAAGAGAAAGATTAACTCCTGAACAGCGTAATGAAAAGCAATTGCAAAAATTGACAAGTGAATTAAGTTTGGATGCAAGCCAGCAGGCACAAGTAAAACAATTACTGGCGGAAAGAAGTGCAAAAGCCGAAAAATTTAGAGAAGCTAGAAAAGAAAAAAAAGATAGCAACACAAAGCCAACTGCTGAAGAAAAAGCCGCTTTCAAAAAACAAATGGAAGACGAAATCGCAGCAAATGATGCTAAAATGAAATCGATCTTAAAAGCCGATCAATACACAAAATGGAAAGCCCTCCAAGAAGAGAAAAAAGACAAAATGAGGGATAAAATGAAAGAGCACAAAAAAGATAAAATCTAACTTGATGCAAAAAAAAGAGGCTTTAAAAGCCTCTTTTTTGTTATCTAAAATGTTTTTGATACTTTATCAATCGCATTGATTGTAAAATCTAAATCTTCGTAAGTTAATGCATCTGTAATAAACCACGTTTCGTATGCAGATGGCGCGATATAAACTCCTTCTTGCAATAATCCGTGGAAGAATTTCTTAAACGTTTCGTTATCTCCTTTTGCAGCAGTTTGGAAATCGGTAACTGGATTAGCATCAAAGTGAACCGAGATCATAGAACCTACCCTATTGATTGTAAACACAATATTATTTGCTTTTAAAACTCTATCAATTCCTGCTTCTAAATAAGCTGTTTTTTCTTCTAAACGAGTAAAAACTTCTCTATCAGAATCAAGTGCTTTTAGCATCGCCAATCCTGCCGCCATCGCTAACGGATTTCCAGATAATGTTCCCGCTTGGTAAACTGGCCCAAGAGGCGCTAAATAATTCATGATTTCTTCTCGTGCCGCAAAAGCTCCAACTGGCAATCCACCACCGATAACTTTTCCGAAAGTCACGATATCAGCATCGATACCATATAATTCCTGGACACCACCGCGAGCCAAACGGAAACCTGTCATTACTTCATCAAAAATCAATAAGATTCCGTTTGCAGTACACAAATCTCTTAAACCTTGCAAGAATCCTTCTTGAGGCGGAATACATCCCATATTTCCTGCAACTGCTTCGATAATAATCGCAGCGATTTCTCCTTTATTTGCTTCGATTAAAGTTTTTACATTGTCTAAATCATTGTATTTGGCTAACAAAGTATCTTTTGCAGTTCCTTCTGTAACTCCAGGGCTATTTGGCGAACCAAAAGTTACGGCTCCACTTCCTGCCTGAATCAAAAATGAATCTGAATGTCCGTGGTAACAACCTGCGAATTTTACAATTTTATCTCTTTTTGTAAATCCTCGAGCCAAACGAATTGCGCTCATACAAGCTTCTGTACCAGAATTTACAAAACGAATTTTGTCAATATTAGGAACCATAGAAACAGCCAAAGCCGCAATTTCAGTTTCCAATTCTGTAGGCATACCAAATGAAGTTCCTAGTTTTGCTTTTTCAATAACAGCATCAACAACTGGCTGATAAGCGTGACCTAAAACCATTGGTCCCCAAGAGTTAATATAATCTATTAATTTATTTCCGTCTTCATCATACAAATAAGCACCTTTAGCACTTTTTACAAAAATCGGAGTTCCACCAACGGCTTTAAATGCTCTTACTGGTGAATTCACTCCTCCTGGAATTACTTTTTCTGCTTCAGCAAAAAGCTGACTACTTCTTTTATATAACATTTTTTATTTTAGATTTTAGAGTTCAGATTTTAGATTTTCTGAAAACTTATTTTTGATTTTTAGATTGATTTTCAAGACTGATCCCGATAGCTATCGGGAGCGACTGAGACTCAAAACTTATTTCACCTTTAACCTCTGGCCAATTGAAATAGCATTATCAGTCAGGTTATTTTTCCTTTTCAAATCGTCAACTAATAAATTGAATTTCTTTGAAATGGAATACAATGTATCTCCTTTTTGAACTTCGTATGAATTTGGATCATACGCATTCATATTGATCTTTGGATCAGATGCGACATCATAAGATGTTTTTTTTGTTGGAGCCGAAGTATTAATTGGCACATAGTTTCTTCCTGTAACCTGACAATCATATTGATGTAGATTGTAACGTTCGATATAACTAATTAGCTTGTCTGGATATTTAGGATCGGTTGCATAACCTGCTGCTCTTAATCCTTTTGCCCAAGATTTATAATCGTCTTTTTCGTAAGTAAATAAGGTAGCATATCGTTTTTTCCCAACCAAAAATAAAGCGTGATCTCTATAGGATTCTGATGCCTGAGGATATTTTCTAAAACATTCCTGAGCCGAATCATCATCGTGTCGAACACTTTCTCCTAACCAATCATTATGACATTTTATACCAAAATGATTATTAGCATCTACAGCCAAATCTCCTCTTCCTGCACCAGATTCCAAAATTCCTTGCGCCAGAATAATACTCGCCGGAATTCCGTACGTTTTCATGTTTCCCATTGCAATATCTTTGTATAGCAACACATAATTATTAATCAAATCGCTGGTAACAACTGTTTTGGAAGTAGATTGAATAACCTCAGTTGTATTATTTGTAGAAGGATAATTTTTACCGATTGGCTTAACAGGGGTACTTCTTTTTGTAGCTGCCGTTCGAGTTTGAACTGCTGCCGCTTTTTTAGTCGTCGCGATAGCAGGTTTACTAGAAGAGCAACTTGCTAAAGCTAATATTACGAGAAGTAATACAATTTTTTTAATCATTGGTTTTTAGTATTGGTAATTTCTTCTGCTTCAACTTTATATTCATTCCTTCAATTCCCTGTAATCCGCCTGTGTGAATAACTAGAATTTTTGAATGTGCAGGAAAATAATTTTTACTGATTAAATCTATAACGCCAAAAACCATCTTTCCTGTATAAATTGGATCTAAGGGCACTTGGGTTTCTTCAAAAAAAGAATTGATAAATTCAATTAATTCTAAATTTATCTTGCCGTAACCTCCAAAATGATAGTCAGAAATTAAATTCCAGTTATCTTTTTTTGCAAAAATACGAATTTCATCGGTTAAAAAGTCACCTTTTAACGCTGGAAAGCCCAAAATTTTCTGATTTTGCAACGAACTATTAATTAATCCCGAAATCGTGCCACCAGTTCCAACTGCACAGCAAACGTAATTAAAAACAGAATCTTCTTCTCTCAAAATCTCTTCGCAGCCTTTTACTGCCAATTCGTTTGTTCCGCCTTCTGGAACTAAATAAAAATCGCCAAACCTATCCTTCAGCTTTTCTAGAAATGAAATTTCACTTTTTAAACGATACGCTTCTCTTGAAACAAATTCAAATTGCATTCCGTTTTCTTGAGCAAATTTCAAGGTTGGGTTTTCTTCAATTTTATCAAAAAGTTCGTCTCCTCGAATTATTCCGATAGTTTTAAACCCTTGTTCCTTTCCCGCATAAGCCACTGCTGCAATATGATTGGAAAATGCTCCGCCAAAAGTCAGTAAAGTGGTTTTATTTTCGGCTTTCGCCTGAAGTAAATTGTATTTTAGTTTTCTAAATTTATTCCCCGAAACAAAAGGATGAATTAAATCTTCACGCTTTATAGTCAACGAAATATCATTCGGAAATTGAATATTGATGGATTGATTGAAAACTGGATTCATTTTAATTTAATGTAATGTAGAAACTGAAAAAAAGATCTCTTTTTCAGATAATTTAAGTCGGTTTCTTTTGTGTAAGCTTCTCTTTCAAAACTAATATTTCGATAGGCTAGATCTTTGTTTTTGTATTGAATTAAACGGATTAAAAATTCCAAAACATACCAAATAAAGAATGGCAGAACTAGCATTTCTAGCTGTTGCCTCAAATGTATTTTTTCGTGATTTACGAAAGCCCCGTTTGTTTTATCAAAATCATATTTAACTAAAACGAAAGGAAATAAAGCCATTCCTCGATATCCTTTCGGAATTAAATATTTAGCAACAATCAGAAACATTGGCTGTAAAATTTATAAATTTGTAGCTATAAAATTGTTCGATTTCAATAAAATCATAATCAAATATTTATATTTTTGATTTTAGTTTATCGGAAAAAGAACGCGAAGCTGATTTATGAAAGAGCAAAGTAATGAAAATAAATTAATCGAAGGTGAAGATTTTTACTATACGCCCGAAGGTTACAAATGCTTTACTGAAAAACATCATTTAAAACGTGGTTATTGTTGCAAAAGCGGTTGTCGACACTGTCCATACGGATATGATAAAAAAACAGGAAGAATAAATAAAAATTAGAATACCACAAGATGAAGGTTTTTATAAATAAAAATATACCCGAAGTTGGCATTAAATTGCTTCAAGACAAAGGCATTAGCTCTACAATAAATCCAACAGAAAATGTATCGTCAAGAGAAAAGTTTATAAAAATCTGTCAAGAACATGATGCGCTGCTGAATGTTGGAACAAACAATTTAGACGAAGATTTTTTTCAGCAATGTCCTCATTTAAAAGGAATCGCTCTGTTTTCTGTCGGATTTGATTCTGTCCATATTCCATCGGCGAATAGCAGAAAAATTCCTGTTGGAAATACTCCCGATGTTTTAAGCAGAGCTACATCGGATGTTGCCTTTTTATTGATGCAGAGTGTTGCGAGAAAGTCATTTTTCAATCATAAAAGAATTTTAAATGATGATTGGGGAAGTTTTGACCCTTTGGCTAATTTAGGTCAAGAACTTTACGGTAAAACGCTGGGAATTTTCGGTTTGGGAAGAATTGGTTTTGAAATGGCTAAAAAATGTAAAGCCGCATTCGGAATGAACATTATTTACCACAATCGTTCTCATAATGAAACGGCCGAAAAAGAATTGGATGCGAAATATGTAGATTTTGAAACGTTACTTTCACAAAGTGATGTTTTAAGTGTTCATTCCAATTATACAGAAGAAAACAACGAAATTTTCAATAAAAATGCTTTTGCCAAAATGAAATCTAACGCTATTTTCATCAACACTGCAAGAGGAAAATTTCAAAATGAAAAAGATTTGTTTGAGGCTTTAACGAATAATATAATCTGGGGCGCAGGACTTGATGTTACCAATCCAGAACCAATGAAATCAGACAATCCGTTATTATCACTTCCTAATTGTTGCATTTTACCACATATTGGGTCTGCAACTTATGAAGCTAGAAACGCAATGGCAATTTGCGCGGCACAAAATATAATTGCACTTTTTGAAGATAAAAAAATGCCGTTTTGTGTAAATGAAGAGGTTTATTCTTAATTAGAAAATGTGGCAATTTGATAATTAAATAATTCAGCAATCTAAAATCTAAACTCAACAATCTAAAATATTTACATGGATATTCGTTCAAGAAAGTTTAAGATTACGATTTACAAATCGTATCATAGGTCGGATATCCGTTATCCTTAGTTCTTTTTAATTAGAAAATGTGACAATTTGAAAATGAGGCAATTAAAATAAATTCCAAATTTTAAATTCCAATTTCGTCGGCTAATATTTCGCCTTTCCAAGGCTGTATTTTATCAGCACCAGAGGAGCTAAATATTTATAGAACCAATTAACTGTCAGTCACATTTAAGCCCCAGCGGGGCGCATAATTTAAAAAAACAAAAATTAATCTGTTGTTAATCTAACCACAATATCTTAGCGTCTTAGAACCTTAGCAACTTAGCATCTCTAAAAAAAAATGACTTTTAAAGAACAAATACAACAAGGAATACCTTCTATATTACCATCAAAGCAGGCTTACGATCCAGCTATAAATCATGCTCCGAAGAGAAAAGAAATTCTTTCGGCAGAAGAAAAAAAGTTGGCGCTGAAAAATGCTTTGCGTTATTTCGATCCAAAACATCACGCCGACTTAATTCCTGAATTTTCAGAAGAATTAGAAAAATATGGACGTATTTATATGTACCGCCTTCGTCCAGATTATAAAATGTATGCAAGGCCAATTGATGAATATCCTGGGAAATCATTGCAGGCAAAAGCCATTATGCACATGATTCAGAATAACTTGGATTATGCTGTTGCACAACATCCGCATGAATTAATTACGTATGGTGGAAATGGAGCTGTTTTTCAAAACTGGGCGCAATATTTATTGACAATGCAATATTTGTCTGAAATGACAGACGAGCAGACTTTAACAATGTATTCCGGACACCCAATGGGATTATTTCCTTCTCATAAAGAAGCCCCAAGAGTTGTCGTTACCAACGGAATGGTGATTCCAAATTATTCTAAACCTGACGATTGGGAGAAAATGAATGCTCTTGGCGTTTCGCAATATGGACAAATGACAGCGGGAAGTTATATGTACATTGGCCCACAGGGAATTGTACACGGAACTACAATTACGGTCTTGAACGGTTTCAGAAAAATAAAACAAAATCCTGAAGGAAGTTTATTTGTGACTTCTGGTCTTGGCGGAATGTCGGGCGCACAGCCAAAAGCAGGAAATATAGCAGGCTGTATTACAGTTTGTGCTGAGGTAAATCCGAAGATTACTAAAATTCGTCACGAACAAGGATGGATTAATGAAGTGGTAACTTCAACAGACGAATTGGTTGCGAGAGTCGCTTTGGCGAAAGCCAATAAAGAAACGGTTTCTATTGCTTATTTAGGAAATGTGGTTGACGTTTGGGAACGTTTCGATCAGGAGAATATCAAGATCGATTTAGGTTCAGACCAGACTTCGCTTCATAATCCGTGGGCTGGAGGTTATTACCCCGTTGGAATTTCGTTTGAAGAAGCAAATGATTTAATGGCAAATAATCCAGAATTATTCAAAGAAAAAGTTCAGGAAACATTACGTCGTCATGCCGCAGCTATCAATAAACATACTGCAAAAGGAACTTACTTTTTTGATTACGGAAATGCCTTTTTATTAGAGGCTTCTCGTGCCGGAGCTGATGTAATGGCCGAAAATAATATTGATTTTAAATATCCTAGTTACGTTCAGGATATTATGGGACCAATGTGTTTTGATTACGGATTCGGTCCTTTCCGTTGGGTTTGTACTTCTGGAAAACCAGAAGATTTATTAAAAACAGATGCAATTGCTTGCGAAGTTTTAGAAAAAATGGCTAAAACCGCTCCAAATGAAATTCAGCAGCAAATGCAGGATAACATTAAATGGATTAAAGGCGCACAAGAAAATAAATTGGTTGTAGGTTCTCAAGCTCGTATTCTTTATGCTGATGCTGAGGGCCGAATCAAGATTGCAGAAGCTTTTAATCAAGCAATTGCAAAAGGTAAAATTGGCGCCGTTGTTTTAGGACGCGATCATCATGATGTTTCTGGAACTGATTCTCCTTATAGAGAAACTTCCAACATCTACGACGGCTCACGTTTTACGGCCGATATGGCAATTCATAACGTAATTGGAGACAGCTTTAGAGGAGCAACTTGGGTTTCTATACATAATGGCGGCGGAGTTGGCTGGGGAGAGGTTATAAACGGCGGATTTGGTATGGTTCTTGATGGTTCTACAGAAGCTTCAAAACGTTTAGCATCAATGCTTTTCTGGGATGTTAACAACGGAATTTCAAGAAGAAGCTGGGCTCGAAATGAAGGTGCTGTTTTTGCCATAAAAAGAGCCATGGAAGTTGAGCCTTTATTAAAAGTGACTTTACCAAATTTAGTTGACGAAAGTTTGCTTTAATTAAAACTGAACATTTAATTTTTGAATATATGAAAACACTAAAGTTAATTCCGTTTTTCCTGCTTTTGATCCTTACTTCATGTAGCAGTGTGACTGTTTATTCTGATTATGACAAAACTGTCGATTTTGCGCCTTATAAAACATACGCTTACTTTAAGCCCGGAATTGACAAGGTTGAAATATCAGATTTAGACAAAAGAAGAATTCTACGCGCTATTGATGATCAAATGCAGGCTAAAGGCTTTACCAAAAGCGATAATCCAGATTTGCTAATCAATATTTTTACTAAATCGAGAGAGCAGGTAGATGTAAACCAATTTAGCGCTGGCTGGGGTTATGGCTGGGGCTGGGGTTGGAATCCTTATATGATGTATGGTAATCAAACAACCGTTTCAACTTCTACTGAAGGCACTTTGTACATTGATTTGATCGATGCTAAAAAGAAAGAAATGATCTGGCAAGGTGAAGGAATCGGAACTTTGACAAGAAACATCGACAAAAAAGATGAAAAAATTGCTGAGTTCGTAGCCAAAATTTTAGCTCAATATCCGCCGGTAAAAAAATAATTATTTACATTTGTTATTCAATTAGTAAAAAAAATGAAAAACTTTAATAACATTATTATCGCTATTATTAGCATTATTGCAATTCAGCAGTAATGGCGAGGTGCTATATAAGAATGTAAAATATAATTTATAGAAACCTCCCAATTGGGAGGTTTTTTATTTTAAGAATATTAAAAACCAAATATTTTTTTTGCCACAGATTAAGAGGATTATAATGATTTTTGAATCTGTGAAAATCACTAAAATCTGTGGCAAAAAACAAAAACAACTTATTATGGATCTATTTAACGAAGTACTTAACGCAAAAAAACAACTTGAAAACGTAGTTGCTGCAACACCTCTAACCCAGAATTTAAATCTTTCAGACGAATTTGAATCTACTATTTTATTAAAAAGAGAAGATTTACAAATTGTTCGTTCGTACAAAATTCGGGGCGCTTACAATAAGATTTCTTCGTTAAACGAAAAAGAAAAGACTAACGGAATTGTTTGTGCCAGTGCAGGAAATCATGCTCAAGGTGTTGCGTATTCTTGCAATCTTTTAAAGATTCAGGGCAAAATTTATATACCTAAAACAACTCCAAAACAAAAAGTAAAACAAGTTCAATTATTCGGAAAATCATTTGTAGAAATTGTTCTGACAGGAGATACTTTTGATGACGCTTATGCTTCTGCAACTGCTGATGCTATCAAAAACCACAAAACTTTTATCCACCCTTTTGATGATGAAAAGGTAATTGCTGGACAAGGAACTGTTGGGTTAGAAATCTTAGAAAGTTGTAAAGAACCTATCGATTATGTTTTTGTCCCAATTGGCGGCGGCGGGCTGGCTTCTGGTTTATCTGAAGTTTTTAAGCATTTAAGTCCACAAACCAAAATAATTGGAGTCGAACCAAAAGGCGCTCCTTCGATGAAAACTTCGATTGAAGAAAATAAAAATACGCCGCTAAAAACAATTGACAAATTTGTTGATGGAGCCGCTGTAAAACAAGTTGGAGATAAAACTTTTGAAATCTGTCGTTATAATTTAGAAGATATAATTTTGGTTCCCGAAGGAAAAGTCTGCACTACAATTTTAAGATTGTATAATGAAGAAGCAATGGTTGTTGAACCTGCAGGTGCGCTAACAATTGCAGCTTTAGATTTTTACAAAGATAAAATTAAAGGTAAAAATGTAGTTTGCATCGTAAGCGGAAGCAATAATGACATTGAAAGAACTGCCGAAATAAAAGAGCGCTCTCTACTTTATGAAGGTTTGATGCACTATTTTATGATTCAGTTTCCACAGCGTCCGGGAGCTTTAAAAGAATTTGTCAATAATATTTTAGGCCCTGATGATGACATCACGTATTTCCAGTTTGCTAAGAAAAACAGTCGTGAAGTTGGTTCTGTTGTCGTTGGTTTAGAATTGAAAAACAAAAATGACATTATGCCTATTAAATTAAAAATGACCGAAAATGGTTTTGAATTTCAATACCTGAATGACAATCAAGATCTGTTTACACAATTGATTGGATAAATAAAAAACAAAGGCTGTCAGATGGGATGACAGCCTTTTCGCATTCAATACAAATTACTAATTGAATTGTGGATATAAATTATTGCTTCAAGATTTTTTTCGAATAAGAACCTTTATTGTCACTTACTTTTACCACGTAAAACCCTTTTGGTAATCGAGAAATTTCTATTTCAGCTTGATTTCCTTTTAGAAATTTTACATTTTTCTTTAAAACGGGCTGACCTGTGATATTGAAAATCTGCACATCAGCATCTCCTTCATGATTGGTATCAATTTTTAAAGAATCATCTGTTTCATCAACAAAAATCATCATATCATTTGAACTCGTATTTTCAGCAACAGTTTTTTCTACTGCTAAAGCACTTTTTGCCGCTGAAGATTCAACTTGAACCAATTGCCACTGTTGATTTAAACCTCCTGTATAAGCCCAAACTTGAATATTAGCGCCATTTGCTGTAGATACATTTTCTACATCAAGCGATTTACCGCTGTTTACGTTTATAATTTTGTAATAACCAGTGCCAAGATTTGTTACCGTCCATTTGAATTCATTTGAAGATGAAAAAGTTTTCTGCTGTACTTTTAATCCATCCCCAGTTCCGTTATTTTCAACTGCCAGATACATTCCAGTTGACTTTACGATGATGTAATAATTACCATTTCCGTCCGAAACAAATTTCCAGCGTTGGTTACTTCCTCCTCCATTAGTAATATCATATTGTTGAATCCTGCTTCCGCTTGTAGTAGCATTATCTGCAACATCTAAACCTTTATTGCTATTTCTAGAAATAATATTATAATATCCTTGGAATCCAGTTGAACCAACTGTTACAGTAATTACGCTTGTGGCAGTTTTAGCTCCATCAGCAGTAGTTACAGTGATTGTCGCATTTCCTGTAGCAATTGCCGAAACCAATCCGTTTGAATTTACCGTTGCAACAGAAGTATTGCTTGAACTCCAGTTTACAGCTGTATTGGTAGCATTGCTTGGAGAAACTGTCGCCGTTAATTGCTGTGACTGACCCATTCCAATTGTGGCAGAAGTAGGACTTAAACTCACTCCTGTAACCGCAACAGGATTTGATGCACCCCAAGTAAAAGTAACTGCAGAAGACGCCGGAACTGCGTAATTAAAAGCAGATGATCCTGAAACTACTTTTATCGTATTTGATGATCCTCCTGAATTATAAATTACAAGTGCGGTTGAACCATCAGGGTTTTTAAATGCAACTGAAGAAATACTGCCGCTTGTACTTGAAGAACCAATTCTTACTGCGCCAGGTTTTACATACTTAGAAATTTGACCAATAATATAATAGGCTACATTTTTTGTATAACTTGTGCTATTATTAACTGTAATCGCGCCTAAACAAGTGGTACACCCGCCTGGAGTACGCGGCCCTAAACTTGAATTATTTGCAGCATTCCATTCCAAAACTGTTTTCGACCAATTATTTGTACTGCCAATAACAACGTTTTGCATATGCCATCCAAAATCTCCGCTGAAACTTCCACCTGAACCTGTATATTGTTCTGTAAAATAAACATTTTTACCCGTTTGTGTTTTTACAGTCGACATTGCTGAGATATTTCCTAAATACAAGTGAAATGCTGCACCATCAACATAAGAACTATTATTTAGAACATCGATCGGATAAGCTGTATTATCGCAATTATGATCAAAAGCAATGATTTTTACGTTTCCATAACCAGCTGCTGCCATTTGAGGCCCAAGCTGTTGATTGATGAAATTCTTTTGTTCTGTAGAATTCATCAGCATACTTGGTTCGTTGTTTGGATTTTCAGGTTCATTTTGCGGTGTAATTCCCCAAATATTAATACCTTGTGCTTTCATAGCATCAAAATATTTCACGAAGTATTTTGCATAAGCTGCATAATATTGTGTTTGCAGCGAACCTCCGACCCACGAACCGTTGGTTTTCATCCATCTTGGAGCAGACCAGGGTGTAGCTAAAATTTTGATATTAGGGTTAATGAGTAAGATTTTTTTAATAATTGGAATTAGATAAGTCAAGTCAGGTCCGTTCAAACTGAAGTTGTTCATATTCGTATCGCCTGAAGTTTCGTTATAACTGTAAGAAGAACTGCTTAAATCTGAAGCTGCAATACTGATACGAACTACGCTTGCATTTAATCCTGTTGTTGGATTGTACAAATCATTCAATAATTGGTTTTGTTGAGTGGCAGCCATTCCAGCAATAACTTCGCAGCTTCCTTCGGTAAGCGTATAACCAAACCCATCCATGGTTTGATAAGTTGTTCCCGCATTTACTGTTACCGTCGAAGGATTGGTTCCTGAATTGGTACCGAAGTTTACAGTTGCCTGCTGCTGTAATAATTTAGTTTGATCTCCTGTGGTCATCCACGGAGTTACCGTCTGAGCATTTAAGCTGTTCATGAATAAAAGCGTACTACAACATAATAGTTTCAACGCTTTACTTACCCGAATTGTAGGTGTTTGAGTAGTTTTGTGCATTCTTTTGTGGTTTTGGTTTGATAATTAGTTTTTTCTTATTTATTCAGTTTTATTTTACTAAAACACCACAATATTATAAGTATTTTTACAATATTCTCATTTTTTTAACTTTACAAATACACATCAAATCAAAAAAAATGATATAACAAAAACGCATCTTATTGTTTTTCAATACACTGAAAAACAATATTTTAAAAAATTAAAAATCATAAAAAACTTACCAATTAAAATCAAAATAACTCATCATAAAATAAAAAATCTATACAATTCCTTACAAAATGTTATTTTATTAGCAAATAAAGGGCAGATGACAA